>NZHJ01000036.1 GCA_002691265.1 Flavobacteriaceae bacterium | reverse complement strand
TCTTGGATAATATGATCCCAGCTCCTCCATTCCCAAACTATTTGATTGTTTGATGGATTAACTTCAATAATTTTTTCCGCGAATATGTCGGTATTAAAATCAACTCCATTTTGAACTGCTGTTTGGTTAGTTATTCTTTCCCAAACCATCATCAAAACGTTACCATTTGGTAGCATTTCAACATCATGATGAGCATTAAAATTTTCATCACTGACAGTGAATTCCCAAATTGTATTTCCGTTTGAGTCTATAAGTTTGGCAGTTCCTCCAAAACCACCAAAATCAATGCTTGGATTTGGAGTTTTAAATAGACCGATTATATTACCGTTATCTAGAATTTCTAAATCATTACCTGATGTTGTGTCAAAATTCCACTCCCATAATTTATAACCTTCCTTATTAATTAGGTATGAGTAGGTTGATGAATTTTCAACAACGAAAATATAATCATCACTAATCAAGTCTTCATTATACAATTCAATGTTTTCGGAAAGAACAATATTGTCAATATTATTATTATTGTTATTATTATCACAAGAAGTGACAATAAATAAAATAATCAGAAAGCTAAAAAGATATTTACTCATTTGATTTTTTTGAGCAAATATACAGACCTAAAATTGTTATTAAGCCATTTATTGGAAGTAATTCATATCCAAATTTGTAAAGATTTTCCATAGCATATTCATTTGCACAACCCCAAGTTTTAAATTTACACATCAAAGCAATGGAATCATTAAAGTAAGCATATAAAGTTGGACTCACATTAATTAAATAGGTTAAGATTGGTGCAAGAATTACAACTAAATAAATCAAATTTCCCCTAAGTTTTCGGCTACTGTAAAGACCAAAAATAAATAAACCAAGAAGTGGTCCATAGGTATATGATGCTACGGTTAGCAAACTATCAATTACATTACTACTCAAAATATATTTAAAAATAATTATGGTAATCATCAACAATAAACTCATTCCGATATGAACCACCTTTCTTATTCTTTTATTTTCTTTTTCATCATTGTTATCCATTCTAAGAAAATCAACGCAAAATGATGTAGTTAAAGAAGTTAGTGCACTATCTGCGCTACTATACGCTGCAGCAATTAAACCTAGTAAAAAACTTATGCCAAGTATAATTCCTAGCTGACTGTTAAGTGCTATTTCAGGAAAAAGTAAATCAGTCCTAATTTGGCCACCCATTTCTGGAATTAAAATACCATTAAGGTCTTTATATGTAAATAGAAGAGCTCCAAGGAACATAAATAATGCAGTTACAAAAACTAATACAAAACTGAAACTAATCATATTTTTTTGTGCATCTTTAATTGATTTACATGTAAGGTTTTTTTGCATCATATCCTGATCTAAACCTGTCATGCATATGGTTACAAATATTCCTCCTATAAATGATTTTAAAAAATGATTCCTCTCATAAATATCATCCAGAAAAAACACTTTACTAAATCTATTAAATTCGTCAGAGTAAATGTATTCACTAAGACTCAGGTCAATACTATTTAAAATCGATACTATGGATATAAGTACGGCCAAAATCATAAATAAAGTCTGTAGAGTATCTGTCCAAACAATAGTTTTTATACCACCTTTAAAAGTGTATATCCATATTAATCCGATTGAAATTCCAACAGTGACAGGAAATGGAATATTCCAATTATCAAATACAAATTGTTGTAAAACTATTGCAACCAAAAATAATCTAAAAGAAGCACCTAATATTCTTGAAAGGAAAAAGTAAAATGCTCCGGTTAAATGAGCAGCTTTCCCAAACCTCATGTCTAAAAACTCGTATATTGAAGTTAAATTTAGTTTGTAATAAACAGGAAGTAACACATAACATACTACAATATAGCCCACAAAATAACCAAAAACGACCTGTAAATAACTAAATTGTGAACTTTCAATCCATCCAGGTACTGAGATAAATGTAACTCCTGACAGAGACGCTCCAACCATTCCAAAAGCAACAACATACCACTTAGAATTTCTTCCTGCTTTAAAGAAAATATTATTGCTATCATCTTTACCAGTTACATATGAAATAACATAAAGAAGCAGAAAATATAATACTATAATGAAAATAATAGTAGCAGAATTCATTTTGATTTATTTGCTTTGGTAAGTTAATTATAATTTTTTTACATTTTTTAAAAAAAGAGGTTAGTCTAATGATTGTAACTTCTTAAAATTTGTAAGTTTGTTTAATGGAATTTTCTTCAAAATTTATTGAAAATGCTGTTAATGAAATCTCTAATTTACCAGGGATAGGAAAAAAATCTGCATTAAGTTTGGTTCTTTTTTTGTTAAAACAACCTGAATCTCAATCTCTAAATCTTGCTAATGCAATTTCTCAGATGAGATTGAAGGTAAATTTCTGTAAAAAATGCCATAATATTTCTGACTCTGATATTTGTGAAATATGCGCAAATCCCAGAAGAGATGAATCTATTATTTGTGTTGTTGAAGACATAAGGGACGTAATGGCTATTGAAAAAACCAGTTCCTTTAATGGTTTGTATCATGTTTTAGGTGGAAAAATCTCCCCTGTTGATGGTATTGGTCCTGATGATTTAAACATAAGTTCACTGGTAGAAAAAGTTAAAAATAATAAAATAAGTGAGGTGATTTTTGCGTTAGGTACTACGATGGAGGGAGATACTACAAATTTTTACATTTACAGGCAGGGTTCTGATTATAATATAACAACTTCTACAATTGCAAGAGGAATTTCTGTTGGAGATGATTTAGAATATGCAGATGAGATAACTTTGGGAAGAAGTATTACCGATAGAATACCATTTGAAAAATCACTAAAGGGATAAAATTGAAAATTTCTGTAATAATTGTAAGCTATAATTGTAAAGCATTCCTTGATTATTGCCTGCAGAGTGTAAGCAAAGCTTTAAAACAAATTGATAGTGAGATATTAGTTATCGATAATTGCTCAACGGACGGATCAATTGAATATTTAAAGTCAAAAAAATATGATTTCAGGATTATTGAAAATAAAGAGAATTTAGGATTCTCAAAAGCCAATAATAAGGCAGCAAAATTAGCAAAAGGTGAATATTTGTTTTTTTTGAATCCTGACACAATTATCCCTGAAGACTTGATAGACTCATTTTTTAAAAATAAAAAACCTAATACAGGAATTTTTAGTTTTAGAATGATTGACGGAGAAGGAATTTTTTTAAAGGAGAGTAAAAGAAACTTTCCTAATATTAGCATTATTTCAAAAAAACTTATTGGAATAAATAGTGGATACTATTCTGATTTAGGTGAATTTGATTCCGGAAATGTTGATGTGTTATGTGGCGCAAATATGCTTATTGAAAAATCACTTTTCAGGGATATAAATGGTTTCAATGAGGAATATTTTATGTTTGGAGAAGATATTGAGATTTGTCACCAAACATTTAAGAAAGGATATAACAACTTTTATTGTGGAAGTTCTTCATTAATTCACTTCAAAGGCGAAAGTACTGTAAATGATATTAACTATTTAAGAAACTTTTATGGTGCAATGAATATATATTTTAAAAATGTTTTTACAACAAATCTATTTTTGTTAGGCACCATAAAAATTATTTCAAGACTAATCATAATTTTAAGTGGAATATTTCCAAGGAATACAAAAATTAAAAGTAAGCCTAATCAAAATATTTTATATGGTAATAAGCTGAATAATCAATTAGAGGAAATATTTGGAGATATTCTACTGACAAAGAAAATTGATGAAACATTAGAGGATTGCAATCTAATTTTTGATTCAAATTACTTGACCAACAAGGAAATTATTAATTGTGTTGACAAGTTAAAAAACAGAAATAAGATAAATTTTTGGTTTTTATCTTCTGATTATTCCTACATCATAAGGGCAAGTGGAATGAACCAAAAAGGGAATGCTATTTTTTTATGATTAAATAAATATTAAAATAATGAATTGGACTATTTTCACTAATTTTGAATACATAAATCAAATCTATTTTAATGTCAAAATTTGAATTAAAATTACCAAAAATGGGTGAGAGTGTTGCTGAGGCTACCTTAACCGCATGGTTAAAGGAAATTGGTGATTCAATCGAATTTGACGAACCAGTAGTTGAAATTGCAACCGATAAAGTTGATTCTGAGGTTCCATCTGAAAAAAAAGGTATTTTAATTGAAAAATGTTTTAAAGTTGATGATGTGATTTTAGTTGGTCAAACAATAGCTATTATTGAAACTGATGAAGTTGATGTTGAAAAAGAAACCACAATAGAGAATCCAGCTTTAGAAGAGAAACCTGAAGAAATAATAACAGAAATTCATTCTGAAAAAGAATTAGCGGAGGAGATGACTGATTCCTTAGAAAAATCTGCAAAAGTAATTTTAGAATCTGAGGAGACCACAAGCTCAAATAAAGGATTTTTATCTCCTTTGGTTAAAAACATGATTAAAAAAGAGGGTATCTCTTCAAAGGAGTTATCTCTTATTAACGGTACTGGAAAGGATAATAGAATTACCAAAAATGATATACTATCTTTTTTATCAAACAGGAGCTTAATTGTTGATGATTCAATTAAACTTAATACAAAAATTATTCATTCCGAAAAAATAGACACCTCTGATTTCAGTGATGAAGTTATCGAAATGACAAAAATGGGAAAGTTGATTTCTCAGCACATGACAGATTCGGTAAAAACCTCTGTACATGTCCAGTCTTTTATTGAAGTAGATGTAACAAATATATTCAACTGGAGAAATAGAGTTAAATCAGGATTTGAAAGCAGGGAGGGTCAGAAATTTACATTTACTCCTATATTTATTGAGGCGGTAGCAGTAGCACTAAGACAATATCCAATGATGAATATTTCTGTTGCTGATGATAAAATTATCCTCAAAAAGAAAATAAATATAGGAATGGCAACTGCACTTTCAGATGGTAATTTGATTGTACCTGTAATAAAAAATGCTGATCAATTAAACTTAGTTGGTATGGCAAAGTCTGTCAATGACCTAGCATATAGAGCTAGAAATAATAATTTAAATCCTGGTGATGTTGCCGGTGGTACCTACACGGTCACTAATGTAGGGGTTTTTGGAAGCATCATGGGTACGCCTATTATTAATCAACCACAGGTTGGTATATTGGCTTTTGGAGCTATAAGAAAAATGCCAAGTGTAATCGAAACTGAAGAAGGTGATTATATTGGGATTAGAAAGAAAATGATTATTTCACACTCATACGATCACAGAGTCGTAAATGGTGCGCTTGGAAGTAAGTTTATTAAAGCTGTAAAAAATCACCTTGAGAATTGGAATTTAAATCGTGAAATTTAGTTGTAATGAAAATAATTTGTGTAGGAAGAAACTATACTGATCACATTAAAGAATTAGAAAATCAAAGACCTGAAAGCCCTGTATTATTTCACAAACCTGATTCCTCAATAATTTTAAAAAATAAGCCGTTTTTTATTCCTGATTTTTCAAACGAAATCCATTACGAATTAGAGTTAATCATTAAAATATCAAGAATTGGTAAGCATATTCAAACCAAATTTAGTCATAAGTATTATGATTTTGTAGGATTAGGTATTGATTTTACCGCAAGAGATGTCCAGAATGATCTTAAAAAAAATGGTCTTCCTTGGGAAAAGGCTAAGTCATTTGATGGATCATGTTTTGTAAGTGAATGGATTGAAAAATCTAAATTTGATGATATTAATAATATTAATTTCAAACTTGAATTGAATCAAAAAACGGTTCAAAATTCAAATACCAGATTGATGCTTTGGAAGGTAGACGACTTAATTTCATATATTTCAAAATATTTTACATTGAAAATTGGAGATATAATTTTCACAGGTACACCTGAAGGAGTTGGTAAAGTTGGCATTGGTGATGAATTACAAGGTTACCTTGAAAATCAAAAATTATTTAACTTAAAAATAAAATAGAGCATTGATTAAACTTATCTCAGTTATAAATAAAATAAAAGATCAAAAACTGACATTATCAGTTGCTGAGAGTTGTACTGGTGGTAAAATTGCTTCCAGTATTGTTTCATATGAAGGTGCTTCTGACTTTTTCTTAGGTGGAATTATTTCATATTCTGTTGATTCAAAAATTAGAATTTTAAATATAGATAATCAACGGATTGAAAAATATGGAGTTGTAAGCGCTGAAATAGCGAAAGAAATGTCTATAAGTGTAAAAAATAAATTTGAATCTGATATTTCTGTTGCAGTCACAGGTAATGTGGGCTCAAAATCAGGAGATGGTAAGTCTGCAGTTGGAAAAGTTTTTATAGCTATTAACTTCAATAACAAAATAGATACATGGGAGTTTAATTTTAATAGTGACAGAAAAACAAATATTGAAAGTGCAGTTTCTAATGTATTTAGCCTTCTGAACAATATTTTATAAAAATTCAAAAAATTGCCTTGCTAATAACAAAAAAGTTGTAAATTCGCGGCTGAAATTATATATTTTACTGAGAAAAATCTTTATATGGCACGAGTATGTGATCTTACTGGAAAAAAGAGAATGGTTGGAAATAATGTTTCACACTCTCTTAATAGAACAAAGCGAACTTTTGATACAAATCTTATCAAAAAACGTTTTTACATCCCTGAAGATGACAAATGGATAACACTAAAGATTACTGCTTCTGCTTTAAAAACAATCAATAAAATTGGTATTAAAGCAGCAATTAAAGATGCAAAACTTAAAGGATTTCTAAAATAGTTTTAAATGGCAAGAAAAGGTAACAGAGTTCAAGTAATTTTAGAATGTACTGAGCATAAAGACAGTGGTATGCCAGGTACTTCTAGATATATTACAACAAAAAACAAGAAAAACACACCTGATAGAATCGAACTTAAGAAGTTTAATCCGATTCTTAAAAAAATGACCGTTCACAAAGAGATAAAATAATTATACCATGGCAAAAAAAGCTGTTGCATCATTACAATCAAAATCAAAAAGACTTTCAAAGGCTATAAAAATGGTTAAGTCACCCAAGACTGGCGCATACTCATTTGTTGAATCAATTCTTCCACAAGAAAAAGTAAACGAGTTTTTAGG
Source organism: Flavobacteriaceae bacterium (assembly GCA_002691265.1). Taxonomy (GTDB): domain Bacteria; phylum Bacteroidota; class Bacteroidia; order Flavobacteriales; family Flavobacteriaceae; genus MED-G13. Next base: position 111,233 of record NZHJ01000036.1, on the reverse strand, counting down.
TAAATAAATCCCCTTACTTATTTATCCTTTTGTTACATACTAAATTTCTTTTATCATATATTTATATCATAATTATATAATTCTATAATATGGGTTTATTTGATAAGTTTTTTTCTCTTTTCAAGAAAAAGAAAGATAAAGAACCTTCTACTGATGAAAAGGAAAAAAATAAACCTGAAGAAATAGAAGAAATTTCAGAAACTATTTCTAAATCAGAGCCAGAACCAGAACCAGAACCAGAGTCTGAACCAGATCCAGAACCAGAACCAGAATCAGAGCCTGAACCAGAACCAGAACTAGAGCCTGAACCAGAGCCAGTGGGTTTTTTTAAAAATATATATTCAAAGAAGAAAAAAGATACACTTAATAAGGGTTTAAAAAAGTCTAACCAATCATTTTTTTCAAAATTAAATAAACTAGTTATAGGAAAGACTAAGATTGATTCTGATGTATTAGATAACCTTGAAGAGGTTTTAATTTCAAGTGATGTTGGTGTTAATACTACTTTAAAAATTATCGATAAAATTGAATCAAGAGTAGCAGAAGAAAAATATTCAAATTTAAGTGAATTAAACATTTTATTAAAGGCTGAAATAGCTTCTTTATTAATCGAAAATGAAGAAGAACCAAGTAATAATAATACGTTCTCAGAAAAACCACATGTCATAATGGTTGTTGGAGTCAATGGTGTGGGTAAAACAACAACAATTGGAAAATTAGCAAATAAGTACAAAAAATTAGGTTTAAAGGTTGTAATTGGGGCAGCTGACACATTTAGGGCTGCTGCGATTGATCAATTGGTTACATGGGCTAATAGAGTAGATGTACCAATAATTAAACAGCAAATGGGTAGTGATCCTGCTTCAGTAGCATTTGATACTTTAAACTACGCCAAAACAAATGACGCTGATTTAGTCTTAATTGATACGGCTGGAAGACTTCACAATAAAATTAACCTAATGAATGAGCTTTCAAAAATAAAGCGTGTCATGAATAGGGTAATTGAAAATGCACCGCACGATGTAATGCTTGTGTTAGACGGATCAACAGGTCAAAACGCATTTATTCAAGCAAAAGAATTTACCAATACCACGGAAGTTAGCTCGTTAACAATAACCAAACTTGATGGAACAGCAAAAGGAGGGGTGGTAATTGGAATTAGTGATGAGTTTAAAATACCTGTAAAATATATTGGAGTTGGAGAAGCTCTTGAAGATCTTCAAGAATTCAATAAATTAGAATTTGTTGATTCTTTTTTTGATTAAAATTTGAGAACAAAATATTCAGATAAAAACAAAATAAATGTTATAACTCTAGGTTGTAGTAAAAACACCTATGATTCAGAAGTATTAATGGGACAACTTAAATCCAACAATAAAAATGTTGTTCATGAGGAGGAAGGTAATATTGTGGTAATTAACACTTGTGGATTCATCGATAATGCCAAACAACAAAGTATTGATACAATTCTTGAAAATGTAAAAAAGAAAAATGAAGGTTTAATAGATAAAGTTTTTGTTACTGGTTGTTTAAGCGAAAGGTATAAACCCGATTTAAAGAAAGAAATTCCAGATGTAGACGAGTATTTTGGGACTACTGAAATGCCGTCTTTACTTAAACATTTGGGCGCAGACTATAAACATGAATTAATAGGTGAAAGACTTATAACAACACCCAAAAATTATACTTATTTAAAAATTTCTGAGGGATGCGATAGGCCGTGTAGTTTTTGTGCAATTCCGCTAATGAGAGGTAAACACAAAAGTGTTTCAATTGAAGATTTAGTTTCTCAGGCCAAAATTTTAGCAGAAAAGGGAATTAAAGAACTTATTTTAATTGCACAAGATTCCACATATTATGGTATAGACTTGTATGGAACAAGATCTTTATCAAAATTATTACAAGAGCTTGTAAAAGTTGATGGTATTGAATGGATTAGACTTCACTATGCCTTTCCTAATGGTTTTCCAGTTGATGTCCTTGAAGTTATTAATTCTGAACCTAAAATTTGTAATTATATTGACATCCCTCTTCAACATATTTCAAATAAGATTTTAAAATCTATGAAAAGAGGTGCTTCAATGGAAAAAATTAATGATTTACTTCAAATGTTTAGGGATAAAGTTCCTGAAATAGCCATTAGAACAACTTTAATAGTTGGTTATCCAGGAGAAACAAATGAAGATTATGAATTATTAAAAGAGTGGGTTAAGAATACTAAGTTTGATCGTTTAGGTTGCTTCAAATATTCTCACGAAGAAAACACTGGTGCTTATAAACTCATTGATGATGTTCCTCAGAAAATAAAAAATGAGAGACTCAATGAGATAATGGAAATACAGTCACAAATTTCCTGGGAACTTAATCAGAAAAAGATAGGTAAAAAATTTAAAGTTTTAATTGACAGAAAAAGAGGCAACTACTATGTTGGCAGAACACAGTATGATTCTCCTGATATAGACAATGAAGTATTAATACAAGCTAATACAAATTTCTTAAGGGTTGGAGAATTTTTTGATGTTAAAATAATTGAAGCATCTGACTTTGACTTGTACGCTGAAGTTAGTTGACAAAAAAGATCGAGTTCACCAAAAATAATTTTCCATTCTCCCAAAAACTTCTAAACATTATGTTATCAGTAAAGTATATCATATTACCTCTTCCCAGTTTTTCATGACCAAAAACCAGTGAATTTTTGAATTTATCTTTGATATTATCACCAACAAATCCAATTGTTGAATCATCATCTTCATTAATTTTACCGACATTATAGCCTCCATTGTGATTTTCATAAGTTGATGTTGATGTTTTTAACGAATAGTATTCATTAGGATATCCAAATGCTAATGGATGAGTATTATCTAAATTAACCTTGAATATAGCCCCTGATAGATAATTTTGAATCTTGTTTCTATTTAAGTCCTCATATTTTACGTCTTCTTGTTTATTTTCAAATTTATTTCTCTTTAATTTAATAGAAAATCCATCTTTATTTGTGAAAATTCTTATTGCATTTTCAAAGGCAACAAGATTGCCACCTTTTGAAACCCATAACTTAATTTTTTCAAGATTTTTCTCATTTCCTAAAGTTCCATAATATCCACTTGGGATAATTAATGTGTCAAATTCGTCCAATTCAATACTTTCAAAATTTTTAACATCAAGATGAGTCAGAGGATATTTTAGTTCCTGTTCGAAAAAGTGCCATATGGCTCCATAATTTAGTGATGATACTGAGTTGCTATTACCCTCACCAGCTAAAATAGCTACGTTTTTTTCCTTTATCAGTTTTACAGAATCAGAGCCTAAATCAGGACCAGATTCTGAAATTCCTGAGTAAATTGAATGAAGTTGAATTTTGTAATTATCAGCTAGCTCTAATAGAATTTTTTCATAATTTCTGTTGGTTTGATCTCCTTTGTAGATTATAATAGACCCATGAGGAAGAGTTAAACTCCCGTTTTTAATAATTTTTTCCGTATATCTTACTTTTATTTCATTTTCAATCAAATGTAATAGAAATTTTGCGTCACTTATATGGTTCCAAATTCCCGCATAGGCTATTGCTTTTTTGTCAACAAGATTTTCAACTTTTTTTTCTGTATATTTTTTTAACTCAATTTTTTTAGAAGTACTATATCCATTCAGACCATGAGCAAAAGGAAGACTCCATGCAGTAATATCATATGTCATTGAGTCACTAAGCTTTGTAGTTCTCTCCAAAAACACATCTACCAGTTTTCCTTTAGGCTGGTAATTAGGAATTATTAAATCTGCAGTTGATATACTATAGTTGATAGTTTTGTTTTTATTGTAACTATATACACTTAATTTTTGATTATCACTTGAATAAAAATCTATTTTATGTTTTTTTAAAAACCTAGATAGTTGATCGATTTTATCTTTATCACCATTCATAATATAGGTTGTATTACCAGCTTTATTTTTAAAAAAATTTACAAATTCCGAATTTAATTTTTCTGAATTAGCTGATGATATTTCGACAGTTGAGATACCAGCTACCGTATGATGCATAACCCTATCTACAAGGGTTAGATTTTTGCCCTCTGAATTTAATATTCCAAGACCAGCAACTCCACCACCAGCTTGTTCATAGGTCATCCCAATTGCACCGAGGTAGGTAGGATATGTATCTCCGTAACTTGGATATAATAAGTCGAAAATTTCTTTTGTAAAATATAGCCAGCCATTTTCGTCAAAATATTTAGCATTGTTTTTTCCTATCATGAATTGAAAATCTCTTTGCCACTTAGTTATTACCTCGTGGTATGGTTCAGCTGCTGGGGCAAAATAGTATGGTTCATTTATTCCTTGCTCATGGAAATCAACATGAACATGAGGCATCCACTTTTGATACTCATTAAGTCTTTGTTGAGATTCAACCTGCGTTATCCATGCCCAGTCTCTATTTAAATCAAACAGGTAGTGGTTAGCTCTACCTCCGGGCCATGGCTCACTATGTTCCATTGATATTTTATTTATATTGTAAGGGATAGTTGTAGTTTGATTATACCAATTTGCATACCTGTCTCTTCCATCAGGGTTTAAGCAAGGATCAATTATGACAACGGTATTTTCTAGTAAATCAGATCTTTTAGTAAGTAACTCATAAATTGTTTGCATAGACGCTTCAGTTGAAGATGATTCATTACCGTGAACACTGTAACTCAACCAAACAATAGCCTTATCATTAATCCTATTATCATTAAAATCTAATGCTGACAAGTTATTTAATCTTATATTTTCTATTTCAGCAATATTAGCTTGTGAAGAAATTACAGCATAAAATAATGGTCTCCTTTCATATGTTTTGCCATAATTTATCAATAATGTGTTTTTATCCATTTCTTCTGAAACATGATTAAAATAGTCTACAACTTGGCTGTGTCGAGAAAATTGAGTTCCTATATCATATCCAAGAAAATCAGATGGTGATTTTAAATTTTGACTGTTAACATCAAATACTATCAAAAAAAGAATAAAAAATTTAAATATTGATTTCATAAAAAGTAATTTATAATAGGACCAACAAATATAGAAAGAATAATACAGTTCAGTATATTTGTTTAATATGAGTTTACGAGAAATAAAATACGCCNATACTAATNCCTTTAGTAAACTACTTGTTGATTATAGTCAAAGTGAAAAACATTTTTCTAAATTAATTTCTCATTTTCCCAGTGTTGACAATTTGAAAAAACAAATTTCGTCCAAGTCAAAAAATTTTAATCATTCTTTCAGAAAGTTATTAGTTGAAGAGATTTACGATCAGTATGAAGGTTTTAAATTAAATGAAATTCAGAAGAAAAACATTGATAAATTATTAGAAAAAAACACTTTCACGATTACAACTGGACATCAATTAAATCTTCTTACTGGACCACTATATTTTATATATAAAATAATTTCGGTTATAAACTTGTGTGAAAATATGCAAAAGAATAATNCTGAAAATAATTTTGTTCCTGTTTNTTGGATGGCAAGNGAAGATCATGATTTTGCAGAAATAAATCATTTTTNNTTTAAAGATGAAAAATTTTTATGGCCTTCAAAAGAGAATGGTATTGTTGGTGAATTCAAACTTGAATCAATNGAAGGNACTATTGANAGATTTGAAAAATATATCAAAGGTTTTAATTACACAGCCGAGATAATTGAGATAATCAGAGAGTGTTATTTAAATTCGGTTGATTTGTCTAATGCNACCAGGAAANTGGTTAATATTCTTTTTTCAAAATATGGTTTAATTATAATNGATGCTAACAACAAGAATATAAAANCCCTATTTAAGGATTTAATTTTCAAAGAAGTTTCTGAGAAGTTAATACATAATGAATCAAAACAATCAATAGAAATANTAAACGAACTTGGTTATGATATTCAGGCAAATCCNAGAGAAATAAATCTTTTTTATATAGAAAAACAAAGTAGAGAAAGAATNANATTAANTGATAATAATTTTCANACATTGAGTGGNTCAAAAAAATGGAATCTANACCAAATTAAAANNGANATTAGTGACAANCCAGAAAAATTTTCTCCCAATGTGTTATTNAGGCCCNTATTTCANGANTATNTNCTTCCAAATATATGTTATNTTGGTGGTCCAGCTGAAGTTTCATATTGGTTACAATTAAAATCTGTTTTNGANAGTATTAACTTAGATTTCCCNATTATTCTTAANCGTAATTCCGCTTTATTGTTAGAAAAAAAGACNTTAAATAAAATAANAAAGCTAGATATCTCTATTGAGGAAATGTTCTTNTCCGAAAGAAAATTAAAAGATATATTGGTTCGAAAATATTCTAAATTAGAATTAGATTTTACAGATTTAAAACAACAATTAATAAATCAGTTTTCTNNANTGAAGAAGAAAGCAAAACNTACTGATAAGTCTTTTATTGGAGCNCTTAGTGCTCAAGAAAAAAAGCANTTAAATGGATTAAAAATGCTTGAAAAGAGGCTAATCAAGTCTGAAAANAAANCCCANAATAATAAAATTAACAGNGTNATTGAAATTAGAAAAAAATTATTTCCAAANGANAAACTTCAAGAACGATCTGTNAATTTTTNTGAATTTTATGTTAATGAGGGTGNAAATTTAATCGACACATTAAAAAATAATTTAGATCCGTTAAATCAAAAATTTTCNATAATCGAAATTTAATAATAATACTATTCTATTCTTTTTAATTAGAGAATCAATTTCTATTTTTACACATGCAAAACAACGTACTAATTCTTGATTTTGGCTCACAGTACACTCAATTAATAGCTCGTAGGGTCAGGGAATTAAATGTTTATTGCGAAATACATCCATTTAACAAAATCCCAAAAAATTTAAATTATTTTAAAGCTCTTATATTATCAGGTAGTCCTTATTCNGTAAGAGAACCTAATTCGCCAAGNGTTAATTTAAATGTTTTATTGGAAAAATTTCCAACTCTTGCTGTCTGCTATGGNGCACAANTNATTGCTCAAGAAATGGGAGGGTTGGTATCTGCATCAAATATCAGAGAATATGGCAGGGCTAACCTTTTTCTNAAAGAAAAAAACTCTNTTCTTTTTGANGGTATCTCAAATAACACCCAAGTTTGGATGAGNCATAGTGACACAATAAAGAAACTTCCTGATAATTCTTCATTACTAGCAAGTAGTGATGATGTTGAAAATGTTGCATACAGGTTTNCAGAAAATGTATATTGCTTACAGTTTCATCCTGAAGTTTATCATACNNTTGAGGGNAAAAAAATTTTAGAAAANTTTTTAACNAAGATTAGTTCTTTAGAACAAACTTGGACTCCTGACTCTTTTATAGATTCTACAATAACTNAGCTAAGGGAAAAAATNGGTANTGATAAAGTAATTCTTGGACTTTCTGGTGGTGTTGACTCATCAGTCGCAGCTATTCTTTTGCATAAGGCAATNGGTAAAAATCTTCATTGCATTTTTGTTAATAATGGCTTACTCAGAAAAAATGAATTTTATGANGTATTGGATCAATATAAAGAAATGGATTTAAATATTTCTGGAGTTGATTATTCTNAAGAATTTTACAATGAACTTAAAGGTGTTTCCGANCCTGAAAAGAAAAGAAAAATAATCGGCAGGGTCTTNATAGAGGCTTTTGAAAAAGAGTCCAATAAAATAAAAAATGTTAATTGGCTTGGTCAGGGTACCATTTATCCAGATGTAATCGAAAGTATTTCTGCAACAGGAGGACCTTCTGCCACAATTAAAAGTCATCACAACGTTGGTGGACTACCTGATTTTATGAAACTTGAAGTAGTTGAGCCTTTGAAACTTTTATTTAAAGACGAAGTTAGAAGAGTTGGTAAATCACTAAATATCGATAAAAAAATTCTTGGAAGGCACCCTTTTCCTGGACCAGGATTAGCCATTCGTATTCTAGGTGAAGTGAATAAAGAGAATGTCAAGATGCTTCAGGAGGTTGATCATATTTTTATTCAAGGGCTTAAAGAGGCAGATTTATATGATAAAATTTGGCAAGCCGGCGCAATGCTGCTCCCTGTGAAGAGTGTAGGTGTAATGGGAGATGAAAGAACTTATGAAAAATGCGTTGCCTTGAGAGCTGTTGAAAGTACTGATGGTATGACTGCTGATTGGGTAGATTTACCACATAAATTTCTTCAGGAAATTTCAAATAAAATTATCAATAGGGTTAAGGGAGTGAATAGAGTTGTATATGATATAAGTTCAAAACCCCCTGCAACAATAGAATGGGAATAGCCGATGATTATAAATTATTTAAAAATATTTGCTTTTCTCTTTTTTTTAAACTCGTCTTCTCAAAATATTGAAACGATTGAAGTAGAAAGAGACCAAAAAATTTTAAGTTTTATCAATGATTTTGAAATTTCACCTAATGATTTCTTTATCCTAAATCCTGGCTATACAAATACAAGATTTAATCATTCAGAGTTAGATCTAAATAAAAATATCTTCAAAGGAGATTTGGTTAGAGTTTTCAATATTAGTCAAAACAATGACTTAGAAGAAATAAGTTTTATTTCTCATAAAATAAAAAGAAAGCAAAATCTTTCGGAGATTTCTTCAATTTACGGAGTTAGTAAAACTTTAATTCTAAAGTATAATGATGGTGTAGATATCAGCAGAAACAACATACTAAAAATTCCAAGAGTCATAAAATCTAATTCACCTATTAAGGACAGATTAAAACCTTACATAGTTAAGCCAAAAGAAGGTAAATGGAGAATTGCATATAAACATGGAATCAGTATTGATATACTTGAGAATATAAACCCAGAAATCGGAACAATACTTAAAATAGGTCAAAAAATTGCTGTTCCAAATAAAGCGGATGTAGAATTAAAAAGTATAGAGGAAAACCGAGACTATTTTGAAATTCAAAATAATATCCAAGTTTCAGTACTAGAGCAAAAATTAGGTTTAAATAAAAATTCAATTGTAAAACTAAATCCAGATATAATTGATAAAGTTGAAAAAGGAATTATAATTAAGGTTCCCGTTTTGACTAAAGCAAATGAAGATGTAATCAATCTTTCAAAAAAATCTTTAAAAGAAAATATTATCAATTTTGAAACAAAGAAGTTTGCTTTAATTCTTCCGTTTAGATTAGATAATTTTAACTACGATTCTATTCAGAAATCTACCCCAATTTTAAAAAATGATAAACTTCTAAATGTATCTTTAGATTTTCTTTTTGGAGTTGAAATGGCGGTTAATTCTTATTCCGAACTTGGAATCGATGTTCAAATGGATGTTTATGATAGTGCATTAAATAAGCAAAAAATTGATAAAATTTTAGCAGAAAATGACTTTGAAAATTATGATTTTGTATTAGGACCACTCACCAATAATCTTTTTGATTATTTCGTTAATTCAACAGCAGATTTAGATATTAAAATTATCAAGCCTTTATCAAAAAAACAAAATACTGATAGCAGAATAGTAAATACCATACCAAATGATTCAATACTATTTAATAAAATAATTACTCATGTTAAAAAAGATTCTATTAATTCTGAAAAATATATTATTTCAGACTCAAGAAGTATTGATATTAGTAATAAAATCAAGCAAATTTTCCCAAATGCAAAACAATTTTACTCAAAGGTAGATGAGTCTGGAGTTGATACAAAAACTTTAGTTTATGATGATTTAGATTCTACATTTGTTAAGGGTAAAAATATTGTTTTTCTTGAAACTAAAGAACAAGGCTTTGTTTCAAATGTTACCAGTATACTAAATTCGTTCATTAATGATACAATTAATATCGAATTAGTGACAACTAATAAAAACAATGCTTTTGAGGGAGTTAATATTTCAAATAATTTTCTATCAAATTTAAAATTTCAGTACGCATCAACAAATAAAAAAATTGATATTGAAAAGGATAACAGTTTTATTAAAGAATTCATTTCAAATTATAATTTTTTCCCAAGTAAATATTCACTTAGAGCATATGATTTGGTTTATGATATGCTTTTGAGGATTAGTAATGGTAATTTTGATAATAATGAACTTCATGAAATAGAGACTGAATATTTTGAAAATAAGTTTAAATACAAGAGAAGTTTTTCAGGATCAATTGATAACGTTGGTGTATATCTGATGAAGTTTGAAAACTTAAAAGTTGAGCAGTTATCTAATAATTAAAAAAATCAACTCGATTTTCTACCTTGATTGGATTTAATTTCATTAAATTTGTTCGCGTTTATAACGCATTATGTCTTCGCAAACTAAATACATTTTCGTTACTGGTGGAGTAAGTTCATCTCTTGGGAAAGGGATAATAGCTGCTTCTTTAGCTAAACTTCTACAAGCACAAGGATATAAAACAACCATTCAAAAGCTTGATCCGTACATTAATGTTGATCCAGGAACATTAAATCCTTATGAGCACGGAGAATGTTATGTTACCAATGATGGGGCTGAAACTGACTTAGATCTTGGTCATTATGAAAGATTTTTAAATGTACCCACTTCCCAGGCAAATAATATAACAACTGGAAGAATTTATCAGAATGTCATCAGCAAAGAAAGACAAGGCAAATACCTAGGAAAAACAGTTCAGGTAATTCCTCATATAACTGATGAAATTAAGGAGAATATAAAATTTTTAGAAAGTAAAGGTGAGTATGATATTATAATAACTGAAATTGGAGGTACTGTTGGAGATATTGAATCCTTACCATATGTTGAAGCATTGAGACAATTAAAGTGGGAGATGGGAGAGGATAACCTGATTGTAATCCATCTTACACTTATTCCTTATTTGTCTGCAGCAAAAGAATTAAAAACTAAGCCAACCCAACATAGTGTAAAAACTCTTATGGAAAGCGGAGTTCAGGCAGATATCCTTGTTTGTAGAACAGAGCACGAATTAAGTGATGAAATTAAAGAAAAGTTAGCAAGATTTTGTAATGTAAATGTTGATTGTGTTATTGAATCTATAGATGTTAACACTATATATGACGTTCCTAATCATATGTATCATGAAGGTCTAGATAAAGTCGCACTCACAAAACTTAAATTAAATTATAATAAGCCTAATTTAATTGCTTGGAATGACTTCCTAAATAAATACAAAAATCCTAAAGATTCTATTAATATTGCATTAATTGGAAAATATGTTGAGTTACAAGATTCATATAAATCAATTCTCGAATCTTTCATTCATGCAGGAGCTATAAACGAAGTGAATGTAAAAATAGTTCCACTGCATTCAGAACATATTACATCTGCAAATGTTCATGAAAAATTAGAAAGTTTTAATGGGATTTTAGTTGCACCCGGATTTGGTGAAAGGGGTGTTGAGGGTAAAATTGAAGCAATTAAATATGTAAGGTTAAATAAAATACCGTTTTTTGGTATCTGTTATGGAATGCAAATGGCAGTAATTGAATATGCAAGAAATGTTTTAAAATTGGTTGATGCTAATTCAACTGAGGTAAATCCAAGCACTAAAAACCCTGTCATTGACCTAATGGAGCAGCAAAAGAGTATTACTGACAAAGGTGGAACTATGAGGCTTGGTTCCTGGAAATGTAATGTTAAAAAAGAAACTTTATGTCATTCAGTTTATAAAAGTGAAAATATCGATGAAAGACATAGACACAGATATGAATTAAATAACAAATATTTGAATATGCTTGAGGAAGACGGTCTAGTAGCCTCGGGGAAAAATAATGATACAAATCTGGTTGAAGTTATAGAAATAAAAGATCACCCATGGTTTTTAGGTGTTCAATTTCATCCAGAATATAAAAGCACTGTTTTATCACCTCATCCATTATTTGTATCTTTTGTTTATGCTGCAATTTTAAATAAGAATAACTAGATGGACGAAAATAAGGTTGACATTAATTCATTAATAGGGTTTTTCTTGATAGGCTTAATATTTATCGGGTGGTTATATTTAAACCCGCCACCTCCAACACCTGTAGTTGCTCAAGAAGAAAATAGTGAAGTAAATCTTGAAAATGAATCTCCAAAACAAGATTTATCAGAAGTTCTTTCTGAATCTAATATAAATGAAAGTGAAGACTCTAATCTAAGCTTTGAAAATTCATTATCCAAAAAGAATGAGCTGGTTAGAATTGATACAGAAAAATTTATAATCGAGTTTTCTACATTGGGTGGGCAGATATCATCTTTAGAACTCAAAGGACAGTTAAATTATTTAGGTGAACCTATAAACCTAATACAATCCGGAAACTCTACATTTAATTTAGACTTTACAACAAAAAACGGAAGAATATTTAATACTCAAGATCAAACGTTTGTTTCTTCGATAAATGATCGAGGTTCGGTTAAGCAAGTTTCTATGAAGCTTTTGGTTTCCGAGGATGTTTTTATTGAATATTTATATTCGGTTAATCTTGATGATTATATTATTGATTTAGATATCAATTCAAGAGGATTTTATAATATTCTTGATACAAGTAAAAGATATAACTTAAATTGGGAGTTGAGTGCATTTAGAAACTCAAAGAGTATTTCATATGAAAACAGATATTCATATCTAACATACTTTCATGATGATGACAAGATTGATTATTTATCAATTAGTGGAGATGATGAAGATGATGAAGAAAACGTTAACTGGATTTCTTTCAAACAACATTTTTTTAGCTCTGTAATAATCGCTGAAAATGAAAATCCATTTAAAAATGTTGAATTTAAATCTGAAGACCTAGTTCAAGATAATAACACCGATACTTTATATACCAAAAAATTTATTTCAAAAATTCCTTTTGATTACTCAAATAGTGAGTTTGATAATTCTTTAAAATTTTATTTTGGACCAAATCAATATTTACAGCTTCAAACATATGATATTGGCTTGGAGGAAAGTGTTGATTTTGGTTGGGGCATTTTTGGATTTATTAATAAAAATGTATTTGTTCCCTTATATAGGTTTTTAAGTGGTTTATTCCCATATGGAATTGCAATTATTTTTATGACAATAATTGTAAGAATTGTTCTTGCTCCTGTACTTTATAAATCTTACTTATCACAAGCTAAAATGAAAATATTGAGGCCTGAACTTGATGAAATTAACAAGAAATTTAAAGACAATGCTATGAAAAGACAACAAGAAATGATGTCTTTATACAGAAAAGCAGGAGCTAATCCAATGAGCGGGTGTTTACCTGGCTTACTTCAGATTCCTGTTTTTTATGCCCTTTTCATGTTTTTTCCTTCAGCATTTGATTTAAGACAAAAGAGTTTTTTGTGGGCTGATGATTTATCAGCCTATGATAGTATTTTAGATTTTGGTTTCTATATACCACTTTATGGAGATCATGTTAGCTTATTCCCAATACTAGCATCTGTTTCAATATTTTTCTATATGAAAATGACTACTGGTCAGCAAATGGCATCTCAACCCCAACCACAAGAAGGTATGCCAAATATGACTAAAATGATGAAGTATATGATATATTTTGCTCCAATTATGATGATGGTATTCTTTAATAATTATTCCAGTGGACTTAGTTTATACTATTTCGTTTCAAACTTATTGTCAATTGGTATAATGTTCACTATCAAGAATTATATTCTTGATGAGCAAAAAATAAGACAACAAATACAATTTAATAAATCTCAGCCTGTAAAACCTCCTAGCAGGTTTCAAAGGAAAATGCAGGCAATTATGGATGAGGCCGAGAGACAGAAAAAAAATAAGCAATAATTTAGCCTGATTTCTCATTTAATCATACCTAATAGTGGCATAAGCTTTGATAATAGTACAGTAAATAATAAATATCATGGATAGACCAAAATGTGGATGTGGAAATACTCAGAACCCTGACGGTTACTGTGACGGATCACACCTAAATAATAATTAAATTGAAAAGAATATTAGCAATTGGTGCTAGTAGCTCATCAAATTCGATTAACAAAGAATTTGCCAGCTATGCTGCAAATTTAGTTTCCCTAAAAAATGAGGTTATAGAATTAGATCTGAGGCAATATGAAATGCCAATCTACAGTGAAGATTTACAAAACCTTTCAGGAATCCCCAAAAAAGCATTTGATTTTAAAAGTGAAATCTCAAATTCAGACGCATTAGTAATTTCACTAGCTGAACACAATGGTTCTTACACAGCAGCATTTAAAAATATTTATGATTGGATTTCTGTAATTGAAGCTGATGTTTGGTGTAGTAAACCAATACTTTTACTATCTACATCTACCGGTGCAAGAGGTGGAAAGACAGTCCTTGATACTGCTCACAGTAGATTTTCCAGAAATTATAAATTTAAAATCCCTTTTTTTTCACTACCAAACTTTAATAATAATTTTGATTCTGCTGAAGGCATCATTGATATAAGACTTAATCAGGATTTTCAAGCAGTTTTAATTGATTTTGAGAATATAATAAATGAAAGTTAATTTTTATCCACCAAGTGTTCAAGCTTCTGGAAACTTTAATTTTGGTGAAATACTTGAAAAAAAACCAATTGGATTTCCACAAGATGGGGGACTATTGAAGCCTTTTTCAAATCTATTTTACTGGGCTCACGCATGGACTCCAGGAAAAAGAAGTACGATTGGTTTGCATCCCCATCAAGGTTTTGAAATATGTACTTTTGTTTTAAAAGGTAGTATAAATCATTACGATACTCAGCTGAATAAATGGATTAGACTTGATGAAGGAGATGTACAAATCATAAGATCTGGTAACGGAATTTCTCACTCTGAGGAAATTCTTGAAAAATCGGAAATATTTCAAATATGGTTTGATCCAGATTTATCAAAATCCCTTAAGAAACCTGCTTCTTACAACGATTATAAACATGATAAGTTTAAGTTCTCCAAATTTGAAAATTATTCCATAAAGCATATTCAAAATAAAAATTCTAAAATGTGGATGGATTCTGAAGATATAGTTATTAATGAATATTTTATTGACAAANCTTCATCATTAGATATTAAAATTGAAAGCGATAAGATTCATTCCTTTTTCTTACATGAAGGTGAGGTTTCTCTTAAAGAGTTCAATTTCAAAAAAGGAGACTTCTTCACTATTTCTGATACTAAAAATATACTCTTAAAGTCACAAAAAGTATCTAAACTATTTGAGATTTCATCCCCAATTAAACCGTCTTACAAGACATATTTTAATTAATATCTTAATTATTAACTTTACACCGTGAAAAAAGTTATTGTTGGTCTTTCCGGGGGCGTTGACTCAAGTGTAAGTGCTTTGTTATTAAAGCAGCAAGGATATGAAGTTATTGGGCTTTTTATGAAGAATTGGCATGATGAATCTGTAACTATTTCTGATGAGTGTCCTTGGTTAGATGACAGTAATGATGCAATGTTGATTGCTGAAAAANTAGGAATTCCTTTCCAAACTGTTGATTTAAGCAAAGAATACCATTCTAGGATTATCGATTACATGTTCAACGAATATGAAAATGGAAGAACTCCAAATCCTGATGTACTTTGTAATCGAGAAATTAAATTTGATGTATTCCTCAAAATAGCACTTGGTCTTGGAGCTGATTATATAGCTACCGGACATTACTGTCAAGTGAATAAAATTTATAAAGATGATAAAGAAATTTACAGGCTAATGGCCGGTGCTGATGAAAAAAAAGACCAATCTTATTTTCTATGTCAACTTAATCAAAAACAGCTTTCAAAGGCTATTTTTCCTATTGGTCACTTAACTAAAGCTGATGTTCGAAATATTGCAAAAAAAAACGATTTAATTACTGCTGAAAAAAAAGATTCTCAAGGATTATGTTTTGTTGGAAAGGTCAAA
Organism: Flavobacteriaceae bacterium; assembly: GCA_002691265.1. Taxonomy (GTDB): domain Bacteria; phylum Bacteroidota; class Bacteroidia; order Flavobacteriales; family Flavobacteriaceae; genus MED-G13. The sequence continues at coordinate 95,428 of NZHJ01000036.1, read as the reverse complement.
TTACCAGATTTTTTAAAACAAAGATTGACCCCTAAACAAGGAAAGGTTATAAAAATTGACTCTAAATTTATTCAACAAAAAACAGATTTGACCATGTTTAATTCTAAAGAAGAGGAATTGCAATTATTAAGTTCTCCATTTTCATTTTCATCTGGTGATGGTCAAGAGATAGGAGAACATAATGGTGCATATTATTATACAGTCGGTCAAAGGAAAGGTTTAAATATTGGAGGCTTTCGAGATCCTCTCTTTGTTGTTCAAACAGATGTGTCAAATAATATTATTTATGTAGGAATGGGAGAATCCCATCCTGCATTATTTAAAAAAGCTCTCTTTATAAATTCAAATGAAATTCATTGGGTCAGAGAAGATTTAAAAATTAATGAGAATGAAACGATGCAAATTGAATTTAGAATTAGATACAGGCAGCCCCTTCAATCTGGAACTTTGTATAGATTTAAAAAGGGATTATACATACTTTTTGATAAACCAATTTCGTCAGTTACTGCCGGTCAATTTGTAAGTTGGTATATTAATGATGAACTTATAGGTTCAGGAATAATTAATTAACTATTCCATATTCTCCAGGCCTCATTAGCTTGAACTTCTAGCATCTCTAATCCATTTTTTATTTTACAACCTGATGTTCTCCCTTTTTTTAGAAAAAGTGTTTCAGCCGGGTTATAAATTAAGTCATATAAAATATGGTCTTCAGTTAAATACTCATAGGGGATATTAGGACTATCATTTATATTTGGATAGGTTCCAACAGGTGAGCAATTTATTATCAACTTAAAACTATTAATTATCTTATTATTCAAGTTTTCATAAATAAATTCAGATTTACCTGATTTTCTTGAAACTGTAGAATAATCAATATTTAATTTATTTAGAACATATTTCACTGCTTTGGATGCACCACCACTGCCAAGAATTAATGCATTTTCAGGCTTTTTATTTTCAATCAAGCCTATTAGTGACTTTTCAAAACCTATAAAATCAGTATTAAATCCAATATATTTATTATTAATTTTTTTGATTGTATTGACTGCGCCAATAGTTTTTGCAGCTTCATCAATTTCGTCAAGAAATTTTAAAATTTCTTCTTTATACGGGATTGTAACATTAAAACCATTAATCGTATCATCCTGTAAAATCGATTTTACATGGGAGATATTCTCGATATCAAAGTTTGAGTATATACAGTTTAGATTTTCTTTTTCAAATTTTTCGGAAAAAAATTTCTTTGAGAAACTGTAATCTATATTTTTCCCAATCAGTCCGTATTTTCTATTTTTTTTCATAACTACTTAAAAACACAACCAATGCTATTCCAAAAAATATAAATATAATGGCATAAAAAGTTTCAAAATTAATTTCTGGTAAATACCTTACTATTTTATATTCGTTTTCAATACTCAAAGTTGACTTCCAAGGCCAAATTACCCCTAAAGATCCAATTATAAAACCAAATATAATAGAATTACAAAGTTGGTTGAATTTACTTAAAAGATAACTAAGAATTTTTGACAATGTAATAAGCCCAGTTATAGAACCCAGAGTGAATACTGATAATACTTTTATATAATTGATACGGTCTTCGCTAAATAAGTTTGAAAAGTCTCCTCTAATTATTTCATTTATGCTATCATATAATGCATTAACNGAATCAACCAATAGTAACACATAGTTTCCCAGCAGCATAAGAAGGAAGGATCCTGAAAGGCCTGGTAATATCATTCCACTTACACTTATTATCCCACAAATAAAAACAAAATATAAATTGTCATTTTGCTGTGCTGGATCTGCTAAACTCAAAAGAATACCAATCGTAGTTCCAGTAATTATGAAACAAATATTTTTAAAGTTTTTAAGGTCAATAATTGTTCTTAGATGAAAAATAGTTCCAATAACCAATCCAAAAAATAAACTCCAAACATATATTTCAAAATTATTTAACAGAAGGTCTAGTATCTTCGATGTAGAAAAGTAGCTAATCACTATTCCTGAAAGAATAAGGACCAAAAATTTGCCATTAACATATTTGAAAAAATCATTGAATTTAGCCTTTATTAAAAATTTTAGTGCTGTTTTATCAAATCTTTTTAAACTAAAGATTAATTCTTCATAAAAACCAATAGCTATAGCCACTAATCCACCTGAAACTCCTGGAATCTTGTTTGCAGTTCCCATCAATATACCATTAATCAGAATTTTCAAATAATTAGATATTGAATTTTTATCTGTCATTTAATATTTTTTGTTTTTTCTAAAAGAAAAACTATGATAAAACCTAAAATTACAAGAGAAACAGAAAGTAATAAATTAAGATTTGATAACTCTACAGAAAAACTTTTATTCCAAGGCCATACCTTTTCTATTGAGCCAATGACTAATCCTAGCATAATNGTNTAGGTAACGTTTCTGTGATTTTTAAAAAGATATTTTAGAATTCTGCTAAAACCTAACAATCCGATTATTGCACCCAAAATAAAGGTAAATATNANNATAAANTCTAAATTATNAATAGACTTAATTAAATATGCATANACNCCTAAAATTACAAGAATTAAAGATCCAGATATACCTGGTAAAATCATTGCCGATGANGCAATTATGCCNGAAAATAAAACAAATAATAAACTTATTTCAGNNGTTTCATAAATTGAAAAAGATGAGAGAAATAAAGAAAANAATATTGATATAACNAAAAANAATAAACTTACTACAGACCAATGGTTTATCATTTTATAAATAACATATATNGTTGCAAATATTAATCCTAAAAAAAACGACCATATANACAAAGGAAAGTTTTCAAGTAAATTTGCTGAAATTTTGACAAAAGAGATTAAGCTAATTCCAATTCCTAAAGAAAGAACNAATAAAAAGTTTCCATTTAATTTTTTCCAAAAAGAGTTNAAACCATTTTTTTTCAATTCAGAAAAAAGACTAANATTTAATTCACTAATTGACTTAATTAGNTCTTCATAGATTCCAACCAANANNGCTATCGTTCCACCTGAAANACCNGGNATTGCATCTGCTATGCCCATNAAANCACCCTTAAAAAATAACTTTATAAAATCAAATGTATTTCTACTTCGCATATTAAATTTCTAGTGTGTTAAACTAGTAATTTTTTGTTGAAGTTTTAGATAAACAGTTTAAATATATTTTCCAGTATTTGGATTTTTCTTGGTTTAGCTTAATTGCTTTCTCGATATATTCTTTGGCTCTTTTAAACTTGTTTTCTCTATAATAGAACATTGATAGCCTAAAAAAAGCTTTATCCATATTTGGATCTTCATTGATACATTTAAAATAGTAGTTTAGAGAATTATTGTAGTCATACTTTTTTTCATAACAAAATGCTATCCTAAATAGGGCATAGGAGGAATTTGGATTAATAATTATAATTTCCTTATAGTTATTAATAGCTTCATCATATTTTTTCATTTTCTCTAACAACTTACCCTTGTCGATATATGGGCTTGTAAATGTATCATCTGAAAATATTGCATAGTCAAATGAAGCAATAGCCTCATCATACATTTTATTTTTTACATAGCTTTTACCTAAATTATGCCAACCAATTTCATTATAAGGGTTTTTTGAAAGGTATTCTTTCAAAAATAATATCNGACCATTAGAATCTTTAATCATTTCATAACAATAGAGTATATTATATAGNGCGCTGTGATCTAAATAATCATAATTAAGGCTTTTCTTAAAATAATCATTAGATTTTGTATAGTTTTCAATAAATAAATATTCAATTCCTATCTGATAAAATAACTCTGACTTATTTTCATAATCATCGATTATCGNTTTGAGTAAAGAGATAGACTTATAATGTTTTTTTTGCTTAGAAAGTATGCTTGATTTTAAAATTATGGCTTCATAGTTGTNGGTTTCAATCATCAAAATTGAATTTACTAAGTCAAGAGCATTTTTAAGTTTGTCTTCATGAATAAAAATCTCAATTTCATAAAGTGACAAATTAGTATTTGCGGGATGTTGGCTTAATGAAAGCTTCAGGGCTTTTTTTGCTAATGTAAGTTTTCCAGTATCTAAATAATAAGAAATGATATTTTCGAACTCAACAGAGTCAAAGAAAAGAACAGTATTTTCTTTAACCATTTTTTCAAACTTACTTATAGAAAAATTTATGTCATTCACATTATCCATCCCAAATCATCTTTTTATTAAAAATAAATATGATTTGTTTTAAAATCAGTCAATGAATTTTAAACTTCTTAACAAACTAATTAACACCTACTCAATAGAGTCAAGAATTTTTAAAATAATATTACATCCATCTTCAATTTCTTTTTTAGAAATTGTAAGNGGTGGGGTAATTCTTACTGCTCTTTTTTCGATGAGAAGCCAAAATAGAATTAATCCTTCGTTCTTTGCTTCCAAAACTAAGCTGTTAGCAATTTCTGCATTAGTCATTATCAAACAGAGCATTAAACCAACTCCTCTAATTTCTTTAATTAGTTTGTGATTTAATTTTTTTCTGAATATTGTTTCTTTTTCTCTTGATTTTTCAGATAGTTTTGTATTCAATACAATTTTTAATGTTTGAAGAGCCGCAGCCGTTATCACGGGATTGCCTCCAAATGTTGTTATGTGACCCAGGATGGGATTTATGTGTAGGCTATCCATCAATTTTTTAGAGCTTGTAAATGCTCCAATAGGGATACCACCGCCCAATCCTTTTCCGTAAACAATTACATCTGGAATGCAATTAAAATTTTCAAACCCAAATAATTTACCAGTCCTACCTATACCTGTCTGAATCTCGTCTAAAATTAATAATGTACCAACATCTTCACATTTTTTTTTAACCGCCCTTAAATATCCGTNTTCAGGCAAAATAAAGCCAGCACTTCCTTGAATTGTTTCCAATACAACGCATGAAGTTTGATTATCAATTTTATCAATATCCTCAAATGAATTATAATTTATAAAATCAACCTCAGGAATTAACGGAGCAAATGGTTTCTTTCTTTCCTCTAGACCCATTAAAGTAAGAGCACCCATAGTACTTCCATGATATGCATTTTTTGCGGCAATAATTTTTTTTCTTCCGGTAAATCTTCTTGCTAATTTCATCGACCCCTCTAATGCTTCTGTACCTGAATTAGTAAAGTATGTACAGTTAAGGCTATTAGGGAGGCTCTTGGCTAATAATTTTGCTAATTCTAAAGAAGGTTTTGTAACAAATTCACCGTATACCATTACATGCATATACTTTTCAGATTGATCTTTGATGGCATCTATTACCTCTTTATTACAATGTCCAACACTGCAAGCGGATACTCCAGCAACAAAATCTAAGTATCTTTTATTTTTGCGGTCATATATATAGCTACCCTCAGCCTTTGAAACCTCAATCATTAAAGGGAAGGGTGTAGTTTGTGCTTGATATTTTTTAAACTCTGAAATGATAAATTTTTTATTCTAAATTTTTAATTTTTGTCAATTTGAACTTTTTATCCTCTAAAAACAGATCATCAATTGATTTTATAATTTCATCTTCTCTAAAATAAAATCCTTTAAGTAATTTATCATTTTCATTGAATTCATCTTCTGGATATACCTTTCCGTCAATTTGATTTATTTTAGTGAAANTATCAATATTTTGATCTGAAATAAATATTTTAATTTTAGCTGACTTTGATTTGTCAATGCCAATTAATTCGTTTTCTGAGTTTCTTAAATAGTAAATTGACTCAGCATTTTTTATAATATCAACCTCATTTAATCTGCCGTCAATGAAATTTCCGTTAAGTCTTTTACCCGAAATTTGATTATACCCTAATTCCATAGTGTCCTTTTCGATGATAAATGCATTGTCAAAGACAAAAAGGGAATCTATTACTTCATCCTCGTTATTAAATTTTATGTGAATAGAATCACCAGTAATTTGACTTCTGTTATTCCATAAAATGGGTTTTTTAGTTTTTCTTGATCTGCTATTGATTATATTTTCTTTGTTAATTAATTGGGCAATTCCTGTCATTTTATTGAAGTGTATTGAATCGCATTTTCCACTAAGATTATTTCTTAAAATTTTACCGTTCATAAATGCCCTAATAATTTGTTCATTCTCTTTTCCAGTTATTATAATTGATTCACCATGTATATAGGTTGTATCTCTTTCTTTGAATGATGCAATTAAAGCTCTTTTTTTAATAAACATTGAATCAACATTTCTATGAATTTCAGCATAGTGTCCAGTAGTCAAAGTTTTATTTATTGTATCAATAATTTTAATATTATTAGTAGCAGATGCATAATTTATTGATTTATCAAAGTAAATACTGTCTCCATTAATCTGGTATTCTTCGAAATCAATTTTTGAATTTTTAATAAAATATCCATTATCATTAGTTGTGTCATAAAACCCAATTTCACAGTATATTTTTGAGTCATCTGTGATAATGTTAGTGGGTCCTGAAAAATATGATTTACCTGTTTCGGTAAAATAGTTTAGTATATCAGAGTAAATATTATATTTCGGAGTTCTTAAGTCAACATTTTTTTCAAATCGATATTTTTTTTCATTGGCAAAAAAAGTACCCCTCTCACTAAATATTGTATCAGTTAAGGTTCTGATCAATTTACCTTTTTCATTATAAAATGCTTCCTGCTTGTTTCTATCAAAATATAACGTTTCAGTATAAAGCTCTGACTCAGGTTCATTAAGAATAACATTTCCGCTAGCAAAAACTAATTTAGTGTCGCCGTTATACTCAAGATAATTGGCCTTTAAATCTAGCGTATCTCCTTGTTTCAATGAAACTTCACCAAAAGCCTCAATAAAATTTCTTTCTTCGTAAAAAAATGCTTGATTACATGTCATCAATACACCATCATGTGAAATAAGTACTTTTTGGTCCTTATCTCTTGTTAAGACTGATGCGTCAGGAAATTTATTTTTATCTTTTTCAAAGAATCCGGCTCTTTCAATTTTTATTTTTGTTTTTTCTTGTGCAAAGATTTTTGTGTTAAAACAAAAAACCAAAAGAATTACAGAAACTAAAAAGAATTTTTTTTTCACCTTACTATCTAAAAAGTGTTTCTTTTCTGTCAGGTCCGACAGAAACAATAACAATAGGTATATTTAATTCTGATTCCAGAAAATCGATATACTTATTCAAACTTTTGGGTAAATTATCTGCAGATTTAAGCTCTCTTAAATTCTCAGACCATCCCTCAAACTCTTCATAAACTGGTTCAAGAGATTCTTCAGAAAGATTGTAGGGTAAATTCTCTATTGTTTCCCCTCTATATTTGTATTTTGTACATACTAGTATTTTATCAAAACCACTTAAAACATCGGTTTTCATCATCATAAGCTTGGTAACTCCGTTAATTCTACAAGCATATTTAAGAGCAACTAAATCTAACCATCCACACCTTCTTGGTCTTCCAGTTGTAGCTCCAAATTCATTACCAGCTTTACTCATTGTTTTGCCATAATCATCAAATAATTCGGTTGGAAAAGGGCCTGATCCGACTCTTGTTGTATAGGCTTTAAAAATTCCAAAGACATCATTGATAGAGTTTGGGGATATTCCTAAACCTGTACAAGCACCGGCTGCAGTTGTATTAGAGGATGTAACATATGGATAAGTACCAAAATCAATATCTAACAGAGAACCTTGAGCTCCTTCAGCAAGAATTGATTTATTTTTATCCTGTGATTCAAATAATAAATTTTCAGAGTCCACAAAATTTATTTTTTTAAGTTTTTCAATAGCCTCAAAAAAATCTGACTCTAAATCTTCCAAACTAAAATCAAGCTCAACATTATAAAAATCAATCAATTGTTGATGTTTTTTTGATAGATCATAATACTTAGTTTTCCAGTTTTTACTCTCTAAATCACCAACTCTAAAACCATTTCTTCCGGTTTTATCCATGTATGTAGGTCCTATTCCTTTTAGAGTAGAACCGATTTTATTTTTCCCTTTTGATTTTTCACTGGCCGCATCAAGAAGTCTGTGAGTAGGAAGAATTAAATGTGCTTTTCTTGAAATAAATAAAGTTTTACTTATATCAACATTTTCTTCTTTGATATTTTCAATTTCTTTATTCAATATTACTGGGTCTATTACAACTCCATTTCCTATTAAATTAATTTTATCATTGTGAAATATTCCAGAAGGAATGGTATGTAAAACATATTTCTTATCATTGAAGACGAGAGTATGACCAGCATTTGGCCCACCCTGAAATCTAGCAATTATATCATAATTAGATGTTAATACATCAACAATTTTACCTTTTCCTTCATCACCCCATTGGAGTCCTAATAATAAGTCTACGGCCATTTATTTTTTTTTATTTTTTTTCCCATAGAAGTACAATGAATGACTATCAATAGTAACATCAAAAACCTCCTCTATTGTTTGTTTAATTGTATTTATTCTTGGATCACAAAATTCAATTACCTCACCAGAGTTACTAATAATCAGGTGATCATGTTGATTATTAAAATAACATTTTTCATATGATGCTTGATGGTCATTTGAAAACTGATGTTTGCGAACTAAAGAACATTCAAGTAGAAGTTCTATAGTATTATAAAGAGTTGCTCTGGAAACTCTGTATTTTTTATTTTTCATCTTGACATATAATGATTCAATATCAAAATGAAATTTAGTCTCATAAACCTCTTTTAAGATTGCATATCTTTCAGGCGTTTTTCGATAACCTTTTTTTTCTAAAAATTCTGTAAATACATCCTTTACAGTGTTTTGATTATTTGTATTATCTGACATAGTTAATTAACACTATTTATGTTCTTTTGATTTTGTCAATTCCATTCAAAACTTTTAGTTTTTTTATGAGATTATTTACCTCAACATTTGATTTGACGGAAATAATTATATTGCCTACAAACGTATTTCCAGCTGTTTCAAAATTAAGCCTTTTCATATTAATATTCATATTTTCTGAAATGACTTTTGTTATATTATTTAACAATCCCAATTTGTCAATTCCTGTAATATTAATTTGAACTGTAAATTTTTCTTGGGATGAATCAATCCATTTTGCTTTTATTATTCTGTAGTCATAATTTGATTGCAGGCTAAGTGAATTAGGGCAATTCTTTTTATGAACTTTAATGCCGTCATTTATTGTAATGAATCCAAACACCTTATCACCAGGAATTGGGTTGCAGCAAGGAGCATTTTTATAATCAAGTTTTTCTTCATCATTTCCAAAAACTAGTAAATCATATTTTGAAGTTATTTCATCTTGATTTTTTTCATCAATTTTAATATCACTACCTCTTGAAATCTTTTTTCTTATATAGCTTATGAATTTATTACTCCTTGATGAAACGAATTTTTTTAATTTCTCGTTATCTATGGTATTTATTCCAACTCGGTAAAATAGATCCTGACTGGTATTAAGTTTAAAATATTTTTGAAGCTCAGTTATGATACTGTCACTAAAATTAATTTTTAAATGCTTTAGTTTTCTTTTTAGTATCTGTTTACCCTCATCAGCAAGTAGTTTCTTTTCTTCATTTAATGTGGCCTTAATCTTTGATTTCGCTCTGGCAGTTGTTGCATAGTCTAACCAGTTTGCACTAGGTTTAATTTTGTCAGAAGTTAAAATTTCAACTCTGTCTCCACTAGATAATTCTTTATTTAAAGGAACCAGTTTTCCATTAACTTTTGCCCCTCTTGTTTTTAATCCAACCTCAGTATGAATAGCAAACGCAAAATCTAGAGGAGTTGCACCCTTTGGTAGAGATTTTAAATCTCCGGTTGGTGTGAATACAAAAATTTCTTTTGAATATAAATTCAATTTGAATTGTTCAACAAAATCTACTGCATTTGTTTCAGAGTTTTCAAGTGCTTCTTGTAATTTATTAATCCAAGAATCTAAATTGTCGTTTGTATCATCTTTTTGTTTGTATTTATAATGAGCCGCATATCCCTTTTCTGCAATTTCATCCATCCTCTCACTTCTGATTTGAACTTCAACCCATTTGCTTTTAGGGCCTACAACAGTTATGTGTAGTGCTTCGTATCCAGTTGATTTTGGTGCTGATATCCAGTCCCTTAATCTCGTTGGATTAGGAGTGAAATTATCAGTGATTATCGAATATATTTTCCATGCAATAAATTTCTCTTTTTCTGGTTTTGACTTATAAACAATTCTAACGGCAAATTTATCATAGACTTCCTCAAAAGAAATCCCTTGTCTTATCATTTTATTATTTATTGAAAAGATTGACTTTGTTCTTCCCCTAATATTGTATTTAAGTTTTTCTTTTGTTAATGTTGAACTAATTATTGAATTAAACTTGTCGATATACTCATCCTGATCTTTTTTACTTTCAATTAGTTTTATTGATATTTCATCATAAGTGTCGGGGTCGGTATATTTTAAGCCTAAATCTTCCAATTCTGTTTTAATATTATATAAACCGATTCTATGTGCAAGCGGAGCGTAAATATATAAGGTTTCTGATGCTTTTTGGATCTGTTTTTCATAGGGCATGCTGCCAAGAGTTTGCATATTGTGAAGCCTGTCAGCAATCTTAATTATTATNACCCTTACATCTTCATTAAGGGTAAGTAACATTTTTCTGTAATTTTCTGCCTGAATTGAAANATCNGAATATCCTTTCGTATTAAGTTTACCTATCTTNGTNAATCCATCAACAATTTTCGCAATTTTATCTCCAAATTCNTTTTGGATTCGTTCNAATGNGTGATCATTATTATCTTCAACAACATCNTGAATGAGAGCAGATGCAATTGAAACAGCATCAAGTCCAATTTCAGATGCAACAATTTTGGCAACAGCTATNGGGTGGAAAATNTAAGCTTCACCTGATTTTCTTCTTTGGTGNTGATGAGCGTCAACAGCATAATCAAAGGCTTTTCGGATTAATTTTTTATCATCTTTGCTGAGTGACTGGTAACTAATCNTTAAAAGCTCCTTATATTCCTTAGCTAATGCTTTNTTTTCTATTTCGATNTCNTGAATAGGCATATCTTAAAATTAGCATAAACAAGGTTAATAGACAATTTCTTTATGTAATATTTANGAACTTATCTATNAAAGTCATTCTGTCTATTTATCTCATATAAAGNAATTGCGGTAGAAACAGANACATTNAGCGAATCAATTGATCCGAGCATNGGAATTTTGATTAATTCATCAGATTTTGTGTCCCAGAATTTTGANATNCCTAAGTTTTCTGACCCTACAACTACAGCGCAGGATTTATTATAATTGATTNTATCAATATTTTTTTCCCCNTTTAACGAAGTGGCATAAACATTTAAATTGTTTTTCTTTAAAAAATTATATGTGGATTCATAATCATCAATGATTATTTTTTGTGAAAAGATTGTNCCTAAACTAGATCTTATAACATTTGGGTTATATAAGTCACATTTTTGATTATTAATTATAATGAGATCAACCTTGGCAGCATCACAACTTCTCAAAATTGCACCAATATTTCCGGGTTTTTCAACTCCATCAAGAATAATTACCAGATTATTTTTTTCTGATAATAGCTCAATTTTTTCATCTTTCTGTTCCAAAACACCAACAAGCCCTTCTGTTGTACTTCTAAAACTTATTTTAGAATATACCCCGTTATTAACCTCAATTATTTCAGATTTAAATTCAGATTNTACAGATTCAAGNTTAGCAATATTTGTATTGCAAAACAACTTTTTAATATTGAAGCCATTTGAATTTGCCATTCTTAGCTCTCTTAAACCTTCGACAACAAATAATTTAGATTCATTTCTTAATCTAGATTTATTTNTAAGTCGAATTATATTTTTAATTTCTTTATTATCTAAGCTTGTTATTCTTTTACTCATTTATTTNATTCTTGAAGTTTAAAATTAAAGAAATACTTTCATTATAATTTTTAATNCCCGTTTGTATATTATTTTGTTTTAGANATAAATCATANCTTTTTTTCGAAACCNCTTCAATTTTACCATCATATTTTTTCCAAAAATTATTGATTTCAACATAATCTTTAATGATTCCTTTATTTACTTTTTTTAATAACTCTTGGTACAGATTATAATCTATTTTAGAAAGTTNATTTAAACATAATCTTAANGCATAGGAATANCCACAGAANTTATGATAATGATTATCACTATTAATNAGCATTANATATGAAATAAAATTTGCATCTTTTTCACTGGCAATCCCAAGCTGATGTGCAATTTCATGATTAATTACAAATGTTAAGCTGGTNGAAGGAATTTTTNGGTTAATATTGGCTTCGTTAGTGAAAGGATTAATATAACCGCTAAAACCCATGTAGGTCAGAGGTAAGCTAAATAATGATTTTTTTACAGAAATATTTTTATAATTAGACTTTAAAAGTGATTCTTTGAAAACACCNTTTAATTTTNCAGTATTTTCTTTTGAANTTTGAATANTTTTTTCAAAACTATATATGTTTTTTGGTTTAACACTATCATGAATAAACAATAATTCATGCTTATCATTAATTTTNTTTATAAGATTTTCTGTAAAANTCACCAACTCCTTTTTATCAAATTCNTTCTTAATATTTAATTTGTCTTTGATAGNGATTCTNTTGTAATTAAANCCCCANAGAANGTAAAATAAAAAAGTCAAGATAAAAACAGATGACCCAAGATTAATGATTTTGTTAAAAATGTTATTTCCATCACTAATTATGAAATAAATTAAGCTAATACCTAGAAATAAATACAAAACATCTCCTACAGCAAAAACTACCCAACCTGTAATTAATCGTAGTTTTTCTGAGATTAGAGGATAAAGAAGATTTGAATAATATTTTTCAAAAACTATATTGCTTGGTTTTAAATAGTTAATTATTATTAAAAAGGGTACTAAACCTATAGTCAATGAAAACTTTAATTTTTTCATATTTAAAATATATTAACGAAATTATAAATTTATTATTCGTTAATTTTATAAAAAATCTGTGAACATGAGTGTAGAAGTTTCAAATGTTGAGCCAAAAGAGGTTTGGAAAAACTTTGTTTTATTAAATGAAGTTCCAAGACCTTCAAAGAAAGAAGATCGTGTTATAGAATTTTTAATTTCGTTTGCAACAAAAAATAACCTAATGTATAAGCAAGATGAAATTGGAAATTTAGTAATAGTAAAAGATTCAACGCCTGATATGATTACTCGTGAAACTGTTGTTCTTCAATCCCATGTTGATATGGTTCATGAAAAAAATAATTATGTTGAATTTGATTTTTTAAGTTCTGGAATCAAAATGTATGTTGACGGCGACTGGGTAAAGGCAGACGGGACAACTTTAGGAGCTGACAACGGATTAGGAGTTGCTGCAATCATGGCTATCTTAGAAAGTAATGAAATTTCACACCCAAAGATTGAAGCATTATTTACTATTGATGAGGAAACTGGAATGACCGGTGCGTTAAATCTTTCTGACACTATTCTAACAGGAAAAATATTATTAAACCTTGATACAGAGGAAGATGATGAAATTTGTGTTGGTTGTGCTGGTGGAATTGATATAACTATGAGTAAAAATTATCCATTACAAGAATTAAAAGAAGATGAGATCAATGTAAAAATTTTATTGAATGGATTAACGGGTGGTCACTCTGGAGCTGAAATTCACAAGGGTCTTGGTAATTCAAATAAAATATTATTTGAACTTATTCAAAAACTTAATTCAGATTTTGATGTTAAAATATGTTCGATCGATGGGGGAGGATTGAGGAATGCAATTCCAAGAGAGAGTTCCGCAATAATCTCATTTGATGAAGATAATTTGAATTCATTTAAAAAAATAATGAAAAATACATCAGAAACATTAGCTGATGAATTTGAAGAAACAGATGGTAATATAAATTTAGAATTTGAATTATTAGAAAATAGATTTCAAACACTTGGCGCTATTGAATCGAAAGAATTAATTAATGCAATAAACGAATGTCCGAACGGGGTCTTTGAAATGAGTGAAAACATTGACGGCTTGGTTGAAACATCAAATAATTTAGCCAATATTAGATTAATTGAGGGAAAACTTAAAATTCAATGTTTGACAAGGTCATCATCTGAAAATTCAAAGGATGAGTTATCAAAGATTATTTCAAATATATTTGAAAATATTGGATGTGATAGTAAATTTTCAGGAGGATATCCTGGATGGGAGCCTAACCTAAATTCAGCCACATTAAAAGAGGTAAAGGATTCATATATCACGTTATTTTCATCAGAGCCAAAGGTTAATGTAATTCACGCTGGCTTGGAGTGTGGCATAATTGGATCTCATTATCCAGAAATGGATATGATAAGTTTTGGACCAACTATATTAGGAGCTCATTCACCTGACGAAAAGGCTTCAATATCATCGACTCAAAAATTTTGGAGATTTTTTAGAGAAATTCTTAGTAATATTCCCGAAAAAGTTAATTAGATATATCTACTAACTCAATTATAAACTCTAAATCTGAATTTGCAGGAATTCTATTACCCATAGCTCTATTTCCATAGCCCATTTCTGATGGAATGTATGCATATACCTTATCTCCTACACTCATAGTCATTAATACCTCTCTAAATCCTTGAATTAGTTGCATATCATTTGAGTAGGTGATTTTTGAAGGGTCATACCATCCTTTACTTTCATCCTCAGCTGAGTATCTATCGTAAGCAATCATTAAATCCTTTCTATTTGTGCCAAATAATACTCCGTTTATTGCTAAATAACCTTCGTAGTAAAAGAAAATCTCATCACCTTCAATAGGTTTAATTCCTTTTCCTTTTTTTATGTAATATATTTCAACTCCAGAGCTTGATTTTGTTGCTTTTTCTCTGTAATTATTATTCTTTTCTTTTTCAATTCTAGCAAGTGAATCCATTTTTTCAATGGCAGCTCTTTTCTTTTCCTCTTGCATGATAAACAGTTTTGGTTCCATTTCGTTCCATGTTTTTACTGCATCAAAACCTTTTGCATCAGATCCAATTCTGATTATTTTAAGATTATTAATAGTTACATCTTTTACTGGTCTATCAGCAATTGCAGTTTCAACATTTGAAATGGCATCCTGTATTTCCATTCCTTTAACCACATGTCCAAATACTGTATGTTTACCGTCTAAGTGAGGGGTAGGAACCTCAGTGATAAAAAATTGACTACCGTTTGTTCCAGGCCCAGAATTTGCCATTGAAAGCACTCCGGGTTTGTCGTGTCTAAGGGTTAAGTCGATTTCGTCTAAAAACTTATAACCTGGTCCTCCAGTTCCATCTCCACTTGGATCTCCGCCTTGAATCATAAATTTGTCAATAACTCGGTGAAAGATTATTCCATTATAAAATTTCTTACCTTTAAAATCATTATCAACTTTTGGATGATTTCCTTCTGCCAGAGCAATAAAATTCGCAACCGTTACTGGCGTTTTATCATATGTTAATTTAATTAGTATTACACCCATACTGGTATTAAATTCAGCATACAGCCCGTCTTTTAAATCTTGGTAATTGCTGTAATTATTATCACAAGCAAAAACCATTGAACACACTAGGAAAAAAATTGCAAATTTTGTTTTCATAATTTTATTTTAATAATTCTTTATAATTTTTTACTGATTCAATAAAATAATCTATTGTTTCTTTTAGAGTTTTTTTACTCACGGCTCCAGCGGCATTTTTATGTCCACCACCGCCAAATACATTTTTCGAAAATTCATTTACATCAAAATCTCCTCTAGATCTTAAAGAAATTCTTATAACGTTTTCCTTTAAATTTTGCATAAAAATGACAGCAAACTTAATATTTTTTATCGAAAGACCATAATTAACAATTCCTTCAGTATCACCCTTTTCATAATTGAATTTATCAAGATTTTTTTGAGACAATGATATATAACACGTATTTAAATCTTCAATTATTTTAATTTGACTTAGGGCAAAGCTCAAAAGTTGAACCCTTTCAAATTTATTGTTATCATAAATTTGGTTATGTATGTCTGAGTGGGATATACCTGTTTTTAATAGGTTTGATACCACTTCATGAGTAACGTGAGTTGTTGACGGAAATTTAAATGACCCAGTATCGGTCATAATTCCTGCATATAAGGATTGTGAAATAGTTTTATCAATTTTATTCTTGTCTCCAAGTTTATCAATAAAATGATAAATCATCTCACAAGTTGAACTCATCTCGGGAACCGAGTACATGAAATCTGCATAATTAGATGGATTCTCGTGATGATCAATCATAATAATTATAGCATTAGATTTTTCTACGTGGTCTTTCATTGATGATATTCTAACAAGATTATTGAAGTCAAGTGTAAAAATTATATCTGCATTAATAATTTTTTGAATACAATTTTCATCTTCTGTGAATATCTTTATGTGCTTATCAGGATCCATCCATCTCAGAAAGTCAGGAAATTTATTGGGACTGATAATTTCTACATTATGATTATAATTATTCAAATAATTCTTTAGGCCTGTACTAGCACCGATTGCATCACCATCAGGGTTTTTGTGTGGAATTATTACTATTTCCTTTTTTTTAGATAAAAGAATTCTTATTTCACCGATTTCACTTACATCCATATTTCGCGAAGATAAACATTATATGTAAAACCTTATAAATTAATAAAAAGTGTTATTTTTGCAAACTAAAATATAAATAATGAGTAGAGTTACTTTTACAATGTTAAAACCAGATTCGGTTAGAAATGGAAATATAGGTGCTATCCTGGATAAAATCATTAAATCTGGTTTCAAGATAAAAGCAATGAAGTTTACGAAAATGACTAATGAGAAAGCAGGTGAATTTTACGCTATACATAAAGAAAGACGTTTCTATACTGACTTAGTTGATTACATGACCAGCGGTCCAATTGTAGCTGCAATTTTGGAAAAAGATAATGCTGTAAATGATTTTAGAGACCTGATTGGTTCAACAAATCCTGAAGAGGCAGAGGAGGGTACCATTAGAAAAATGTTTGCTAAGTCAATAAGCGAAAATGCTATTCATGGAAGCGATAGTGATGATAATGCTAAAATTGAATGTGAATTTCACTTTTCAAGTGATGAGATTTTTTAATTAAGTATTATTTTTTCAACCACATTTTCCTTTAATCTTTCATTAATTAACTTAATAAGTTTTTCTTTTCCATAGCTAAGTTCCTCTTTGAGGGCTGGTGAGCTTAATCTTATGTAAAGAGTCTTTTTTCTTAAGCTTACATCGGTAGTGTAATTTGCTACTCCGTTATTCATCAGTTCAAACCATGTTTTCTTTACCTCTATATTCAATAATCCTTTTTCAAGCTTATTTTTCTTGAGAAATGTATTGATCAGATTCTTTAATTCCATATTATTCATTTAAATAATTTTTTGGATAAAATCTTTTGTACTCATAAGTGAGCCCTTCTAAGTTTTTAATTATTAAATTCATCGAGTCAATTTTAACAATATTCTCTGTAAAATTTTCACCTTGACCATAAACTAATTTAATCGAATTGCTAAAACCTAAGTCAAATTTAAAAAACCTTAAATGTTTTTTTTCTTCATCAATATTGAAATTAATTTGATGCATTGTAACATCAAAATTACCGTCGATTCTGGGCTTAACTTTTTTTCTGAAACCTTCTGAAAAGTTTTCACTCAATTCAAAATAATCAATTGTACCGCTAAATGGATAATTTTTAATTTTATTGTTGTCTTTTTTAACAGAGGATATTTCCCAATATCCAGAAAGATATTTTAAATTTCTNGAATTATTACAAGAACTTAAAATCAGTAAAGACAAACTTATTATTGTTAAACTAATTTTTTTCAAATTTCAAATATTTTATACGATTTATTAACCTTCTTTATAATNTTCTCTGACCTTGTTTTGTTCGTATCAGAAATAAATATTTGATTAAACTTTTCTTGATTAACTAGATTAATAATTTGCTTAACTCTGGTGTCATCTAATTTGTCAAAAATATCATCTAATAGTAAAATAGGTTTTGAATCAAGTTTTGAAAGATANTCAAATTGCGCAAGCTTCATGGCTATCAAAAATGTTTTTTGCTGACCTTGACTTCCATATTTTTTTATCGGAAAATTATCAAGATTCAAATTAAGATCATCTTTATGTATTCCTTTAGTTGTATACTGGAACCTTAAGTCTTTTTCAAGACTATTTTTTAGCAATTTATATAGATTTTGATCTGGTGAAATATCACTACTATGTTTAATTTCAANATTTTCTTTATCGTTACTTAATTCCTTGTATCTAGATTTGAATATTGGAATAAATTCATTTAGGAATTCCCTTCTTTTNTCGTAAATTTTTTGTGCATCTGATGAAAGTTGCCTATCATAAATATCAATGGTTTTTCTTATNTTCTCTGAGTTATCATAAAACATTTTTAATAAAGCATTTCTCTGTTTGAGTGTTTTATTATAATCGATTAAATTATTTAAATATTCTNTATCAGTTTGCGAAATAATNCCATCAATAAATTTCCTTCTNGTTTCACTTCCTTCNATTATTAAGTTTCTGTCATCAGGNGAAATAAGTACCAGCGGAATTTTTCCAATATGATCACTAAATTTTTTGTAGNGTTTATTATTTCTTTTTATTATTTTTTTATCACCTTTCTTAAGAGATACTAATATGTTTTCTTCTTTATCATGAATCATGTACTTTCCTGAAATAAAAAAAAATGTTTCTCCGTGTTTTATATTTTGAGAAGGAATTGGATTGANGTAGCTTTTTGTGTAAGATAGATGGTATATAGAATCTAATATATTCGTTTTACCAACACCGTTTAGTCCCACAAAACAAATAATTTTAGTGTCAAAACTAAACNTGAGGCTTTCAAAATTTTTATAGTTNGTTAATGATAACTCTTTTAAAAACATAAATTGTAAATCGTATTAGAGAAATTGAATTNTAACCCNACTAACCCAAAAATAACAAATAAATAATCCAATTTTAATAATAAAAATTTTATTTTTACGGCCTAANATAATANTATGGCAACTTACAAGAAAAGAGGTTTTAAAAATAAAGCGTCNTCTAATAAGGCNGAAGCTCTTGAAAATAAGTCAACAACTGCAAATGTATTTAATACACTTGANGAAGGATCATCCAGGACTCAACAATGGGTTGAAAAAAATCAAAACAAAATTCTTGGTGTTNTAGGTATTNTATCAGTCCTAGTTATTGGTATTTTCGCCTATTCTAAATTAATAACTGAGCCNAAAGAAAGTAAAGCTTTCAATGAAATGTACTNTGCNCAAAAAAAGTTTGATGAAGCAATTTTGATTGATAATGATTCCTTATATAATATTGNACTTAACGGNGATGATCNTAATATGGGGATGCTTGATGTAATCGAGGAATTTAGCGGAACAAATGCTGCAAATCTAGCACATTATTACACTGGTATGATGTATTTAAATATGAATGATTATCAAAATAGCATTAAATTTTTATCAAAATTTAATTCTAATGATATATTGCTTAGCTCATTAGCCACCGGCTCGATTGGTGACGCTTTTGCGGAGTTAAACCAGTTCGAGGATGCTTATGATTATTATGTGAAAGCCTCAAAAAGTGATAATAATTATACAACCCCATTATTTTTATATAAGGCTGGAACAGTTGCTATGAGATTAAGTAAATTTAAAAAAGCTGAGGAGTACTTTACNANTATTAAGTTAGATTATCCTAAAAGTCCTGAAGCAAAAAATATAGATGCATTTATCTCNAAAGCGATTGCATCAAATCAGTAAATGAAATCAAGCAGCCAAAATTTCACAAAAATTACTTTAGAAGATTTCCCAAATTTGAAAAAAAATAAAATTGGGATTGTGGTTTCCGANTGGAATAAAGATATCACTTCAAATTTGCTTNNNGGAGCTCAAGAAAAATTAATAGAGTTTGGTATAAAAAATGAGAATATCAAAATTTCATGGGTACCTGGAAGTTTTGAACTNGTATATGGCTGTAAAGAATTATCTAAACAAAANCTGGATGCTATCATCGCAATAGGATGTGTTATTAAAGGNGAAACTGATCANTATGATTTTATTTGTAACGCTGTTTCAAATGGAATTATGCAATTAAATATTTCNTNTTCTATCCCTGTAATTTTCTGCGTTCTTACTGACCACAACAAAAATCAATCATTAGACNGATCTGGAGGAAAANTTGGAAATAAAGGGGCTGAGGCAGCAATTGCTGCTTTGAAAATGATATCTTTTAAGTAAGATATTTATTATATTTAGTTAAATTCATATATAACGGTTTGGGTCTTTTTAAACTAAAAAAAATAAACGTTACAGTTACTCAGGTAGATACTCTGAAGACAACTCCTATTTAGGTAAGCATTCTGTTCCAAAAAAAATTAAATCAAAGTTTGATGAATATAGAACTACTGTAGGAGATGATAATAGTTTTAGAAAAAAATTTAGAAATGCTGTTAATGATTATAAAAAAGGATCTGAAAAGTCTGTTAGAATAAGACTTCTAATTATTTTATCAATTTTAGTCTCTTTATTTTTATTATTCTTTTTTATTTAAAATAACTAATTGATGAAAGACATTATTAATATTTTACCTGAAAATGTTGCTAATCAAATTGCAGCTGGTGAAGTAGTACAAAGGCCAGCTTCTGTAGTAAAGGAATTACTAGAAAATTCAATAGATGCCAAAGCTAAAGAAATAAAAATCTTAATCAAAGATGCAGGTAAGACAATTATACAGGTTATTGATAATGGAGTTGGTATGTCAAAAAGAGATGTCTCAATATGTTTTAATAGACACACAACATCAAAAATTTCAGATGCAAAAGATTTATTTAATATAAAGTCTAAAGGGTTTAGAGGTGAAGCTTTGGCTAGTATTTCTGCAATTTCACATGTCAATTTAATTTCAAAACAATCTGGTATTGAATTAGCTAACGAGATTGAAATTCATGGTAGTGAAATTAAGAGCAATAAATCATCAGTAAGCGAAGTTGGCACTAAGATTTCTGTCAAAAATCTTTTTTTTAACATACCTGCAAGAAGAAACTTTTTAAAATCAAACAATGTTGAATTAAAACACATGATAACCGAATTTATCAGAGTTGCCTTAGCTCATCCTGAGGTGAAATTAATTTTTTATAATGATGACTCTGAAATGTATAATCTTCCTGTTTCTAATTTTAAAAAAAGAATTGTTAATTTATTTGGCGTCAAATCATCAGAAAAACTTGTTCCTGTTTCTGAGAATACAGAAATTTTAAATGTAGATGGATTTATATTTAAACCACAGTATTCTAAAAAAACCCGCGGAGAGCAATTTTTCTTCGTAAATAATAGGTTTATTAAAAGTCCATATTTAAATCACGCCATTAATTCAGCATTTGAAGGCCTTATTGATCCAAAATATAACCCTTCCTATTTTTTAAACTTAGAAGTTGATCCTGCTTCAATCGATATAAATATACATCCTACAAAAACGGAAATTAAGTTTGAAGATGAGCATTCAATTTATGCTATTTTAAGAGCGTCAGTAAAGTATAGTTTGGGTCAATATAATATTACACCTGCTTTAGACTTCAATAGAGATAAGTCTTTAGATATTCCATATGATTTTGAAAAGAATGGTAATTCTAACTCTGTTGGTATTGATATTAACACAAACTATAACCCCTTTGATGTAAATAAATCCAGAGAAAAATACGTTGAGATTGATTTATTCAAACAAAAAATGGATTCTTTAGAGTTTTCATCAGAAAGCAACGAACTAAAGGAATTTAATTTTGAAGATTTTGAATCAAATGTTCATTTAAACAACCCAATTCAATTAAATAAAAAGTTTATTGTAAACAAGACCAAATCAGGACTGATAATAATCAACCAAGAAAGAGCACATCAAAGAATTTTATATGAAAGGTTTTTGAAATCACTAACGTTAAACAAGGTTAATCCGCAAAAATTACTTCATCCAATAGTTATTGATTTTTCTAAAGCCGATATTGAAACATTAAAATCCAATAAAAATATTCTAAATCAGTTTGGCTTAGACTTTGATTTAGAGTCTGAAAAAATTAATATTAATGCGGTACCATCATTTGTCAACATTGATAATTTGAAAGAAATATTTGAAAATTTAATATATAATATACAGAATGAAATCCCTGACAATAGTTTTAGTGAATCTGATTTAATATGTAAAATTATGTCTAAATCTATGTCAATAAGGAACGGTAAGTCGCTAGACTTAAAGGAGCAACAATATATTATAAACTCATTGTTTGCTTGCAAGGAAACAATGATATGTCCCTTTAATCTTAAGACTTATGTTCAGATAAATTATTCTGAAATTGAAAATATGTTTAAGTAAATGAATAGAATTTCACCCACTGTAAGACAGCTACTTATAATCAATGTGATATTTTATTTTGGTTCAAGTATGTCATTAAATACTGAATTTATTTATTCTTTATTTAGTTTACACTTTCCTGAAAATCCCGACTTTAAATTTTGGCAGCTCATTACGCATATGTTTATGCATGGAGGGATTTTACATTTGGCTTTCAATATGTTTGCGTTATGGATGTTTGGTTCTGCTATTGAATCTATTTTTGGATCTAGAAGATTCATATTTTTTTATATTACATGTGGTTTAGGTGCTGCCCTCGCTCAGATTGGCTTTCTGTATTATTCTTTTTATTCTAATCTAGATATCTTAACAAGTAGTGGTTATG
This sequence comes from Flavobacteriaceae bacterium, assembly GCA_002691265.1. GTDB lineage: Bacteria > Bacteroidota > Bacteroidia > Flavobacteriales > Flavobacteriaceae > MED-G13. The sequence goes on along the minus strand of NZHJ01000036.1, from coordinate 72,662 downwards.
ATTCTCAATCGGTTTTAAATTTATTAATAGAAGGTAGATATAATACAAATTGGGGTAATATTTTGGGGGCTGACGGCCTCTTGAGCTTTAACACCTCATTTTTAGCTACTATGGTTGGGGCATCGGGTGCAATTATGGGAGTTTTAGTAGCTTTTGGAATGTTTTTTCCTGAAAGTAAACTTATGCTAATATTTTTTCCAATCCCCATTAAAGCAAAATATTTTATTCCTGGAATAATTCTTCTTGATTTGTTTTCAGCAATTACAGGTCAAGCAATTTTCAGTCCTAGTAATACAGCATATATTGCCCACATTGGAGGAGCCCTAACAGGCTTTCTGATTATGTACTATTGGAAAAAAAACCAATTTAATCAAAACCGTTGGTACTAATGAATTTTCAAAATAATCTTAATTTGAATTTTTCAAATCTTAATTTCTTTCAGAAAATTATCGGGATTAATGTATTGATGTTTATTATCTATCGTCTTTCATCGGTTTTTGGTTTCCAGCAAGAAATAATTTCTTTGCTTTCACTTGACTTAAATATTTTGACAAAGCCGTGGTCAATTATCTCATATGCTTTTATACATCAAGGTTTATTTGAGCTTATTTTTATGATATTTCTTCTTTTGTTTACAACCAATTCAATTTCAAATTTGTTAGGCCAGAAAATTTCAATTAATCTTTTTTTTACAGGAATTTTTTTTGGTGGTATTATTTATCTTTTTTCAGGATCTCAATCTCCCCTNATAGGTGCATCAGCTGGAATTTCTTCTCTTTTAATGTTTTTATTATTACTATCTCCAGATTTAGGGCTCAGGGTGTTTAGATTTACTATTAAGTACAAGTACCTAATGGCTTTTATTTTATTCACNGACTTCTTAAAACTTATTTCACCTGGACAATTTGGAGTGTATTCACATTTGGGAGGCTACTTGGTAGGTGCATACTACTATTATTCATTATATGGTTTTCCAAAATTCAGCAAAAGNAAAAAATCCCCTTCGAAAAGATATTCTNATGAAAACAAACAAACAAAAGTTGATCAAATTTTAGACAAAATTAGTAAGAGTGGATATGATAGCTTAGACAAGGATGAGAAAGAATACCTATTTAAACANGGTGGAAAAAAATGAAAAACCTAGGTCTTTTTGAAAAGTTTCTTTTTTTTATTAATTCGTTAATTGCATTTCTTTTTTTTGGCTCCTTATTAATTCCTTATTTAAGTCCATCAATTTTTTCTCAATTTTCAATTCTTAGCTTATTCTCTCCTCTAATTATCATAGCAAATATTCTTTTTCTTTTTTTTTGGATTGCAAAACTCAAAAGACAATTTATATTATCGCTTGTTGTTTTGATAATCGGTATTGATAGCTTGAGAAGCTTTATAAATTTTTCTAATAATTCTAGATTTTTGGGAGGTAATGAAATTTCAATAATTAGCTACAACGTAAGATTATTTAATATTTACAAATGGATTGAGGAGGNTAATGTCNATATAAAAATAAGAGATTTTTTAAATGAAAAGAATCCTGATATTATCTGTTTACAAGAATATCAAAATTCTGAATTCAAAATTCATAATTATCCGTATATGTATGAAAAATTGAGAGGTGATAATTTAAAATATGGACAAGCAATATTCTCTAAATATCCGATTATTAATAAAGGCTCGGTAGATTTTAATAGTTCATCAAACAATGCNATTTTTTCTGATATAAAAATTATGAATGACACTATCAGAGTTTATAATATCCATCTTCAATCGTTTTCTTTTGAAAAGGTCAATCCCTTAATTAATATTAATAAAAAGAATGAAATAGTTATAAAAAATATTTCAGATACTTTCATACAGCAAGAGCNGCAAGTCAANGAACTTAAAAAAAGTATAAAAAATAGTCCATATAAGGTTATAGTTACAGGAGATTTAAATAACACAGCCTTTTCTTATGTTTATAANGAACTTTCCAAAAGCCTCAATGATGCATTCANAGCAAAAGGTAATGGACTTGGAATTACTTATAATTATAATTTTATACCGTTGAGGATTGACTTTGTTTTTACTGAGAAATTATTTAAAATAAATTCATTTAANACATTTAAACTTAATCTTTCTGATCANGAGCCAATCTATACTGAACTTAAATTTTAGATTCATTAAAAAAATTCAAGCATCNNATTCCTTCGTTAAAGATTAAGTCAAGCATACTTAAATTTTGAATATGACCATGTCGATTGTCAAATACCTGGGGATAACTTTGAATCGCATTTTTTGTTTCCNCTCTTTTTCTGTCANTAATATTTCTTAAATCATTTGTTAAATGATATTCGGNTTTGTATTTCTTAGTAAAAGAGTAATTTAATTCTAATTCTAATATTTGAAATATTAATTCTATTGATTTAATATTAATATCAANTAAGAATTTTTCTTTTTTTTCAAAAATTTCATAAAAGTAGTCTTCNAAAAATTCAAAATAAGGAGAACTACGATATGAAATTTGTATTGATTTTAAATGATTTTTTTGCCANTCAGTATCATTACAAATTTTAATATCCTTGAGTTTTTCTTNGTTTTTGTAAGAGTATTTTACAGGAATTACTAANTTCAATTTTCCGTTTGAACCATAAATTGATGTTCTGTTTCTATNAGTTTGTTTTTGATAAAAATCATTAATCTCAAAGCATAAAGATTTCGAGTTTAATAAATGANTANAGTGTTCAATATTGGGAAAATAAGTTGGGTGAATTATAGTCATTGTAATTTCTTTCTTCTGAAATAAGAAATTACATTCCACAAAACCACAACTGCAATAAAATATAAAAAANACGAAGTTGGTTTACCTTTACCATGAACCGTAGTAAACATTCTATCCCAACGGATTTTATTAAAACCCTTTGCATTATAATCAATGCTTAGCCATTTGAAAACCGGTTTTCCAACAACATGATCAAAAGGTACAAAACCCCATGATCTTGAATCCTGAGAATTACTTCTATTATCACCCATTAACCAATAATAATCCTGCTTAAATGTATATTTTTTTGTTTCAACTCCATTAATATAAANTTTATCATCTATAGTAAATAAATCATTATTCTCATAAACCCTGATGAGTCTTTCATAAATAGGTAAGTTCTCTTTATTTAATTCAACTGATGAATCTTTTTTAGGAATGTATATCGGTCCATAAAAATCATTATTCCAATTGAATGATGATTTTTGGGGGAAAACAGAAGGGTCTTTAAATTCCTTTGGAAAAGTGTCTTTTTTTATCCATTCAACGTTTGTNTCTTTTTTTAGCTTCTCAAGTGATGAGTTGCTTATACCCATAAACTTATAAGTATAATCACTGTTTATTGGTCCAAACCTGTCAGTTATATCATAATTGTTAATCATAACTTTTTGGTTAAACTTATTTTTTTTTGGTTGAACTAAATATGAAAATTGAAGTTTAGCTCTTTCTGGTAATTGATTTTTTTTTCCATTTATATAAACATAACCATTTATGACTTCTAATGTATCTCCTGCAATTCCAACAGCTCTTTTTACATAATTGGTTTTTTTATCTATGGGTTTGTAATAATATTTATCAGTGTAATACATATTTTTAAATGTATCAACTGGCCAATTAAAGCATACTATTTCATTTCTCTTTATCTTTTGCAGTCCCGGTAATCTCATGTATGGAAGTTCTGCTAAAAATGGAAGTTGTTCTTTGTTAATGTAAGAACGTGTTTTTATGATTGGAATAGTGTCATGTACCATAGGGGCTGCTACTGTAGTCATAGGTACTCTTGCTCCATAATGAAACTTACTTACAAATAAGAAATCTCCAACTAAAAGAGATTTTTCGAGAGAAGAAGTAGGAATCGTATAGGGTTGCATAAAATATGTATGAACAAATGTAGCAGCTATTACTGCAAAAATTATTGAACTAGTCCACTCTCCATTAGAGCTTTTTGGATTTATGTCTCTGTTTTCAACATATTTAGCTTTTGTAAAATAGTTGATATAATAATTATAAAATCCTAATGAGCAAATAGAAAGTATAGTATCAGTATATTTGTTTTTTCCAAAACTTCTTGAGATTTCAACCCATAGAACAGGAATAATTATGATATTTAAAACAGGTAAAATTAAAATAAAAATCCACCACCATGGTCTATTAACTATTTTGAGTAAAACCAATATATTATAGACAGGTATGAATGACTGCCAGCCCTTATTGCCCGAAATATTATATAATTTCCATGTACCAATTCCATGGATAATATTTAAAAAAAGTAAAATAAATAGGATTTCGATCATAATTCTAAATTTAGAGAAATTCCAAAATTTGATTTATTTAGAACTTCGTTATAATTAATTTTTGGTTCTAATGTCAAATTATCGTCAAGATTATACTGAAGTAAATGTGCATCAACATTAGCATCAATAATATTTAGAATATAAAGTCCTACCGTAACTAAAATTGAAAGCTCTTTATTTCTTTTTAATGTATTTTGAGCTCTTATTAACCCATCATTAGAAATCGAAGGGTATAGTCCATTACCGTAAAACTCATCATCAGTAAAACCTGCTAATCTTCTCTTATATGCATTTCTATACCTATTATAATCTTTATCATTTTGATTATAAAAATATATTCCAGTAGCTAGGGCTCCATAAACTATAGGAATTTTCCAATATTTTTTATTGTAAGCTTGACCTAGTCCAGGAAGAACAGCGGAATAAAACGTTGCTTTTGAAGGTCTTAAAGCCATTTCTAAATCGTTATCAGGAAGTTCATTTTGACTAAACATAAAAATTGGCATAAAAAAAACGATAATATATAATGACTTTTTATTCATTTATTTTTTTTACTATCCTTTGAAAATCACTTTTAGATTTAAAACTTAAAATAATTTTACCGCTGTTATCATTTTTGAAAATGAATTCAACTTTGGTATCTAGATTTTTTTCTGTTTTATTCTTTTCCTTAGTGAAATCTAAAAGTACATTACTGTTTTTCTTTTTTATATGTGGATTTTTTAAAGATTTAATTAGTCTCTCGGTATTTCTAACAGATAAATTTTTTGAAATTATCTTTTCATATATCGAAAGTTGAAGCTTTTCATCATCAATGTTGATCATTGCTCTTCCGTGGCCCATTGAAATAAAGCCATCTTTAATTCCACTTTGAATTATTGGATTTAGCTTGAGTAATCTCAAATAATTACTTACCGTAGATCTTTTTTTTCCGATTTTATCACTCAATTCCTCTTGTGTAAGTTTAATTTCTTCAATTAATCTATTATAAGAAATTGCTATTTCAATGGCATCTAAGTCTTGTCTATGAATATTTTCAACTAGAGCCATTTCTAATGATTCTTGGTCATTGGCTTTTCTGATATAACACGGAATTTTATTAATTTTTAATTGTTTAAATGCTCTTAATCTTCTTTCTCCAGAAATTAATTGAAATTCATTTTTTGATAATTTTTTTACCGTGATTGGTTGGATTAATCCAATATTTTTGATTGATATAATTAATTCCTCTAATTTTTCCTTGTTAAAAGCAGATCTTGGTTGAAAAGGATTAAGGGTTATCTTAGAAATTTCAATTTCAGTACTGTAGTTTGTTTTGATTTTGGAAATTGAACTTGCCTTGTTTTTAGAATCTTTAAGTATACTTGTTAGACCTCTACCTAAAACTTGTTTTTTTGTCGCTTTAGCCATTATCAGTTTTTTGAAATAATTTCCTTTGCTAAATTTAAATAATTATCTGCACCTTTACTGCTTACATCATAATCTATGATACTTTTTCCGTAACTGGTTGCCTCTCCCAATCTTACATTTCTGTGAATAACTGTTTTAAAAACCATTTCATTGAAATGTAGTTTAACCTCCTTTTTTACTTGATTTGAGAGATTTAATCTAGTATCATACATCGTTAATAACAAACCTTCAATTGAAAGGTCTTTGTTATGTAGTTTTTGAATGCTTTTAATTGTATTTAATAATTTACCAAGTCCTTCTAGCGCTAAATATTCACATTGAATAGGAATTAAGACTGAATCGGCTGCTGTCAAAGCATTTATTGTTAACAATCCAAGAGATGGAGGGCAATCTATAATGATAAAATCATAATCAGCTTTAAAATCAAAAATTGTATTTCTCAATAAATACTCTCTTTCTATCATATCGATTGATTCAATTTCAATTCCAACTAAGTCAATATGAGCAGGAATTACATCTAGAAATTCAAGATTAGTTTTATTAATACAATCATCAGATGAGCACTCATTTTCCAATAAATCATAAATTGTTTTACTTCCAATATTTATCTCAATTCCAATGGATGATGTTGAATTTGCTTGTGGATCAAAATCTATTAATAATACTTTTTTTTCTAGAGCTGCAAGTGAAGAAGATAGATTCACCGAAGTTGTGGTTTTTCCAACCCCTCCTTTCTGATTAGAAATGGCAATAATTTTACTCATATTTTTGACCTAGAAATAAATTTAAATGTACGATTAATAAAATTTAATTAGAACTAATTCTTGTTAAAGAAATTTTAAAATATTAACAGGAAAAATTAACGATAAGTTTTAATTAAAGATTCTAATATGGTACTTGCAGATTTACCAATATTTGACCCTGGCCCAAAAATACATTTAACCCCTTTTTCATATAGAAATTCATAATCTTTTTTTGGTATTACACCTCCAACAACAATCATTTTATCATCACTATCATATTTTTTTAATTCTTTAATTAAATTTGGAACAAGTGTTTTGTGACCACCAGCAAGTGATGAAATTCCTACTATATGAACATCATTTTCAACTGCTTGTTTTGCAACTTCTTCAGGTGTTTGAAATAATGGCCCTATATCTACATCAAATCCAATATCAGCAAAACTAGTAGCAATCACTTTTGCACCACGGTCATGGCCATCTTGACCAATTTTTGCAATCAAAATTCTTGGTCTTCTACCATCAATATCTGCAAATTTATTGCAAAGATCTACAGCATTTATATAAGAACTATTGTCTTTCATACCTGATTTATATACTCCCGAAAAGCTTCTAATTTCTGATTTGTATCTTCCAAACTCTTTTTCCAAAGCTAAGCTAATTTCACCTAATGTAGCTCTAGCACGAGCAGCTTTTACAGCTAAAGCTAGTAAATTTTTATTTTTTTCTTTTGCTGCAATTCTTAACTCATTTAAAATTTTCTGAACTTCAGACTCATCTCTGGAACTTTTAATCTTTTTTAAATTGTTTATTTGATTATTTTTTACTTCTTCATTATCTATTTCTAAATAACTTATTGATTCATCTTCATCTAATTGAAATTTATTTACCCCCACTATCACAAATTCTTTATTATCAATTTTTGCTTGTTTTTTTGTTGCCGCTTGTTCAATTCTCATCTTGGGAATCCCTTTTTCAATGGCTTTAGTCATTCCACCCGCATCATTTATTTCATTTATGTGAACCATTGCTTTTTCTATAAGTTCTTCCGTTAAATATTCAACATAATAACTTCCGCCCCAGGGATCAACTGTGTCACATGCTCCAATTTCTTCTTGAATTATTAATTGTGTATCTCTTGCAATTTTTGCAGAAAATTTTGTTGGTAATCCTATCGCTTCGTCCAATGAATTTGTATGTAGACTTTGGGTTCCTCCAAATACTGCTGATAAAGCTTCAATCGTTGTACGTGTTATATTGTTAAATGGCTCTTGTTCAGTCAAACTCCAACCACTTGTTTGACAATGTGCTCTTAAGCAGTATGACTTTTCTTTTTTAGGTTTGAACTCTTTCATTAGTTTAGTCCAAAGATATCTAGCAGCCCTCATCTTAGCTATCTCCATAAAATGATTCATTCCAATACCCCAAAAAAACGAAAATCGATTGGCAAAATCGTCTACCTTAAGCCCTGCATTTATTCCTGTTTTTACATATTCAATCCCATTAGCCAGAGTATATGCTAGCTCTAGATCAGCACTAGCTCCCGCTTCTTGCATGTGATATCCGGAAATGCTAATACTATTGAATTTTGGCATATTTTTGCTTGTAAACTCAAAAATATCTGCAATGACTCTAATCGAATCTTTTGGAGGATATATAAATGTATTTCTTACCATATATTCTTTTAAAATATCATTTTGAATAGTCCCAGAAAGTTTTTCAATATCGACTCCTTGTTCTTCAGCAGCAACAATATAAAATGCCATAATTGGTAATACCGCTCCGTTCATTGTCATTGAAACGCTCATTTTGTCTAATGGAATCCCATCGAATAATATTTTCATATCATCAACAATGTCAATGGCTACCCCGGCTTTCCCAACATCTCCAATTACCCTGGGATTATCAGAATCATAACCTCTATGGGTTGGCAAATCAAAAGCAACAGAAAGGCCTTTTTGTCCAGCTTTTAAATTTTCTCTATAAAATTTATTACTTTCTTTTGCTGTAGAAAAACCTGCATATTGTCTAATTGTCCATGGTTTTTTGGTATACATAGATGAGTAAGGCCCACGAACAAAAGGTGGTAATCCAGCGATTGACTCAGATACTTTTATTTTTGAAAAATCCTTTGAATAATAATTAGATTTAATTTTTATTTGTTCATCGGTCTCAAAAAACACATTTTTTTCTTTTTGGGTAGATTTTGGACTAAAGTCCTTTAGGGTTATATTGACAAAATTCTTTTTATTCATCTAAATATTTATTGAATCCCACTAAAACTTTTTCGCCTGAATTATATTGTTCTTTTTCTTTTTTTAAGTTTAGTAAAATATGATTAAAAAGCCCATCATCTTTCAAACTCTCAGAATAACCTCCTTTTGATATTATTTTTTTAAATAAATTAATAGATTTTTGAGCTAAGTTTTCGATTAAATAAGTCAGATAATAACTACCACTAATGGCATTATTAACCTTGTCAATTGAAGTTTCATTTTTTAAAATTAATAGTTGATTGTATTTAATTCTTTCAGAAAATTCATTTCTGTTCATAAATTTAATGTCATATGGGATGGATTTTATAAAATTACAACCACCTAAAATTCCAGACATACACTCTGAAGTTGATCTTATAATATTATTATTATAATTTTCAATTGTTTTGTTTTTTGTGGATGGCTTAGCAGTAATTACACAATTATCGATCTGTTTACCATATTCTTTTGAAATTATACTCCAAATAATTCTTAAAACTTGAATTTTTGCTATTTCAAAAAAGTAATTATTTCCCTGAATTACCTCAAATGATATTTTTTCAATAAGATTAATTCCATATTTTTCTACTAATTCTGAAGCCACTGAGCTTAAAAATGCTATTTCTTGTATTATGTTAGCTCCAGAGTTTTTAAAAAATTCTGATGAAATATTTAATTTAAATTTTTCATTTACATAACCATTTAAATTTAAATCATCTATTGAGTCCAATTTTGGTTCAATTAAAATATTTAGATCAGTCTTTTCCATGAATTTATCAGAGCTGATAAAAAAATTACCCCTTGAAATAACTGACTTATCAATATCCTCATTCGCATAATTATATAATGTGAAATTACTTATGTCATTCTCTAATAATTTTTTTATTTCCTCATTTAAATCAATGTTATTACTGCAATCAATATCGCCCATAATATTCCAGGTTTTAGGAAATAATAATTTATCGGGATTGATTATAGAATCAGCGTTTTTTGAATAGTGCGGTGAAATAGTTATTTCTTCGTTTGATAATGAGAATAAATCATAATACTCCTTTTCTCCAATGTCATTTATTATCATCGCAGCCCATTGAATATGTGTAGCATTTCCAACTTTCATCTAATCTAAAATTGTGTCATATTCTATTAAAAAAATTTCTTCATTATCCTTTTTCATAAATAATTTTTCTCTTGCATATTTTTCAAGCCCAGAGTCAGATTGTATCATTTTAAGTTCAATATTATCTTTTGAAATTTCTTTCTCGTAGTAGGTTTTTTGCTCATTTAATTCTTTAATATCATAATTTAGTTCACTGTGAATAATTAGAGAATTACTATCAAAAAATATCATCCAAAAAATGAATAATATTATAATAATTCCATAGGTGCTTTTAACGAATTTTAAAATTTTATTTTTCATCGTAAATTCTTTTTTATTAGGTTAATCAAAGGATTAATGTTAATATCTTCGTTGGTGTTTAAAATTAAATCACAAAATGTTTTGTATGGTTCAACAAACTCAGAGTGCATAATGTCAAGTCTAGTTTCAAATAGGTTTATAACATCATTATAGTTTCTTCCTCTTTCTTTGATATCCCTTTCCAACCTTCTTTGGAATCTTATATCTCGTGGACAATCTAAAAATACCGAATAATTAATACTGTCTCTTAAAGTTTTATTTGTTAGAATTAAGATACCTTCTACTATTAATATTTTTTTTGGTTCTTCTACTGTTGTTTTTTCAAGTCTTAAATGTGTAGTAAAACAATAGTTAGGTACATTAATATTTATATCTAGTTTAAGTAAATCAATATGTTTATTTAATAAGTCAAAGTCAATTGCCTCAGGTATATCATAATTTAATTTATCCCTTTGGTTAAAATCTAAACTGGCATTATTCTTATAATATGAATCTGAAGANAACAAACAAATTTCTGATGCATCAAATAAATTAATGACTTCNTTAACAATTGTAGTTTTTCCACTTCCAGTACCACCAGTAATTCCTATAATGAACATTTTATTCAATTAGTTTTATAATTCCAAGGTTTTCAACCCCAACAAAAATATTTTTGTCTTTGTCTAACTCAACAGATCTTACTCTGCCAATTTGATCAAATAATTTTTTTTCTTCTACTACTTTACCGTCTTTAATAACGCATTGGTGTAGGTATTGAAATTTTAATGATCCTATTAAAATACTTTGATTTAGTGACGGATAATTTGGGTTCTCAACATAAACCATTCCGCTGGGTGCAATAGACGGAACCCAAAAGTGAATTGGGTCAGCCATACCATCTATGGAAGTTTTATCCGTAAATTTTGTTCCGATATAATTAATACCGTAGCTGGCTAATGGCCATCCATAATTTTCTCCAGCTTCAATGATATTTATTTCATCACCACCTCTAGGGCCATGCTCATGAATCCATATTTTATTATTTNTTTCGTCATAAAACATTCCTTGGGGGTTTCTGTGGCCATAGCTGAAAATTGCTTTTTTTGAATTTTTCTCGTTAACAAAAGGATTNTCAATTGGAATTCTTCCGTCATCATGTAATCTATAGATTTTACCNCCATCTCTATTGATATCCTGCGGGTTAAGATCTCGATTTCCTCTGTCGCCAATACTGAAAAATANATAATTATCCTTGTCAAATACCATCCTGCTTCCATAATGAAGGCTTCTTTTACTATTTGGTAAGGCTTTATAAATTATTTGCTGATTAGTTGCTTGATTTCCATTTAATTTAAATCTTAATATAGACGTATTTGTTCCCTCATTTTTATCATTAGAAGATGAGTANGAAATGTAAATCCATTTGTTTTNAGAATAATTGGGNTGTAATTCGATATCAAGTAAACCACCTTGATTTTTAGAAATAATTTCAGGAAGATTTTTGATAACCGTTTTTATCCCNTTTTTATAGTGAATTAACTCACCCCTACGTTCAGTAATCAAAATTGAATCGTCAGGCAAAAAAACAAATGCCCATGGTACATCTAAATTATCAACTATTAATTCNTATTTCAATTCATTTGGAAATGAATTATTAAAAAAACAAAAAACNGTAAAAAATAATATAAACTTCTTCATATAATGAAATTACAAAAAACTACTTANTAAATGGTTAAATGCATGCTTCAAATAAACAATAATTACATATTTTTGTTTATCAAATTAAATGTAAATGAGTGAAAAAGTAAATTGCCTTATCATAGGCTCAGGTCCGGCAGGTTATACAGCAGCAATATATGCTGCAAGAGCNAATATGAATCCAGTTTTATATCAAGGGATTCAACCTGGTGGCCAGTTAACAACTACAACGGATGTTGAAAATTTTCCTGGATACCCAGACGGAGTTTCTGGTCCTGAAATGATGGTAGAATTACAAAAACAAGCAGAAAGATTTGGTACTGATATCCGAAATGGTTGGGTAACAAAAGTTGATTTTACNGATAAGTTAAAATTATGGATTAATGANGAACATGAATTGGAATGTAATTCAGTAATAATATCAACTGGAGCATCTGCAAAATATCTTGGTTTAGATTCTGAAAAAAAATATCTTGAATCTGGAGGTGGAGTATCAGCTTGTGCAGTATGTGATGGGTTTTTTTACAAAAACCAAGAAGTTGTAATAGTTGGTGGTGGAGATTCTGCATGTGAAGAAGCTCATTATCTTTCAAAATTATGTAGCAAAGTGACCATGTTAGTTAGAAGAGACGAATTTAGAGCCTCCAAGATTATGCAAGAANGGGTTATGAAAACTGAAAATATTGAAATACTTTTTAACACATCTACATTAGAGGTTAAAGGTGATGGTCAATTAGTATCGTCAATTCTTACAAAAAACAATATAACAGGTGAAATAAAGGATATTCCTGCTACAGGGTTTTTTGTTGCTATTGGACATAAACCTAATACAGATNTTTTTAAACCATACATAGATATGGANTCGACAGGCTANATAATAAATAAACCTGGTTCAACAAAAACTAATATTGANGGTGTATTTGTTTCTGGAGATGCAGCTGATCATACATATAGACAAGCAATTACAGCAGCAGGAACAGGTTGCATGGCAGCATTAGATGCCGAAAGATACTTAGCTTCTAAGTAAATTTTTTAATTTAGTGANTCTATGCAGTTTTTNAAGAGAAATCCCTTTGGNCATATACTATTTGTTAAAAANTGGATTATCAGAATTATNGGTGCCTATAGTCATAGGAGATACAGAGGATTTAACGAACTTAAAATTGAAGGCTCTGAAATTATTAGAGATTTAGAAGATTCAAATGTTTTATTTATTTCCAATCATCAGACATATTTTGCTGACGTTGTTGCTATGTTTCACGTATTTAACGCAAGTTTAAAAGGAAGGATTGATTCCATTAAGAATATAGGTTATCTATGGGATCCAAAACTTAATATTTATTTTATTGCAGCAAAAGAAACTATGAATGCGGGATTAATTCCAAAAATTTTAGCTTATGCAGGTTCTGTAAGTATTGAAAGAACATGGAGGAGTAACGGAGAAGACATAAATAGAAAAGTAAAATTTAGCGATATTTCTAATATCGGAAAAGCATTAGATGACGGCTGGGTAATAACATTTCCTCAGGGAACAACCACTCCATTTAAGCCTGTGAGAAAAGGAACAGCATTTTTAATTAAGCAATACAAACCGGTAGTAGTACCTATTGTTATAGATGGTTTTAGAAGATCGTTTGATAAAAAAGGTTTAAGGGTAAAGAAAAAAAACATTCTTCAAACAATGACTATAAAAAAACCTTTAAAAATTGATTATGATAAAGAGTCAACGGACCAAATAATTAACAAAATTGCACAATCAATAGAGCAACATGAAACTTTTTTAAAGGTAATTCCTTTAAAAGAGCTAAAGAAGGAAAATGAACTTAACAAAAAAAGAGAGTTTTAAATTTTAAACACATCGCCTTCTTCTATAATATCATTAACCTGGACAGCAACCCTGTGAAAAGTATCTAAGTCAGACGCATCTATTTTTGATCTAACTAAACTTTTGAAATGTCTTATTTTTTCAATAACAATCTTTCTTTTTTTTAAGCCAAGCTTAGTGAGTGAAATTATTATACCCCTACCATCATTAGGATCAGGTGTTCTAGTAATAAGTTTTTTATTTTCCATAGAATTTAATATCCTAGAAATACTATTAGATTCTAACCCCATTACAGGGCCTATCGAAGTAGACGGACTTCCGTTTTCTGGGTCAATACTTATTAAAGTAAAACTAATTGAGAATGTAACATCATATTTAGAAGCCTCAAGATTATACATTTTTTCTATATTTTTCCAAGTTTGTCTTACAACAAAATCAACCCTTCTTCTAAAATCTTTATTAATTATCATAATAACATTAGTTAACAATATATAATGCTTGCAGAGTAAATTTAAAAAAATATTTTATTTTTTTATAATCCAATGATTTTCAATACCTGACTCTGAAAATAATTTGACTATATAAATACCAGGATTTGAAATTGGTAATCTTATTCTTGAGATATCAAGTTCTTCTTTTTCCAAAAGTTTTTTTCCNAGTAAGTCATATATCTCTAATCTATTTATCTTNTTTTTTGATACTANATTTATATAATNATNNGCAGGATTGGGGTAAATTCTAGAACCATNTTGTTCAATTTCAGAAATGTTTAAATTTTCTGAAAGCCCNTTTATTTTAAAATTATCAAAATAAAACCCATCTCTTCTGAGGCCTCCNTCGNTGTAAAGCTTAAACCTCACAAAAATTTCATCGCCTAAATAATCTGTAAGNAAAATACTTTCATTAATCCANTGTGGTTGATTTCCGTCATATAGTGGTTCATCTAGTGCATAATCATGTGTTTCTATTCCTTTCCTAGTGTATTNTCCACATTGTGGAATCCAAGTGTTTCCGTTATCAACTGAAATTTCCAATTGAACATAATCATAANCTGATTCAATGCTCCACTTAGCATCAAAATTAATTTCAGCATAAACATATCCAGAAAGATTTATAGNATTAATTAGNTGAATTATTTCTTCAGAATTATTGCTGTAATTAGAATATGGAGAATCTGTAATACTNGTTTGNGGTGAAAAATATTCTTCATAGGTGTTAGACCATTCAGAACTGTCATCCCAGAAACTATTGTAATTATCGCTTTCATCTTCAACAATTATTTGTGTTTGCCCATAAATCTTTGTTACTTCTATTTCCTCATCAAATAAACCATTATTTAAAACATATTTATAAACAATGTTATCTCCTTCAACAATTGACTCATTTAAAGAAATATCAAAACTATCGTTAATGATTTCACCAATTTGAGCTAAACTGACACTAATTGAAGATGAAACATTACTAATATTTGAGGAAACTGGTATTATGGAAATTAAAAATTCTTCATCATCAGAGATTCCAAGTCTTTGAATACTAAAATCCGATTGAAAATTGAGACTAGAAATAAAGTTTGAAGTATTATCCTCTAATTTTGCATAATTCCCAATCATTTTAGCGGCTGTTAAGTTTAAATTGAGCATTCCTTTACAAAGGTCTTCAATTGTNGATGACTGTGGCCAAAATGAGCTACCAATTTCAGGTGTCATAGCAAATATTTTTTCTCTTGTTTGGTTATTTTCTGTAATTAGCATTCCATACATAAAATCATCACTATCACCAGCTGCTGGGTATAGATCAGCGCTTATTATATTTTCAAAATTATTTTCACTCACAAGCTCAGACGAAATAAATTGATAAATTTCATCATCATCAGTTGGTTGATTATAATCATATCCATAAGGATATAAAAGTAAATTACCATATGTATGATTATTCAAAGCTAGTTTGAAATTTTTTGACTCAACTAGATACCTTACAGCTCTGTTTTCAGCTTCTGAGAATGGTTCATCACCAGCATAGGTATTTCCATTAGGACTGCTTGATGTCCCAGATGTATTCCAAACTTCGTTACCATTATTATCAACATAAGAATAGTTTCTATTATTATCTACCCCATGATTATCTCTTCTATTTTTTCTCCACATTCCGCCCCCACTTGGTTCACTCGTTTCATTATAAATATATCCATCTGGATTTACACAGGGTACAAAATATAACTCTGAATTGTCAATGATTTGCTTAATACTTTCATTGGAGTCATAATTTTCGAGTAAGTACCACATAAAATATATTAGTTGTTGCATAGATCCTGGTTCACGAGCATGATGAAGAGCTGTATAAAGAATTTGAGGCTCCTCTTCTTCATCAGTTTCAGGGTTATCTGAAATTTTTACCAATTGTAAAAATCTACCTTCATATGTTTCGTGAATATGAGGAGAATTTGTGTAATTAGGATCTTTAATATCAACCCTTTCTGAAATTAGATATGGGTATTGGAAATACATATCATCTAATTCATCCAACATTTCGTTGTAGGTGTAAAAGCCTCCAAAATCATCACCTTCCTTAAAGTCATAATTTTCTGGTGTTACATAATCATTAGTAGTTTCACAATAATCATTTGATTTTATCTCAAAGTCAGCCTTATTTCTACTTTGATAAAAGCTTATGACATCTTCAATTAAGATTTCATATGAAAAGCCCAAAAGGTTAATCTTATTTAAATCCTCAGTGGAAAAATCAGAAATGAAAAAATGGTTTTTTTTATTAATTCCGTGGTCAATACATACTCCGTTATTCGCAAGTTTTACTAAATCTGATGCTTTTGAATAATTGATTTTTACTTTGTGAAAAACATCTGTGTTTTGCAAAAATGTTGACTGGAATGTCAAAAGTGATACAAATAAAACCAAATACTTTTTCATTAAAAGTTTTCTAGAATAGGGCAAATATTATTCCGAAATNATTGAATTTTCTAAAATCCAATCTTTTGCGTTCTTNAAGGCNAATATCCAAGGGCTTACTTTGTCATTTCTGTCATTATGGTAGAATGCCCAATTCCACTTAAAAATTGACCTTTCTATGTGAGGCATGGTAACAAGATGTCTNCCATCATCACTGCAAAGCATAGCAGAGTTANAATCAGAACCATTTGGATTTGACGGATAATCACTGTAACCATATTCTGCAACTATATTATAATTTTCAGAAGAGTANGGTAGTTTAAATTTTCCTTCACCATGNCTGATCCAAACACCTAATGTTAANCCCTCNAGGTTATTCANCATTNCTGAATTNTTTTTGTTTATCTTGACGGAAGTAAAATTACTTTCATGTTTTTTAGAATCATTAAATGNCATTTTACCATGTTCTTTGTGNGTTGGATAAATTAAATCAAGTTCCATAAACAATTGACATCCATTACATATGCCAATTGACAANGTGTNTTTTCTTGAAAAGAAGTCCTCTAATGANCTTTTTGCAATTTCATTATATTTGAATGACCCTGCCCATCCTTTAGCTGAACCAAGAACATCAGAATTAGAAAACCCTCCAACCGCACCTAAAAATTGAATNTCCTTTAGGGATTCNTTTCCNCTAATCAAATCAGTCATGTGAACATCTTTAACCTCAAAACCAGCCATGAAGAGTGCGTTTGCTAATTCTCTTTCACTATTACTACCCTGCTCTCTCAAAATTGCAGCTTTTGGTTTTACCGGTGACGAATTAAATGTGTAATTTCCTTTAAAATTTTCTGGAAATTTAAATTTAAGTGGTTGTTTCTTATAATTTTTATATCTGACCTCAGCTAAATTATTTGAAGTTTGCTTTCTGTCTAATAGCATGGATGTGTGATACCAATAATCTCTAAATTTTTCCAATTCAAATGAATACTTATTTTCAAAATTTTTGATATTTAGTGTGTTACCGTTTATAACTTCCCCAATCTTTAATGCATTAATTTCATTTTTTGAAAAGGTTTTTTCTGCTTCTTCATTGTCAACCTGTATTATTATTCCACTATTTTCTGAAAATAAAGCTTTAACTATATCTTTTTCATTTAATAATGATAGATCAATATTTGCTGAAATATTGTTTGATGAAAAACACATTTCCATCAACGTGGTAATGAATCCACCTGATCCTATGTCATGACCAGCAACTATATGATTATTTTTTATTAGAATTTGAATTGTTTCAAATGCGTTTAAAAAGTATTTCGAATCATTAATTGACGGGGTTTCATTTCCAATATCTCCAATTATTTGAGAAAAAGCGGACCCTCCAAGTTTAAAATTATCACACGAAAAATTTACATAGTAAATCGATCCTCGATTTAATTTGAATACAGGTTCTACAATATTAAAAATATCATTACAATGAGCTGTAGCTGAAATGATTACGGTTCCTGGAGACTTTACTTCAATATTATCATATTTTTGATTCATTGAGAGTGAATCTTTACCTGTAGGAATATTAATACCCAATTCAATTGCAAATTTTGAAACAGATTTAACTGCCTCATAAAGTCTTGCATCTTCTCCTTGATTTTTACATGGCCACATCCAGTTTGCTGAAAGAGAAACACCCTTTATTCCATTTTGTAGAGGCGCCCAAATAATATTCGTCAATGCTTCTGCAATACTGTTTTTACTTCCAGCAATTGGGTCAATTAATGCGGAAATAGGGGAGTGTCCGATAGAAGTTGCAATTCCATTTGAAGTTGAATAGTCTAACGCCATGACTCCACAATTATTTAGTGGTAGCTGTAGCTCACCCACACATTGTTGTTTAGCAACTTTTCCCCCGACACATCTATCAACTTTGTTAGTTAACCAGTCTTTACATCCAACTGATTCTAAACTAAATAATTCTTTGACATATTCATTTATTAGTTTTTCTGAATATTGTAATTCGTTGTATTTTTTTGATATTATCTTATCAGTTAAAATAGTTTCCGGCGAGCTTCCAAAAAAATGATCCAGGCTTAGGTCAACACAACTGAGTTTTGTTTTTTCTGAATAAATTGTGAACCTTTTATCATCCGTAACTTTTCCAACAATATACATTGGAGCCCTTTCTCTTTCACAAATTCTTATAAATTCGTTAATATTTTCTTTTTTTATGATTAATCCCATTCTTTCCTGAGATTCATTTCCGATAATTTCTTTGTTGGATAGTGTTGGGTCGCCTACTGGTAGTTTGTCTAACTCAATAAAACCTCCAGTATCTTCTACTAATTCTGTTAAACAATTTAAATGGCCACCTGCTCCGTGATCATGTATTGAAACTATACAATTTTTATTATTTTCTATTGTACCTCTTATAGCGTTAGCAACTCTTTTTTGCATTTCTGGATTTGATCTTTGAATTGCATTAAGTTCAATTCCAGCGGAAAATTCTCCAGTATCTGCCGACGAAACTGCCGCACCACCCATTCCAATTCTATAGTTATCTCCACCCATAATTACAATTAAATCGTCCTTCTCAGGAGTTTTCTTTAAAGAGTGTTCTTTATTTGCATATCCGATGCCACCAGCTAACATAATTACTTTATCATATGCCTGTATTTCTCCATTTGTTTCATTTTCAAATGTAAAAACTGACCCAGATATTAAAGGCTGTCCAAATTTATTTCCAAAATCTGAAGCACCGTTAGATGCTTTTATTAAAATATCTAACGGTATTTGATAGAGCCATTTTCTTTCTTTTATATTTTTTTCCCATTTTTTCTCGTCAATTCTTGAATAGGGAGTCATATATACAGCAGTACCTGCAAGGGGAATCGAACCTCTTCCTCCTGCTAGCCTGTCTCTGATTTCACCACCCGAACCTGTAGCAGCTCCATTGAATGGTTCAACTGTAGTTGGAAAATTATGAGTTTCAGCTTTTAGTGAAATTACGCTATCAATTTCTTGAGAAACATAAAAATCTGGTTTATCTGAAGTCGCAGGTGCAAATTGATTTATTTTTGGACCTTTTATAAAAGCAACATTGTCTTTATAGGCAGATACAATATTTTCAGGGTTTTCTTTAGATGTTTGTTTAATTAATGAAAATAAACTATGCTCTTTTTCTTCACCATCAATTATAAATTTACCGTTAAATATTTTATGTCTACAATGTTCAGAATTAACCTGTGAGAAACCAAAAATTTCAGAGTCAGTAAATTTCCGATTAATTTTTTTCGAAATATTATTTAGATAGTCAACTTCATCGTCGCTTAGAGACAAACCTTCTTTCTCGTTATACTCTTGAATATTAGAAATACTTGTGATTTTTTTTGGATCTAAATTTATCTTAAAGAGCGATTGTGATAAAGATTCAAATTTTTCATTTAACATAGGGTCAAAATCATTTGTAGAATTTTTGCTCTCGATATATTTTTCGATTCTTAGAATAGAATCTAATCCCATGTTCTTACATATTTCAACTGCGTTTGTACTCCATGGAGATATCATTGCAGCTCTTGGTCCAATAAATTCTTTTTTAATTTGAACATCTGAAAGTAAAGATGCATTTCCTAACAACCATTCAAGTTTTTTTATTTCATCCTTTGAAATAGTATGATCAGTTTGTACTGCAAAAATTGAATGATTTTGAGATTCAAAAAAAAATATCATTTAATAAGGAATATGAATGCTAAATTTAGTCCAAATTAATTTATAAACTAGTAAAATAAATACACTTAAATAAATAGTTATTCACCTCTTTTAAACACTAATTTATATTGATTGCATTTTAACAAGATTGCTGTAAATACCATCATTTTTCATAAGTTCTTTATGAACACCTGATTCAATAATTTTTCCTTTTTCTAAAACAATAATTTTATCAGCATTTTGGATTGTAGATAATCTATGAGCTATAACTAATGAAGTCTTATTTTTCATCAGATTTTCTAAAGCATTTTGAACAAGTTTTTCACTTTCACTATCTAGAGAAGAAGTTGCTTCATCTAAAACCAGAATTGGAGGGTTTTTTAGAACTGCTCTCGCAATACTTAATCTTTGTTTTTGACCTCCTGAAAGTTTATTTCCAGAATCTCCAATATTAGAATCTATTTGTTCAGGCATTTTCCTCACGAACTCCCAAGCGTTTGCAATTTTTAAGCACTCGATTATCTCTTCATTTGTCGCTTCAGGTTTAGCTATTAGGAGGTTATTTTTAATAGAATCATTAAACAGAATTGAATCTTGGGTTACTAGTCCAATAAGATTTCTTAAGGCATCCTTCTTTAAATTTTTAATATTTATTCCGTCAACGTTTATTGAACCCGAGTTGACATCATAGAATCTACATATTAAATTAGCTAATGTAGATTTTCCGCTTCCTGATTGTCCTACTAAAGCAAAACTTTTACCTTTTGGGATTTTTAAGTTTAGACTGTCTACAACAGTTTCATCTTCGTATGAAAAAGTGATATTATTGATTTCTATACCACTACTAAAAGATTCAATATTATGTGCATTTTTATCTTCAACAACCATTGTTTTATTATCAATTATGTGAAATATTCTTTCAGCAGCTGCAAAAGCTTTTTTGACCTTGTATGTAGCTCTGCTTAAGGATTTGGCAGGTGTTAAAATATTATAAGCAAGTCCAAGATAAACTATGAAAGCACTTGCATCTAAAGAGTTTTCTTTTAAAACCATAATTCCACCAAACCATAACACACCGGCAATTGATGATATTCCTAAAAATTCGCTTAATGGACTGGCAAGATTCTTTCTGTTTAAAACACTGTTTGAAAATTTATAGAATCTATTTGTTGAGTCGGTAAATTTTTTAAAAAACTTTTTTTCTGCATTAAATATTTTTAAAATTTTCATCCCAGAAAGGGTTTCATCTACCAGCGAAATAAATTGACCTTGTTCCTTTTGAACTTTTAGGGATTTTTTTCTTAGTGATTTTCCAACAACAGAGATAACAAATCCACATATTGGAATAAATATAATTACAAATAGACTGAGTTTTGGACTAATTAAAAACATTGAAATCAGAGTGAACAATACCATTAGAGGATCTTTTACAATTAATTCAAAAATTGATAAAAATGAATTGTCTAATTCCTGAACATCAGATGATATTCTTGCAACTATATCTCCTCTTTTTTTTTCAGAGTAGAAGGAAAGAGATAATTTAATCATCTTTTCATATAAATCATTTCTTATGTTTTTCACAACACCATTTCTAAGAAAGGTTATAAAAAACATGGACAGATAGTTAAAAATATTTTTTAATAAAAATGTTATGATGATTATAGAGACCATAAAAATTAGAACATCATCGCTTCCAGAGGTCTTTTTTGTAGTTACAAAGTAGTTTAAATAATTTTCAACGTAATTAGCTGCTTCAGACATTCCTTGCCAAACAGGTGGATTATTGAGTTGTTCTGTCTGATTGAAAAGTACCTTTAGCATCGGAAACAAAGAAATCATGGATAGTGTCCCAAAAAACGCATAAAAAATATTTGAGAGTATATTCAGTATAAAATACTTTTTATAAACCCTTGCATATCCGAAAATTCTGTTAAAATAGTTAGTTTTCATAAATCTATACTTTCAACTATTTCTTTAATTTTATTTTCTAATGTATTATTCACTAATTCAAACTCATTGATATCATCCAAATCGGCATTAACACTAATGTACATTTTAATTTTCGGTTCGGTTCCACTTGGTCTTAAAATTATTTTATAGCCATCAATAGATTCAAATTCGATAACATTAGATTTTGGTAATGAAATTTTTTCATTCGTTTTGTCTATTAAATTTCTCTTTATCGACGTTGAATAATCACAAAAATATTTCACCCTTGATTCTGAAATAAATTTCAATGGGTTTTTTCTGTAGCTATCGATAAGACTTTTTATTTCTTCTTGACCTTTTTGACCATGTTTAACAATTGAAATTAATTTTTCTTTGTAAAATCCGTGAAGAATATAAAGCTTTACTAATTCATTGAATACACTACTATTATTTTCTTTATAGTAGGACATCATTTCGAAAGCAGCTAAACTTGCTGTCAAAGCGTCTTTGTCACGAACATCATCACCTATCATCAGTCCATAACTTTCTTCTCCACCAACAATAAATTTCTTATCTGGAAAATCCTCTATCATTTTGGCAATCCATTTAAAGCCTGTTAGACTTAATTTGTAGTCAACATTGTAATATTTAGCAATGTTTTTAATCATTGGTGTCGAAACTATTGTTGACGCAATAAAGTAGTTTTTATTTAGTGTAATTGCTGTTTTTTTTCTTTTTAGAATATAATCAAACATTAATACCATTAATTGATTTCCATTAATCAAGGCCAAATTATTATTTAAATCCCTTACAGCAACACCTAGTCTATCCGCATCGGGATCGGTCCCTATTATCATTTCCGCATTTTCATCCTCTGCTAACTTTAAAGCTAAGTCAAGTGATTCAACTTCTTCTGGGTTTGGTGATTCAACTGTAGAAAAATTAGCATCGGGAGCCATTTGAGATTCAACATATTTAGCATTTTCATANCCTGCTTTTTTTAATAATTTTGAAATTATAGTAGATGATGTTCCGTGTAAAGCAGTGAAAANAATTTTACTNGATCTATTTTTTAAGTCAGTATTTAATCCGTTTTTTAAACAAATNTCAATGAATAAGTTGTCAATTTTTGTATCAATAATTTCAATTAATNCCTCNTTAAAATTAAAGTTNATATCATTGAAATTCACTTGTTCNATTTCATTTATTAATAAGTTGTCAATAGGAGGAACAATTTGACCGCCNTCCTGCCAGTAAACTTTAAACCCATTATAATCAGGTGGATTATGTGAAGCAGTTAGAACAATTCCACATGAACAATTTAATTTTCTAACCGCATATGAAAGTTCGGGGGTAGGCCTTAAATTTGAAAATAAAAATACCTTTATATCATTAGCAGAAAACACCTCGGCTACAGTTCTTGCTAACTCCACACTGTTGTNTCTGCAATCATAGGCGATAACAGCAGATTTTTTACCATTAATGTTTTTGTTTAAGTAATTTGATATTCCTTGAGTGTTCTTACCTATTGTGTATTTATTTATTCTATTTGTTCCTACACCCATAAGTCCACGCATACCACCCGTTCCAAATTCTAAATTTTNGTAAAATGCATCATGTAATTTGGATTTATCCTTTGCAAGAATATTTATTTCTTTTTGAGTTTGCTCACAAAAAGGATATTTAGACCACTCTTCAATATTTTTATTTACTGTGTCTTTCATTGAACGAATTAAATTCAAAATTATAGTTTAACAAGATTATTTCNGANGTAATGTTGTTAAATATATCACAAATTTGTTTGNTTTTGNATTACGTANTGAGGGCTTTTATTAATACTTTTCAANATTAATTCACCAATAAAGCCCATTGAAAAAAATTGACTACCAATTATCATTGTAACTAAACTTATGTAGAATTCAGGCCTTTCTGTAATTAGCCGGCCACCNGGGTTTNCAAAAATTTTATCGTNACCTAGAAAACCAGCAAACAAAAACCCTATTGTTAGCATAATCAGTCCCAACGAACCAAATAAATGCATCGGTCTTTTTCCAAAACTAGAAATAAACCATATGGTAATTAGNTCNAGGAAACCATGTAAAAATCTGCTNGGTCCAAATTTTGTATTTCCATGTTTTCTTGGTCTATGATTCACAATTTTTTCACCAATCTTATGGTAACCCTCATTTTTGGCTAAAACGGGAATATATCTGTGCATTTCACCATAGACATTAATATTTTTTACNACATCTTTTTTATATGCTTTTAATCCACAATTAAAATCGTTTAACTTTATCCCTGAGGTAACCTTTGCAGCAAAATTGAAAATTTTTGAAGGTATGTTCTTGAACAAAATTGAATCAAATCTTTTNTTCTTCCATCCNGAGACCAAATCATAATTATCATTTATAATCATGTCGTACATTTCGGGTATTTCTTTTGGATCGTCTTGTAAATCAGCATCCATGGTAAAAACAACATCACCATTANAGTTTAAGAATCCAGCATGTAACGCCTGAGATTTGCCNTAGTTTCTTTTGAATTTTATTCCTTTTATATCGGCAGAATTTTTAGAAAGTGTTTGAATTACCTCCCAAGATTCATCAGTACTACCGTCGTCTATTAGGATAATTTCATATGTAAAGCCGTAACTAGACATAACTTCACAGATAGAATTGCATAATTCATTCAGTGATTGACTTTCGTTNAGAAGCGGTATTACAACGGAAATATTCACCTGATATTAAGATTTTTTAAAGATTAAAGCTATAATTAGTCCAAAAATTGCATTTCTCAGAAGTGCATTTGCATAATTTTGAACAATAGCCATCCATGAGAATGAGTGATTTTTTTGCATTTCATCCATTGTGAGAGCAATAACATCAGAAGGAGAATTGAAATTTTCCATCATGGTTTTTGTAAAAACCATTATTTCTTCATGAATTAAATCCGCAGCAGCCGGATCAANAAATTTAAATAGTANAATGTTACCCATTGTAACAATCAAATATCCNATGGCTACACANAAAAAATATGCTGTAAACGCCTCTTTGAAAGTTATAATTTGNTTTTGTATTTTTTTTGCACTGTATACAGAGTAAATACTTACAGNAAGAGTNGGCAGCATGAAAGCTAGCATTATCCATGTATTTGTAAATAATTTCAGATCAATAACATAAATTAAAGCGGTGATAACAAATAAAAATGTACCTAGCTTAATTCCAAGATCAATTGTATTTTTCTTAAGGTTAGTTTCCATGATTTTATAAAATTTGATTCAAATATACAAAAACGATATTCCAAAAAAATCAAATTAAATGACTACAACTATTGTTTAGTATTAAAAAANCAATAAATTTGCACCTCAAAATCAGTAAAATGAAAAAAGGAATACACCCTGAAAACTATAGACTTGTTGCTTTTAAAGACATGTCTAATAATGATATATTTTTAGCCAAGTCAACAGCTCAAACCAATGAAACTGTTTCTGTTGAAGGTGTTGAGTATCCCCTAGTTAAATTAGAAATTTCAAGAACTTCTCATCCATATTACACTGGAAAAGCTAAGTTGGTTGATACTGCCGGAAGAATTGATAAATTCAAGACTAAATATGCTAAATTCAACAAAAAATAGTAGCAAAAAATATTAACTTAAAACCTCTCTAATACACATTTGAGAGGTTTTTTTTTTTACATTTAACCATTTACATAATTAATTATATGTCAAAAGTATATTTTAGGAATATTGAAAAAGTGGATTTGAATCAGGTATTCGTTCTTTTAAACCAATTAAAACCTATGGATATTTCAAAAGTTGACCCTGAAAAGGCTTGGGATGACTTTGTAAGTAATTCTAGTTCCAACTCAATTGTTGGAATATATGATAATAAGATTGTTGCTTATGGTAGTGTTGTTGTTGAAAATAAAGTTAGAGGTGAGGTTGCTGGTCATATTGAGGATATAGTTGTTGACACAGAGGTTAGAGGTAAAATGATAGGTGTGTCTCTCATCAAAGAATTGGTAAAAGTTGCTAAAAGAAAAGGATGCTACAGAATAACATTATTTTGTAAAGAATCTCTGATTGATTTTTATTCAAGAAATGGTTTTGAGGTTAATAGTGTTGTAATGAAAAAATACCTCTAATCTACTTTTCTAACATTCCTCAGATCCAATAAATTAGTAGCGTTTATTTCCATACCTACAACATTTTTAGAAATAAATCTTACAACTTCGTCATAAAATAAAGGAACTATTATCGATTTTGATGTAATAATAGAATCCATTTTTTGATATAATAATTTAGATTTTTCGGGGTTTGTTTCCCTTAATGAATTCTCATACATTCTGTCGTATTCATCATTGCTAAAATGAGTGTAGTTAGGTCCGTCTGGGGCAAGATTTTTACTGTAAAAAAGAGATAAATAATTTTCTGCATCTGGGTAATCAGCTATCCAGCTAGCTCTGAAGAAATCTAACTTGCCATTTGCTTTAGCTTGCTTTAATGCAGATCCAGGAATAACATCGATATTAATTTCAATACCTAATTTCTCAAGTTCTTTTTGAATAAATTCACATAAATCAAGATAATTACTTGAGGTGGTTAATGTTAATGAGGGTGTAGAATTGTATTTTTCTTTATAATTGTTTACATACGACTTAGCGAGTTCTGTATTGTATTTATTTATATTATTTTTTTTGTAACCCGGTAACCCTGAAGGTATAAATCCTGCTTCCGCCGGAATACCAACTCCATTTCTTAAAAATTTCAGCATCTTTCTTTTATCAAATCCAATATTAATTGCTTTTCGAATTAGTTCCGATTTTATTTCATTTTTTTCAGATTTCAAGAAAAAGGCTAAATACTCAGTGTTTAAATAAGGCCCACGTAACATTTTAATTCTATCTTTATAAAACTCATTAAGTCTACCATTGTTAGTTATTATTTCATCTTTATATGAGTTGTCAAGTCCAGAAATAAAGTCAATTTCACCTTTAACTAACTGTAAAAATTCACTTTGTTTTTCGGGCAAAAATGTTATTGAAATAGCTTCTAAGTAAGGCAATTGGTTTCCGATAGAGTCTTTTTGAAAATAGTTCTCATTTTTTCTAAGTACTAGTTTAATGTTTTCTTCCCATCTCTTAAATTTAAAGGGTCCTGTACCTATCGGATTTGATCTAAAGTCATCATCATAGAATTCAACTACATTTTTTGGTACAACTGAACAATATTTCATGGTAAGTAGGCCTAAAAATGCGTTAAAAGGGTTTTTCAATTTAATTTGAAAAATTGAATCGTTTTTTGCCTCAAAATTATCGACTTTGTCAAATATCCAACGTCCTGGTGAGGCATTTTTGGGATCTAATAATCTATTGAAGCTATATTCAAAATCATATGCAGTAACATTCCTTTTTTCAAGACTTGGATGTGGATGAAACTCCACAGATGTATTAATAATAAATGTGTAAAGCTTGCCGTTTTCTGAAATTTTCCAACTTTTAGCTACTGAGGGGACAACATTTAATTCTTTATCCATTTCAACTAGACCATTGAAAAGTTGATTTACTGCTTGAATATTTGCGATATCTTTGGCAAAAATTGGATCTAATGAATTTATATTCTTATGCTCATTATATCTAAAAACAGTATTTAAATCTATAGACTTTCTTTNTTCACATGATGANAAAATTATAAGTAAAGCAATCAATTTAAAGTATAAATTTTGCTTNAAAATTAATATGTCGTGTTTGATAAACATAATTAGTCGTAAATTTACAATCCTTTTAGNATAAAAAAATGTTAGCAAAGAAAAAAGTNGCNTTTCATACTCTCGGTTGCAAATTGAATTTTACTGAAACTTCAACCATTGCCAGATCATTTGTTGAAAATGGTTATGAATTAACAGATTTTTCAAATAAAGCTGATTTTTATGTGATCAACACTTGCTCTGTTACNGANAATGCTGACAANAAGTTTAAAAATATTTTAAACAAGGCTAATAAAAATAACCCTGATGCATTTAAAATTGTTATTGGATGTTATGCTCAACTTAAACCAGAATCAATTTCTAAAATTCAAGGAGTTGATTTGGTNTTGGGGGCTAATGAAAAATTTAATGTAGTTGATTATTTAGATTCACTGAGTAAGGAAAATACTCATGTCTATTCATGTGATATCAATAAAGTAAATTCATACGAAAGTAGTTTCTCGGTTGATGATAGAACCAGATCATTTTTAAAAATACAAGATGGATGTGATTACAAGTGTACATATTGTACAATTCCATTAGCTAGGGGAGTTTCAAGAAGCGATAGCCTTGAAAATATAAAAAATAATATTTNGCAGATTTCGTCTAAGTCTGTTAAAGAAATTATTTTAACTGGAGTAAATATCGGTGATTACGGAAAAGGTGAGTTTGGTAATAAAAAACATGAAACAACATTTCTAGAACTAATTAAAGAATTAGACTTAACCACTAAAATTGATAGATTTAGAATTTCGTCAATTGAACCAAATTTGTTAAAAAATGATATTATAGATTTTNTTTCAAAAAGTAATTTATTTGTTCCTCATTTTCATATACCTCTTCAAAGTGGATCGAATAAAATNTTAGCAAGAATGAANAGAAGGTATAAAAAAGAGCTTTATGAANATAGAATTAATCATATACATTCAAAAATTAACAATTGTTGTATTGGCGTTGATGTTATTGTTGGATTCCCNGGCGAAACCGANTCAGATTTTCAAGACACTTACGATTTCTTATTAAATCTTGAAATTTCATATTTACATGTTTTTACATACTCTGAAAGAGATAATACTGAGGCTGCAATTATGAATGATAATATTCCAAAAAATATCAGANATAAAAGAAGTAAAATGCTTAGGTCNCTTTCAGAAAAAAAGAAAAGAATATTTTATAATTCTCAGCTTAATAAGATCAGGCCCATTCTTTTTGAAACTGAAAATAAATTTGGATACATTCACGGATACACAGANAATTATATAAAANTTAGGCATCCTTGGAGTCCTAGTCTTTCAAATAAAATTATATACGCAAAACTTTCAAAGATAGATAATGAAGGTTTCGTGAGGGTTGAGGATTTAGATAAAAAGTATGAAAAAAATAAAGAATATTTATATTCTAATTCCTACTGGTAGCAAAGACTTATATTTTCTGTTTTTTCTGATAAACTTTGTAATAATTGCCGCTGTTGGAACAACACTAATATTTCTATCACGAATTATTTCCAAAACTTCTGAGATAAATAGTTCAGAAAATTCATCTTTAGATTTCATTTCAGGAACAAAAATTTTTGTTAAGAAGATTTTTCTTTCTTGAACAGAATATTCTATGATAGNCAAACCACCACCAACTTTAGTTTCAAATTGTCTTAAAAAGCTGTTATCAACAATCTCCATATTAACACTTCTTTATTAAAAAGTTAAGTGCAAAAATAATAAATTTATACNAAATCATTAATTATTATAGTAATTACNGATATGAATAACCATATATACATGATGCCTGGATTAGCTGCCAGTTCCTTGGTTTTTGAAAATATCAGACTTGAAAACCCTAATTATCAACTTTACAGGCTTGATTGGATTCAGCCTAAAAAAAATGAATCTATAAAGTCATATTGCCTCCGATTATCAAAAAAAATAAAACACAAACAACCTATTTTATTGGGAGTATCTTTTGGTGGTATTATTATTCAAGAATTAGATAAAATTGTAAATGCAAAAAAGATAGTAATAGTTTCTAGTGTTAAGAGTCATGATGAATACCCAATGGTTTTTAAGATAGCTAGAGACTATCAGCTAAATAATGCATTACCATTTGGAATGTTTGATAACTTTATAAAATTTTCGCTTAAACTTAACATAAATAAATTATACAAAAGAATCGACTTGGCTGAAAGATATCTAACCGAAAGAGACGAAAAATATCTTGAATGGGCCGTGTGGACATTATTAAATTGGAGGCAAGATAAATTCAGGGAAGATATAATCCATATTCATGGTGAAAAAGATAAGGTTTTTCCAATAGATAATATTTCAAATTGTATAAGAATAAAAGG
Source organism: Flavobacteriaceae bacterium (assembly GCA_002691265.1). Lineage (GTDB taxonomy): Bacteria > Bacteroidota > Bacteroidia > Flavobacteriales > Flavobacteriaceae > MED-G13. Next base: position 42,418 of record NZHJ01000036.1, on the reverse strand, counting down.
AGGAAGGCATGAAATGATTATATTAAGAGCAAAATGGTTTAATGAAAATCTGGTTTCATTAATTGAGGGGTAAACTACCTTCTTTTCATATTATTTCTGCCAAAATGTAGGTTTGGTATGTTTGTTTTTTTCATTTGATTTTTCATCATTTTGATTTGATCTTTCATCATACCATTTTTATCTAAATCTTGAGCTTCTTTAAGTAGCTTTTGGGCTTCTATTTTTCTTCTCTTCGAAAATAATATTCCTGCTAGATTTAATTTAGCCATTGCTAAATCATGATCCATATTTAAACCCAATGATATCGCTGTTCGAAAATATTTCTCAGCTTGATTCATATTTTCTTGTGAAATAATTAATCCTTTTAAATAATTATAATATCCTTGTTGCTTGGTTGTTAAAGCTGATTTAGGATTTTTAATTCTGTTTAACCACTTATCAGCACCCACTAAATTCTGTTTTCTAAGCTGAAAAAAAGCTAATATTAAAAATCCATTCCTAAAATATAGAAGAACGAATAAAAGTGATAGTAAAATTAGCATTATTCCATTTCCTGTTGATCCTACAGCTCCATCAACGAACTGTTGAATTGACAAAGCAAAAACTGCGATTGCTAATACTATTTTAATATACTTGTTAAACATTTTAATTTTGGATTAAAAATTCGCTTAAAATTAATAAAAAACAATTTGATAATAATTAAATAAATTGATTTGTTTAAGTAAAAAGTCTTTGTATATTTGCCCGCAGTTTTAGTTTTTAAAACGTTAATATTTAAAAGATGAGCAAAAGAACTTTTCAGCCTTCAAAGCGTAAAAGAAAAAATAAGCACGGTTTCAGAGAAAGAATGTCTACCGCTGCTGGAAGAAAGGTGCTTTCCAGAAGGAGAGCTAAGGGCAGAAAGAAACTTTCAGTTTCATCGGAAAATAGCCCGAAATAAAATGATTAACAATTGTTAATATATAATATGGTGTTACTTACAGTAACACCTTTTTTTTTATTTTTTTGATTAGTACATTTAAAAAACTTTAATTCAATGCCGAAAGATTCTAACCTCAAATCACTTTTAATAATAGGCTCTGGACCAATAGTTATTGGCCAAGCATGTGAATTTGATTATTCAGGTTCCCAAGCTCTGAGATCTCTTAAAGAAGATGGAATAGAGACAATTTTGATAAATTCTAATCCTGCAACCATTATGACTGACCCAGTGATGGCTGATCATATATATTTATTACCACTTACTACTTCTTCTATTGTTAAAATTTTAAAAGAACATCCTCAAATTGATGCTGTATTGCCAACCATGGGTGGTCAAACCGCACTAAATCTTTGTATTGAGGCGGACGATAAAGGAATATGGGATGATTTTGATGTAAAAATTATTGGGGTTGATATAAATGCAATTAATATAACTGAAGATAGAGAGCAGTTTAGAAATTTAATGTTAGACATAGGAATTCCTATGGCACCTCAAGCTACCGCTACTTCATATCTCAAGGGAAAAGAAATTGCTCAAAAATTTGGATTTCCTCTGGTAATTAGAGCATCATTTACCCTTGGCGGAACCGGTGCTTCTTTTGTATATGAAGAAAAAGATTTTGACGAACTATTGACCAGGGGATTAGAAACTTCCCCAATTCATGAAGTCATGATTGATAAAGCACTAATAGGATGGAAAGAGTACGAATTGGAGCTTTTGAGGGATGCAAATGATAATGTCGTTATAATATGTTCAATTGAAAATATGGATCCGATGGGAATTCACACTGGAGACTCAATCACGGTTGCACCTGCGATGACATTAAGTGATACTACTTATCAAAAAATGCGAGATATGGCAATTAAAATGATGAGAAGTATTGGAGATTTTGCGGGTGGTTGTAATGTTCAATTTGCTGTAAGCCCTGACGATAAAGAGGATATAATCGCTATTGAGATTAACCCACGAGTGTCAAGGTCCTCAGCTTTAGCTAGTAAAGCTACCGGATATCCTATTGCAAAAATCGCTGCTAAGTTGGCAATTGGATATAATCTAGATGAACTTCAAAATCAGATTACTAAATCTACTTCTGCACTTTTCGAGCCAACTCTTGATTACGTTATAGTAAAAATACCAAGATGGAATTTTGATAAGTTTGAAGGAAGTGATAGAAGACTAGGGCTTCAGATGAAAGCTGTTGGTGAAGTTATGGGTATCGGAAGATCTTTTCAGGAAGCATTACACAAAGCGACACAATCACTTGAAATAAAAAGAAATGGGCTAGGAGCTGATGGTAAGGGTGTTAACGATTACGAAACTATTATTTCAAAATTATCAATTGCATCGTGGGATAGAGTTTTTGTTATTTATGACGCTATTCAAATGGGAATTCCACTAAGTAGAATTTATGAATTGACTAAAATTGATATGTGGTTCTTAAAACAATATGAAGAGCTTCATATTTTAAAGAACGAAATTGCTAATTATAAGATTGAATCAATACCCAGAGATTTATTGTTAGAAGCAAAACAAAAGGGTTATGGGGATAGGCAAATCGCCCACATCCTTGGATGTCTTGAAAGCCAAGTTTATTCAAAAAGAGATGAAATGAACATAAATAGGGTATATAAGCTAGTAGATACTTGTGCAGCAGAGTTTAAAGCCTTTACACCCTACTATTACTCAACTTTTGAAAACGAAATTGAAACAAAAGACGGTTCTAAATATTCTGAAAATGAAAGTGTTGTTTCAGAAAAGAAAAAAATTATAGTTCTTGGCTCAGGACCTAATAGAATAGGTCAGGGAATAGAATTTGACTACTGTTGCGTACATGGAATTTTAGCAAGTTCAGAATGTGGCTATGAAACAATAATGATTAATTGTAATCCAGAAACGGTTTCAACAGATTTTGATATAGCTGATAAACTGTATTTTGAGCCAGTTTTTTGGGAGCATATATATGATATAATTAGACATGAAAACCCCGAGGGAGTTATTGTTCAGTTAGGTGGTCAAACTGCTTTAAAATTAGCTGAGAAACTAGAAAGGTATGGTATTAAGATTATTGGCACTAATTTCAAATCTTTAGATTTAGCAGAGGATAGAGGCTCTTTCTCTACTCTCTTAAAGGATAATGATATTCCCTATCCGATGTTCGATACTGCATCCACTGCAGACGAAGCACTGGCTGTTGCGGAAAAATTAGACTTCCCAATTCTTGTAAGACCTTCATATGTTTTGGGTGGTCAAGGAATGAAAATTGTTATAAATAAAGAAGAGTTAGAAGAGCATGTGGTTAATCTTCTAAGAAGAATTCCTGATAATAAACTCCTTTTAGATCATTATCTAGATGGAGCAATAGAAGCTGAGGCAGATGCAATTTGTGATGGTGAGGATGTTTATATAATTGGTATTATGGAACATATAGAGCCATGTGGAATCCATTCAGGAGATAGTAATGCTTGTTTACCTCCATTCAATCTTGGAGATTTAGTGATTCAACAAATTGAAGATCACACTAAAAAAATTGCTAAGGCATTAAATACTGTTGGTTTAATTAATGTTCAATTTGCTATTGTAAATGATAAGGTATATATAATTGAAGCTAACCCGCGTGCCTCAAGAACAGTTCCTTTCATCTCAAAAGCTTATAAAGAGCCTTATGTGAATTATGCAACAAAGGTTATGCTTGGTGAAAATAAAGTAAAGGATTTTGATTTTAAACCAACATACACTGGGTATGCAATTAAAGAACCTGTTTTTTCTTTTAGTAAATTCCCTAGTGTCAATAAAAAACTTGGTCCTGAAATGAAAAGTACAGGGGAAAGCATATTATTTATTGATAGTTTACAAGATGACAAATTTTACGAGTTGTATTCCAGAAGGAAAATGTACTTAAGTAAATAGAATTAAACTCTCTCTTTCATATTTCTGTAAATTAATTGTAAATTGTTAGTTATGGATATAATCATATTAGTTTTATTGATTTTTGTTTCTTTAATACTTATGTATTTAATTTTTAAGTCTAACTCAGCTTCAGGATCAATTGAAGCTAATGACTTGATGAACTTTTCAAATAGTTTAAATTCTCAAATACAAGATATAAGAAAGGAAATCAGCAGTAATTCTAAAGAAAGCAGAAACGAAATTGAAGTAAAACTAAATACAATTAATAAACAAATTAATGATTTTCATAAGTCATCATCAGAATCAATTACACAGCAATTTAAAGAGTCAAATAAGGTTATAAAAGACGTAACAACTGAATTAGAAAAAATAAAAGGAACTAACCAGCAGGTTTTGAGTTTTGCTAATCAAATGAAAACCCTTGAAAAAATTCTTGGTAACCAGAAACAAAGAGGTGTTTTAGGTGAAATACAGCTTGAAAATTTATTGGCTAATGTATTACCTCCTGAACTTTTTAAAATGCAGCATAGTTTTTCTAATAAGGAAACAGTGGATGCTATTGTTAGAGTTGGGGAATTTATTATTCCAATTGATGCTAAGTTCTCACTTGATAATTATAATAAAATGATTGAGTCAGAGAATAAAGATGAGTTAATCGATTTAGAAAAAAAATTTAAATCTGATATCAAAAATAGAATAGATGAAACTGCTAAATATATTAGGCCAAATGAAAAAACAACGGATTATGCTTACATGTTTATTCCAGCTGATGGCTTGTATCAGGATTTGCTTAACAGCAGAGTAGGATCCCTAAAGATTAATCAAAGAGACTTGGTTAACTATGCATATGAAAAAAAGGTAATGATAGTTTCACCAATGAGTTTATTTCCAATGTTGCAAATAACTGTGAAAGCTCTGCATAATATGAAAGTTGAAGATTCAATTAATGATATAATTAAAAATGTTGAAAAGCTGTCCAATCATTTGAATGCATATAAAACATATCATGACAAATTGGGTAATACTTTAGGTACAGCCGTCAATCATTATAATGATAGTACTAAAGAATTTAAAAAAATTGACAAAGATATTATCAGAATTTCAGGCACTTCAAAATTAGAAATTGATACAGAATTAATTGACAAGCCTAATTCAGAAGATTAGTTAGCTGATTTAGGTAAAATTGAGGAAATCTTTCTAAAAGAGAATTTAAATAAGTATCCAAAAAATAAATCTCCTGCAATTGAATACCCGAAAAAAGGTATCGCCATAGTATAACAAAGCAGAAGACCTTCTAAATTTTTAGGATAACCTAAAATCCATACACCAAAATTAGAAATCAAAAAGAAAAGAAAACTTGCAAGTAAAATATTACCAAACTTAATAGATTTAATTTGGGAGCCCAGTAGAACTACTGAAATAAAACCTAGGTAAACAAATAAATTTATAAGTGATATTCCGATTATTAAATCTGATAAAAATAAAATCAATAGGGGAATTGAAAAAGCTACTCTTTTATCATTAAAATTAAGTCCACCGAATAATGCAATTGCGGTCACTGGAGAAAAATTAGGAGGATGGGGAATCAGCCTGCAGAGGAATCCAAAAATTATAATTACAAGTACTATTTTTTGAAACTTATTAAATTTAATTTCCATCTTTAATTTTTATCTCTTTGTTTTCAATATACATCTCTCTCTTTAGAAAATCAAATTTAAAATTATCATCAACAAATTCTAGTGTTTCAGGTTGTATATTTATTTCTGTTCTTGAATTTATTAATCCCATTGCAAAGTCCAGCATTGGTTCACTTAAATCACCAATAATCCCCATATTATATACCTTTTCCTCAAAATCGTATTCAGGGTTAATGCCATTAAAGTAATCTGTTATTCCTAGTACATTTAATGTTTTAAGTACCAAAGGTTGTATTGCATAGTTGTGTGAAGGATTAATATTTTGATTCGAAAAATTCTCTGAATCATACAAAGTTACTGAAGCTTGATATTTTCCATATGTTGTTGTGCCTATTTGAATTACATCTATATATGGATCTAAACAATTAATAATTAATTCGCTTGCTGATGCAGAAGATCTAGTTGTAAGTATAAATACTCTATTTAAATTTAAACTATTCTCCAGACTTAGAAATCTATTCACTAGATACTCTGGGTTATTATTAATCCAGTAGTTTTGAATTTCCGTGTTCCATTCCTCAGTGTTAAAAATATCATTTTCAAATTGGCCTGTAATTAGGCTAGCTAAAATTAAGGCCGAATTAATACTTCCTCCGGGGTTATACCTAAGATCTAAAATTAGTTCATTTACAGAGTTTGATTTGTATTCAGAAAAAATCGATTCTAAATATTGATCATAGTTTGAAACAAATTGGTTGTACATCAAATATCCAATTTTACCATTGGAAGAATTTAAAATCGAATAGTGATGTACTGGGTTTTTAACCAGTGGAGTTTTTTGAATTTCAATATTTATATTATTAAACTCTACGATGTCATCATTTATATCATCAGTATTATTATTTAAATAGCTAGCAAAATTTAAAGTGTAGATTTCTTGAGACAAAAGATCACTATAATTATCAATTGTTAGATTAATTCCATTAACCCCTCTGAAAATATCACCTCTTTGTATTTTGGCAATATCAGCCGAAGACCCTTCATTTACATATCTAACAAAACCAAATATTTCATTATTTGAATTTGGTATATAACTCAATCCATAATTAAGGCCATTTGAAATAGAAGATCCGGATAAGTATTGTTCTAATTCAATGTAATTATCAACTATAACACTAAATTTATCAATACTCTCTCTTTCATAAATCAGTGATTCAAATAATTGTTCAGGATATTCATAACCGTTTAAATAACTTGCATATTCTTCTGAGTCATTAAATCTATCATTAGACAAATCAATTATATCTGCCTTGTATAAGTATGCAGCATTCATACCTTTCCAAATAAAATCATTTATTTCACTTGCATATGCTCCATTATCATCGTCATCTTCAAAGCAACTTAAAAAAATGAAAGGTATAAACAACAGGAATAAAAATTTAGTTGATTTCATCAATTAAATTTAGTGAATTCCTGTAAAGTTTTCTGGTGTTATATTTTTTAATTCTGATTTTACAGACTTTTCTACTTTTAAGGAATCGATAAATTTGTGTATGCTTTTCTTATCAATTTTTTGATTTGTTCTTGTCAAATCCTTTAATGCTTCATAAGGCTCTGGATAATTAATTCTTCTTAAAATAGTTTGAATTGCTTCAGCTACAACAGCCCAATTATTATCTAGGTCTTCTTTAATCTTAGACTCATTTACAATTAGTTTACTTATACCCTTAATTGTTGACTTAAATGCAATTAGTGTGTGAGATATGGGCACCCCGATATTTCTTAATACTGTACTATCTGTAAGATCTCTTTGTAATCTTGAAATCGGTAATTTTTCTGAAAGATGACTAAATATACTATTGGCATAGCCTAAATTTCCTTCACTATTCTCAAAATCTATCGGATTAACTTTATGGGGCATAGCTGAACTGCCAATTTCTCCTTTTTTGATTTTTTGTTTGAAGTAATCCATTGAAATGTAGCTCCATATATCCCTGTTAAAATCAATCAAAATGGTATTTATTCTTTTCAAATTATCAAAAATTGCAGCAAGGTTATCATAATGTTCAATTTGGGTAGTAGGGAAAGAATGCTTCAGACCTAATTTTTTTTCTATTAAATTCTTAGAAAACTCAAGCCAATCATAATCTTTGTATGCAACATGATGTGCATTAAAATTTCCAGTTGCACCACCAAATTTTGCTGAAATTGGAATTTTTTTAAGAAGATTTAATTGTTCGTTAATTCTAACAATAAATACTTTTATTTCTTTACCAAGTTTGGTAGGAGATGCTACTTGACCATGAGTTCTTGCAATCATTGAAATATCTTTCCATTCATCTGAAATTNTTTCTAGNGATTTTAAAAGTGTATCCAAAGAATTAAAATAAACTTGCTCAAACATTTCTTTTAAGCTAAGTGGTATAGCAGTATTATTAATATCTTGAGAGGTTAATCCAAAGTGAATNAATTCTTTATACTTTTCAATATTTANTCTTACAAATTTCNCTTTTAGGAAATATTCAACTGCCTTTACATCATGGTTAGTTNTTTCTTCAACTTCTTTAATTTGTATGGCATCTTTATCTGAGAAATTGAGATANATTTCCCTTANAGAACCGAATTTAGTTGCATCAAAATCTTTTAATTCAGGTATACTANATTCACACAGGCTAATAAAATATTCTATTTCAANAATTAATCTGTATTTCATTAATGCTTTCTCTGAAAAAAAATCGTTGAGTTCAGATGTTTTTGAAGCGTATCTACCGTCAATTGGAGAAATTGCATTTAAATTATGTTCACCCATTGTTGAAATGTTAAAGATTTGCAAAGTTAATCAAATTATTACATTTTATGGTTAATTTTGCTCATCTTACAAGATAAGCGATATTATATGATTGTAGTCTCGAATTTAATTTCAAAAACATTTAATGCATTAAAAGGCAACTGGTTCCANTCTATATGTGTTTTTTTCGTCTTCAATCTGATGATTGGTGTAGTTCAGGCAATCCCTGGAATTGGAGGTTTCTTAAGCTTAATAATAAGCGGACCATTGACCGTTGGAATTTGTGTATATTCTTTAAATATTATCCGAGATAATTTTCCTAAGGCTGAAGATTTAATTTTTGGTTTTAAATTTAACTTGGGTAANGCAATTTTAGCATATTTCATTTTAATCCCAATTATACTTGTTTCAGGTTTTATTTTGATGATTTTGTTCCTTGCCATAAATTTTTCCCTATACCTTTTAATTTTATNTGTTTATTACTCTCAATCTTNTGAAGCTTTTACATTATCTATGGATTGGGAAGCTCTATTAAGTCCATTTAGATTATTTTTTGATCTTGGTATACTTAACTCNATTTTAATGNTTTTATTTTTAGTCATGAGTTTCTGTTTTTCTTTAATTCTTCCTTGGATTATTGTTTCCATCCCTTTTGCAATGACATTTTATATAATGGCAGAGGATACTTCAACTGATGCTTGGGATGCAATTCAACAAAGCTGGAAGATNATGAAAGGATTCAAAAGAAGCTATCTGTGGCTAAATGTTATATTACTATTGATGATGATACCAATTTCAATATTTACATTATTTATTGGTCTTNTATGGTTTATTCCTTTTTCTTTTATCATAACAGCAATATTTTACGAAGAAATTAAATCAATATCAAGNAAAGAAACCCAGTTAATTGACTAATTTTTNATTGTTTTGTTTAGTACTTTATACTCCTCATAACATTCACTTATAGCATCCATAACTTGTAAGTCATTTGCTTTTGAAATAAATTCATCAGAATAGTTACATTGGGCTATTAAGAAATCAAGATCAATTTTATCAATGTCTAGAAGTTCAATAAGCATTTCTCTATCAAACCTATTNGATAGAGCATTTCTGATTTGATCGTCACTTTTCATTTTTTTCAACTTTCTCAGTTGATTAGGTTCCCTTCCAAATATTTGATAAAGAAAATCAATAGGATTAAATATGGCATTCAAAGCTTTTGTAACAGCTTTTGTTGGACGAACACTAGATTCATATCCAACATTTGGAAGACCAGAAATACTNTATCTGTAGTTATTGTTTATAGGTACCTGCTTGATATCTAATTCTANATAACCTGTTAGCTTCATTTCATAAACAACTACTTCCTCCAATGCTAAAGCTAACTCAGTAAGTTCTATTGTTGTATTNGTGCCAAATTTAATCCAGTCATTTGTNACTCTAACCTTGATAGATTTATAACCTAAATATGAAAAATGTAAGGTGTCATTAACCTGTGCATTAATATCAAATTTACCTTCTTTACTGGTTGCTGTACCGATAACTTTATTAAGATTAACAATATTCACATTTTCTAGAGGAAGATTTGTTTTAGAATTTAATATAGTACCACTAACAATTTTATCGTCCTGAGAAAAAAACGTATTTGTAAAAACAAAAAACAACATTAAAAGAAATACCTTTTTCATATTATAAATATATACACTAATCAGACCAAACGTAATTTAAATACTAATAAAGATTTGTTAAATAACCAATTAATTTATTTACAGCTCTTGCTCGATGTGCAATTTTATTTTTCTCTTCTAAGCTCATTTGACCGAATGATATATTTTTATTTTTAGGAATGAAAATTGAATCATAACCAAATCCAAAATTTCCGCTCCTTTTGAAACCTATGTTTCCTTTGCAGATTCCTTCAAATGTTTGAATTTCCCCGTTATTAAATAATGATATGACGGTTCTAAATTGAGCACTTCTATCTCTCTTACCCTTTAGCAAGTGTAGTAATTTATTAATATTATCATCAGAGCTAGCATTTTGCCCTGCAAATCTTTTTGAAAAAACACCAGGCTTGCCATTCAATGCATTTACCTCTAAACCTGTGTCGTCAGCAAAACAATCATATCCAGTCCTTTCTTTAACGAATCTAACTTTTGCAATAGAATTTTCAACTATTGTTTTTTTATCTTCGATTATTTCTTCATGGAAACCGATATCATTCAATCCCAATATTTCATAAGTTCCCATTAGTTGATTCCTAACCTCTTTTACTTTGTCTACATTATGAGTTGCAAAAATTAATTTTTTCATTTGTTGTGATAGGGAATATTATTAATAATAGTAAATGATCGATATAGTTGTTCACAGAAAAATAATCTTGCCATATCGTGTGGAAAAGTTAGTTTTGACAATGAAATTTTAAATTTAAACATCTTTTTAAATTTTTTTGAAAAACCATAGGCTCCGCCTATTACAAAAGTTAAGTTTTTTGTTCTATCCATCATATTAGTTGATATTAAGTCTGCCAACTCATAACTTGAATACTCTTTTCCTTTTTCATCGAGCAAAACAACAGTATCTTCCTTGTTTATGTTTTTTAGTATTAAGTCACTTTCACATTTTATTATTTGAGATTTTTCATTTGATTGGCTTTTATTTTTTAAACAAAATGATGAAAATTTTACGAAATGATTTATTTTTTTTTCATAATCATTTACTAATAATTCAATATTGTTATTTTTATTTCTGCTTAAATAAATTAGCTTGATGTTCATTAGATATTTTGTAAGTAAATTTAGTACTAACAAATATCAAAAATATCACATTATTATTAAAAAAATTTCATGGCCCATTATGTTGACGTAATATTACCGATTCCTGTAAATCAAAAATTTACTTACATAATAAGTAAGGATGAATATGATTTTATTAAACCTGGAATGAGAATTATTGTTCCTTTTGGAAAATCGAAATTATATACAGCTGTTTCATATGAAACCTATGATCGTTATGAAAGTGATTATGAATTAAAATCTATTATTCAAATTATTGACGATCTGCCGGTTGTAAATAAATATCAATTGAAATTTTGGGATTGGGTATCCAGATATTATTTCGCCTCAATAGGAGAGGTGATGCGAGCTTCTATACCTAGTAATTTGATTCTTCAGAGCGAAACAGTCTTAACCCTTAATCACGACAAAGAAATCGAAATGGATGGCTTAAATGATTCTGAATACTTAGTTGTCGAAGCACTAAATATTAACAAACAGCTTTCTGTTAAAGATGTTTCTGAAATTTTAGAGAAAAAGAACATTTTTTCAATTATAAATTCAATGAATGAAAAGGAATTAATTAGGGTTGATGAAAAAATATATACAAAGTATAAGCCCAAGCTTAAAAGATGCGTTAGGCTGCATAAGGATTTTGATAATAATTCTGAAATATCAAAATTAAAGAATGCCAAAGTTCAAATCCAATTTTTAGATTTTTACAATAAGCTCAAAAATGATTTAGTTAAAGACATAAAAAGTTCAGAGTTTAAAAAAATTAAAAAGGGCTATTCTGCTATTTTGAACAGTATGGTTAAGAAAAAGATATTTGAATTCTACGAAATTGAAATAAAAAGAAACACATTAGAAGAAAATATTGATTANAATAACTTCATNTTATCTCCAAAACAACAANTAGCATATGAAAAAATAAAAGATGAGTTAAGTATTAAAAANAATATACTTTTTAAAGGAATAACNTCCTCGGGTAAAACAGAAATATATATCANCTTGATNAGAAATTTATTAATCTNCAAAAATCAGATTTTATTTTTAGTTCCCGAAATCGCATTAACAACTCAATTAGTAGAGAGACTNAAGGTTTTTTTTCCAAAAAACTTACTTGTTTATCATTCAGGTCTTAATATNAATCAAAGGGCTGAGCTTTGGAATGAAATAAATAATAATGAACAACCTCAGCTTATAATTGGTGCTAGATCAGCAATTTTTTTACCTTATAACNAGCTAAAATTAATAATTGTTGATGAAGANCATGAACAATCATATAANCAATATGANCCTTCNCCTAGATATCATGCNANGGATTCAGCTTTGGTGCTTGGAAATATACATGACTCAAGGGTTTTGTTAGGGTCAGCAACTCCGTCAATNGAAAGTTATTATAATTCAAAAATATCCAAAAAATTATCNTTAGTTGAACTCNATGAAAGATATGGTAATATACCTCTTCCAAAAATTAAATTAATNAACATTTCTNAAAAAATAAAAGAAGGNAATATGTTTGGTCTTTTCTCGGATCTNTTATTAAAAAAAATCAAGGAAGTTGTTGAAAATAAAAAACAGGTTATTTTATTTCAAAATCGAAGGGGNTANTCACCNGTATTAGAGTGTAATTCTTGTGGACACTCACCAAAATGTATTAACTGTGATGTTACATTAACCTATCATTATTCAAAAAAACTACTGAAATGTCATTATTGTGGATTCTCTAAGAAGGCAAATAATAATTGCATTAAATGTAATAGTGATGACCTGCTATCCAAAGGATTTGGAACCGAGCAAGTTGAGCTAGAATTGGGTGAAATTTTTCCAGATTTTAAGATTGCTAGGCTAGATCATGATACAACAAGAGNCAAAAATAATTTTAAGACAATAATTAATGCATTTGATAATAATGAATATGATGTGTTAATCGGAACACAAATGATAACTAAAGGATTAGATTTCAAAAATGTCCAATTGGTGGGTGTATTAAATCTTGATAGTTCGATGAATTTTCCCGATTTTAGATCTCACGAGAGGAGTTATCAATTAATTCAGCAAGTCTCAGGAAGGGCTGGTAGATCAAAAGAGCAAGGAGTTGTTTTCATACAAACTTACAGTTCAAATAGCAATGTTATGAACCAAATTGTTCANGGTAATTATGAATTTTTTTATAGTGATCAAATTGAGGACAGAAAAAAATTTAATTATCCACCATATGTTAAACTCATTAAAATTACGATTAAACACAAAGATATAAATAGGGTAAATAATTCATCAAACTGGTTCCATAAAAGGATATTTCCTTATTTTAAAAAAAACATACTTGGCCCTGAATTTCCGTATATTTCAAGAATTAGAAATAAATATCAAAAAAATATTCTTATAAAGATTCCTAATGAACAATCTTTATCTGGGGTTAAAAACATATTGCAAAAATCAATTTTATCATTCCATTCTGTACCTGATTTTAGATCAGTACAAGTGTTTGTTGACGTTGATCCATATTAGTGCATTTGTTCTGATTTTAATCTGAATTTTTACTCCTTGAGTGAATAAAAAGTTTTAATTATTAAATATTTGACACTAAAAATTGTCAAAACATTATAAAATTATCTATTTTTGCACGCATTAAATTTAAAAACAATAAAATGAATCACTACGAAACTGTTTTCATTCTTAATCCCGTTTTGTCTGAAGAACAGACAAAGGAAACAGTCCTGAAATATGAGAAATTTTTAACATCGAAAGGTGCAAAAATGGTATCTAAAGAGGATTGGGGACTTAAGAAGTTAGCTTACCCAATTCAGAACAAAAAGAGTGGGTTTTATCACCTATTTGAGTATACTGTAGATCCAANTGTCATTTCTGATCTTGAGTTAGAATTTAGAAGAGATGAAAGGTTTATGAGATATCTTACTGTAAAGCTTGATAAGCATGCTGTTGAGTGGGCTGAAAAAAGAAGAACTAAAATTAACAACAAAGAATCATAATTATGGCAAGTATTCAAGACGAAGCATCAGGGAAAAAAGGTGGTGAAATAAGATATTTAACGCCTCTGAATATTGATAACAGTACGGTTAAAAAGTATTGTAGATTTAAAAAATATGGAATAAAGTATGTGGATTATAAAGATTCAGATTTTTTATTAAAATTTATAAATGAGCAAGGTAAGTTATTNCCAAGAAGATTGACAGGAACTTCATTGAAGTATCAGAGAAAGGTTTCNGTTGCGGTTAAAAGGGCAAGACATTTAGCTCTTCTGCCATATGTNGCTGATTTATTAAAATAAAATTGACGATATGGAAATAATATTAAAAAAAGATGTTGAGGGAGTTGGATTCAAGGATGATATAGTAACCGTTAAAAACGGTTTTGGAAGAAACTTTCTTATTCCTAACGGTTCTGCAATTCTAGCAACACCTTCAGCAAAAAAAGTATTAGCAGAAAATATTAAACAACAGGTTGTCAAAGACAAAAAGGTTATTGATGACGCAAATAAACTTGCTAAAAAGATAAATAGTCTTGAAATAAAAATTAAGGCTAAAGTTGGTGAGGGAGTAAAGCTATTTGGTTCTGTTAATAANATAAATGTTCAAAAAGAACTTGCAGAAAGCGGAGTTGAAATTGATAGAAAGTCTATAATGATNTCTGGAAATAACATAAAGCAAACAGGAAAATATACTGCAAAAATTAGATTACATCGTGAAGTAATTTTTGATTTTCCTTTTGAAGTAGTTCCAGAAAAAAAATAGATATATACAATATTCGAAAATAAAAACACCTGCTTCAGTAGGTGTTTTTTTTTAATTTAACTTAAATTTAATCGAGAAATGCAAAAGCCAATTTTACCTAAAGGTACAAGAGATTTTAATTCTGAGGAATTATATAAAAGAAATTATATAATTAACATAATTAAAGATAATTTTTTGAGATTTGGATTCAACCCAATTGAAACTCCAAGTTTTGAGAGATCAGAAACCCTATTGGGAAAATATGGCCAACAAGGGGAAAGATTAATTTTTAAAATACTTAAATCTGGAGATTTTCTGAAAGATACAAATGTTGATGAAAAAAAAGAGCTAAAATATTCTGATTTATCGCCAAAGATAGTAGATAAGGCACTACGCTATGACCTGACAGTGCCTTTTGCTCGGTATGTGGTTCAAAACCAAAACAATATTACTATTCCATTTAAAAGGTATCAAATTCAAAATGTTTGGAGAGCAGATAGGCCACAAAAAGGAAGATTTAGAGANTTTTTACAGTGTGATGCTGATGTTATTGGTTCTAAATCNCTAATGCAGGAAATAGATTTTATTTCTTTGTTTGACANTGTATTTTCTGATTTAAAATTAAGTGGATGNCANATAAAAATNAATACAAGAAAATTATTGATAGCAATCTGTGANATATTTGATTGTCAAGANAAGTTTACAGCTTTGACNAATCAATTAGATAAGTTGGATAAGTTNGANNATGAAGTTGTAAAGGCCAATCTAATAAAAGCAGATTTTAAANCAAATGTTGTAAACTCTATNTTTGATGTAATTGAGTTATCCAAAAATTTTACTGATAATTTAGAATTACTCAAATCTTATTTTGAATCATCAGAAATAGGTACAGAGGGAATTTCTGATATAGAGTATATTTTTAAATATTTTTCAAAAAATAATTTAATTAAATCAGAGCTTATTTTTGATATTGGATTGGCAAGAGGTATTGACTACTACACTGGAGTAATATTTGAAGTGATACCCCCTAAAAATATAAGTATGGGTTCACTTGCAGGTGGAGGTCGTTATGATGATCTAACCGAAATTTTTGGNTTAAAAAANATGAGTGGTATTGGAATAAGTTTTGGGNTAGATCGATTGTTTCTNNTTATTGANGAATTAAATTTATTNCNNGAGACCCCCATTAACTCTGTTAAAGTNCTAATTTTAAATTTTGGAAATNNTTTNTCTTATGATCTAATCCAAATTGCTAATTCANTAAGAAANAGTAATATAAANACAGAATTTTANCCTGATTCTGTATCATTGAAAAANCAGCTAAATTATGCAAATAAAAANATGATNCCNTACGTTCTCTTTTATGGAGAAGAGGAGAAGGAGAACCTTTNTTTCAATTTAAAGGATATGAATTCAGGAAATCAACAAAAGCTTAGCAAAGACCAACTTTTAAAAGTTTTAGTTGAAAATTAATTGGTGCAGTTCATTCCTTTAACAAATCATACTTATTCAAAAATAAAAAACGGTTAGACTAAATTATTTAGTAACCGTTTTGTTGTTTAGTAGCGAGACCGAGATTTGAACTCGGGACCTCCGGGTTATGAATCCGACGCTCTGACCAACTGAGCTATCTCGCCATTTTCAGAGGCAGCAAATATAAAATTTAAATTTTTTAGATTCAACATATGTTTAATAAATTATTTAAATAAATCTTGCTGTAAAATAGAATAAATGTATATATTACAACACTAATTATTCAATATGAGCGACAGAATTAAATTTGAAATGGAGTTTCCGATAAAGGTTTCCCAAAAACTTTTATTTCAGTATATTTCTACACCATCGGGACTGTCAGAATGGTTTGCAGATAATGTTAATTCACGAGGTGAGATTTTTATTTTTATTTGGGATGATTCTGAAGAAAGTGCCAAGCTTTTAAAAAAAAATAATAACGAAAAAATTCAATTTCAATGGCTTGATGATGAAGATTCTGATTATTATTTTGAGCTTAGAATTCAATTTGATGAAATTACTAAGGATGTATCATTGATAGTAACAGATTTTGCTGATGATGAGGAAGAAGTAGAAGAGTCAAAATTATTATGGACTAACCAGATTTCAGATTTNAAAAAGGTATTAGGTTCAACTTAGTTGTTTTGTGGATCCTCTGGTGCATTTGACCATATTTTAAATTTCTCATCCATCTGTTTCATATTTTCTCTCCACATTTTTTTTGAATCATTGTAAAACATATTATTTGTTTCATTTTTTTTAATAATCCAAGAGCCATTTTTTATTTCTTCAATTAATTGATCATGTGTCCATCCTGAATAACCTGAAAAAAACTTTATTGAGGGATTAATTACTTTCCTTTCATTAATCATTTTAACACATTCTTTAAATTCNCCTCCCCAAAATAATTTATTATAAAAATTAATTCCATTATTAATTAATTCTGGGTGTTCATGAATAAAATATAAATTATCCTGNTTAACTGGACCTCCACTAAAAATTTTTATTTCTTTATCCAAAACTGAATTGTCTAAATCATTTAGTGTATAATCCAGTTCTTTATTAACTATAAATCCAACTATTTCATCTTCATTGACCTCTGTAAGTATTACAATTGATCTGTTAAAATAATAATCGCCTAAACTTTCAGGCGTTGAAATTAAATAATCGCCTTTATTTATCATTTTACCNTTTCGTATTTTTCAATCTTAAATCCGTTTAATAATGATTCTGTATCCATTCTTCTTTTACCTTCNATTTTCAAANTTTTNATNANTAAATAGCCGTTTTTACAAGTAATNTTTATTTTACCTTTTTCATGTATNATTTTTCCNTTGTTATGATTATGTTTTTCGACTAAATATTCNGATTCATAAAAAATTGTATTCANAGTTTCACCAGATTTAGAAATTAAAGAAGTTTTAGCTCCTGGAAATGGACTTAATCCTCTTATTTTATTATAAATTTCTAGACAATTTTGATTCCAGTCGATTTTGATATTTGTTTTGTCAAACTTATATGCATTATTAAAATCATTTTTTTGTATTTGCTTAACACGCTGAAGAGAATTTTCAACTATACCNTTCAAAGTTTTTTCAACTATTGATGCACCTATTAATTTTAACTTATCATGAAGTTCACCAGCGTTAATTTTTTTGTCAATTTTAATTTTTTCTTGAATTAGTATATCTCCTGTATCAATTTTATCGTCTATAAAAAATGTTGTTACNCCGGTAATTTTTTCATTATTCATTATAACCCAATTAATCGGGGCTGANCCTCTGTAATCGGGGAGTAGTGAAGCATGNAGGTTTATTGTNCCATATTTGGGNATATTCCATACAATTCTGGGTATCATTCTAAAAGCAACAACTACAATAAAGTCTGGATTAATCTTTTGTATTTTTTTTACAAATCCTTCATCTTTCAAATTTTTTGGCTGTAATAAATTAATATTATTTATGAGCGCATATTCTTTTACAGCTGAAAATCTAATTTTTTGACCTCTGCCAGAGGGCTTATCATAATTTGTAACAATAGTATCCAGATTAAATACATCATTTAAAACTTTTAAAGTAGGTATTCCAAACTCGGCTGTACCCATAAAAACTATTTTTATATTTTTAAATTTCACTTGATAGTTTTGATTATAAAATTAACTCTTTGTTCTACAGAGTCTTCAGGAAGTTTAAAATAATCGTAGCCATTCCTGATATATGTTGTTTTTATATGCTTATTAATAATTTTCAGCTCTTCAAAACTTTCATATCTTTCTTCGTCATTCTTAAAAATTTTTTTCCAAGGTTCTGCGATAAAAACATAATCATATCTTAAATTATTTGAAGGATCATCAAAGTTTTTTCCAAAAGAGATATTTTTATAGTCTAAATATGCTAAAATATCTGGAATTCCTCTGTCAAAAAAAACATTCTTAAAATTTAATTTATCTGCATCTTCATATTGTCGAATTCTGTTTTCAAGAAGTATTTCAGAAAATTTAATTGGATCAGACAAAAACAACTGATTATGACCTAATTTTTTGTATTTCTTTATAATTTCCCTCGAGCTTTCATGAAATACTGTGTGGCCAATATTTTCTAACTTATTGATTATTGAAGTTTTTCCTGTTCCTGGGCCTCCAGTTATTACAATTTTCATTAGAATTTTTTTTGTAAAATTCGATAATATTGTTTAAACCGAAAAAATAATTAGCAATATATTTGTTATTGATTATGGATAAAGAAAATAAAAACTTTTACAAAAACTTAAAAAATCTTCTAGATGAAACTGCTAGTTGGCCCTCCGAATATATTTATAAGTTTATCTACAAGTCGAACGAAAATAATATTGAAATTTTAAAAGATATCTTCAAAGATTCAAGTGCTCATTTTAATATTAGAAAATCGAAGAACGAAAAATATACTTCGGTTTCTGTTAAAATTGTTGCAAAAGATCCAGATTTAATAATTAATAATTATAAGAAGGTAGCTAAGCAGATTGAAAATGTTATTTTATTATAATTTCTGCCCATATTTTTCGTATTTTGCCCTTGTTAACTTACCAAACATAAAAAATTGATTGAAAATTTAGAATATAACACAGTGAGAGAAGATTTAATCATACCCGAATATGGAAGACATATTCAGAAAATGATAAACTATGCTTCTACAAGAGAAACAAAAGAAGAGAGAAATAAATTAGCTAATGCTATTATTTCTGTGATGGGGAACCTACAGCCACATCTAAGAGATGTTGCTGATTTTCAGCATAAATTATGGGATCAGTTGTTTATTATGTCTGATTTCAAACTTGATGCAGATTCTCCGTTTGAAAAACCATCTAAAGAAATTTTAAACGCTAAACCTGAACCCCTTAGTTATCCTCAAAATTTTCCAAAGTATAGATTTTACGGAAATAACATTAAAATAATGATTGATGAAGCTGTAAAATGGGATTCTGGTGAAATGAAAGATGCTTTAGTGTTAACTATAGCAAATCATATGAAAAAGTGTTTTTTAAATTGGAATAAAGATAGTGTAAAGGACCAGGTCATTTTTGATCATCTCTACGAATTATCTGAAACTAATATTGATATTAGAGACTCTAAAGAAGAATTATTAGATTCAGCATTATTACTAAGATCCAGGAAAAAGTTTTCAAACAAGAAGTTTCCAAAGAAAAATAACAAAAACAGAAAAAGGTATTAGTTGATTTAAGAATGCAAGCTTTTAGAATAAAAGGTGGGAAAAAATTAAAAGGGGAGGTTAGACCCCAGGGTGCTAAGAATGAGGCCCTTCAAATTATTTGTGCAACTCTGTTAACACCTGAGAAAGTAATTATCAACAATATTCCTGATATTATAGACATAAATAAGCTCATTTCTTTATTAATATCCCTAGGGGTAAAAGTCGAAAAACTAAATTCAAATAAATATTCATTTAAAGCTGATAATATTGATCTTGATTATTTAAAGTCAGAACAGTTTAAGATTGATGGTAAAAGTTTAAGAGGCTCAATAATGATTGTGGGTCCACTTCTTGCCAGATTTGGTAAAGCATATATTCCTCGACCAGGTGGTGATAAAATTGGAAGAAGGAGATTGGATACTCATTTCGAGGGTCTTATTAAGCTTGGTGCTAAATTTTCATACAATAAAGAAGATTATTTCTATGGAGTTGAGTCAAAGAAGTTAAAAGGTGCATACATTTTACTAGATGAAGCGTCTGTGACAGGAACAGCTAATNTTTTAATGGCATCTGTGCTTGCAGAGGGTAAAACAACAATATATAATGCAGCTTGTGAGCCTTACATTCAACAACTTTGCAAGCTATTAAGTTCAATGGGTGCAAAAATTAGTGGTGAAGGATCAAATCTTTTAACTATTGAGGGTGTAAGTTCGTTAGTTGGTGCAGAACATTCAGTCCTTCCTGATATGATTGAAATTGGAAGTTGGATTGGATTGGCTGCTATGACTAAAAGTTATATTAGGATAAAGGATGTAAGTTGGGAAAATCTAGGAGTTATCCCTAATGTTTTTAGATCNTTAGGAATATCCCTTNTAAAAGAAGGAGATGATATTGTAATTCCAGAGCATGACAAAGGTTATGAAATAAGTAATTACATTGACGGTTCGATTTTATCTATTTCTGATGCTCCTTGGCCTGGATTTAGTCCAGATTTATTAAGTATAATTTTAGTCATTGCAACTCAGGCAAGAGGAAGTGTTCTTATTCATCAAAAAATGTTTGAAAGTAGACTCTTTTTTGTAGACAAACTAATTGATATGGGTGCTAAAATAATACTATGCGACCCTCATCGCGCAACCGTTATTGGTCATGATTTCAAATCCTCGTTAAAAGCTACTTCAATGAGCTCACCAGACATAAGAGCAGGGATTTCACTTCTTATTGCCGCACTTTCTGCTAAAGGTGTGTCTGTTATTCAAAATATTGAGCAAATTGACAGAGGTTATGAAAATATTGATGAAAGGCTTAAAGCACTTGGGGCATCAATAGAAAGAATCTAATTTTGATTTATTGGCGGAGGACCATCAATCATTGGTTTATATACATGATCACCTTATCTCATTAGAAACTCATCTTTAACTACCTTGATTAATTTATCGCTTTTGAATAAATATAATAATTTAATCTAAATATCTNTTATACGTATCAAGACATCTCTCTCTGGCGCTTTTATGATCAATTATCTCATCTGGATAATCAGATGAATCACAATCTACCCATCTGTTTATATAGACTCGTTTTTTATCAAAATTGGTTATTTGAGTGTGTGGATTAAAGATTCTAAAATAAGGAGCAGCATCGACTCCAGAACCGCTTGCCCACTGCCAATTACCAACATTACTAGACATTTCGTAATCGTTTAGCTTAAGAGCAAAATATTTTTCTCCTAGCCTCCAGTCAACAAGTAGGTGTTTACACAAAAAACTGGCGGTAATCATTCTAACTCTATTATGCATAAATCCAGTATTATTAAGTTCTTTCATTCCAGCATCAACTAAAGGAAATCCAGTTTCGCCTTTTTTCCATGCTTCAAAAGAATTAGGTTCGTTTAACCACACAATTTTATCATATTTAGGTTTAAAACTATTTGTCGCAGTATGAGGAAAATGATACAGAATCTGCATAAAAAATTCTCTCCATATCAATTCATTCAAAAAAGTTTCATCTTTGAAGCTTAATAGTCCAGAAACAACCTTTCTGATACTTNCGGTACCAAATCTTAGATAAGGCCCAACCTTTGAGGTTGAATTTAGAGAAGGAAAATTTCTTGTTTCAGCGTATTGTTCAACAATTTTACTATTTAATTTAAAAGGCTTGATTTTATTTTTGTTTTCATAAAAACCATAGTTTTTAAGATTCAAAAGGCTGGAAATAGATTTATCATAAAAGTTACTATTGACCTTTTTTTCGTTAATGCACGTTAAATCTTCATTGAAAATACTTTTCCATTTTCTCATATATGGAGTGTAAACAACATATGGTTTTCCGTCATCTTTAACAACTTCATTTTTTTCAAAGATCACCTGATCCTTAAATGACTTAAACTCAATATTTTTATCTGATAAAATTTTCTTTATCGAATTGTCCCTTGAAATTGCATAAGGTTCATAGTCATTATTCGTGTAAACAGTATTTATTTTATATTCTGAAGTTATTTTGTTGAATATTTTTGTTGGATTACCCTTGTAAACAGTGATAGAAGAATTAAAATCTTTTTTTAAATCTTCATCCATTTTTTTTAGATTATCATATATGAAATTTATTCGCCTGTCATCATTAGGAAGTTTATCTGTTATAGAGGTGTCAAAAATAAATAAGGGGATAACTTTNAGTTTTCCGTTTGTTGCTTCAGANAATCCAGAGTTATCGTATAACCTAAGATCTCTTCGAAACCAAAAAATATTTAATTCTTTCATTACAATTTTCCGAAGATTTCAATTAATTTTTTTTCTCTGTATCTAAAAATTTCATCAAGTTTTGGTTTNACCAAAAACGGATGAAAAAATAAACCAATAAATCCAAGNGGCAGAGAATAATCTAGAATATCTATTATTTTAANACCCCCGTCAATAATNTCAAATTTATGNTTATGATGCCAAAATTTNTATGGTCCAAATCTTTGTTCATCNACAAAAAAACTATTTTCCTTGACGTGAGAAATCTCAGTAACCCATCTCATATTAATACCAAGTAAGGGGGTTACATTATATTTAATTATTTGACCTGAATACATTTTTGNATCCTCCAAGTCAATGATATCGAAACCCATGTAATTAGGNGTGATAATTTTGAGATTCTTAGGACTACTAAAAAACTCCCAGCATTCTTCTATTGTAATTGGTAAATTGATNGATTTTTNTAGTCTAAAAATCTTCATTTGATNTAGTTNGTAATTTTAGAACTCATAGGGCTTGTTAAAGAGTACCAATAATCAATTAGATTCCCTTCTTTATCAACCAAATACTTTTGAAAGTTCCATTTTACACTTGAGGATTTTCTGCCGTTTAACTCCTTTGAAGTAAGCCATTTATAGAGTTGATGTTGATTAGACCCCCTAACAGATATTTTTTCTGTCATTGGAAATGTTACATCGTATTTTTCTTTACAAAAAATTGATATTTTTTTTTCGGTTCCAGGCTCTTGAGCTCCAAATTGATTACACGGCACCCCAATTACTACAAGTTTGTCAGAGTTTTCATTGTAAAGCTTTTGTAAATCTTTGTATTGCCTTGTAAAGCCACAATTTGATGCCACGTTAACAAATAAAATGAATTTTCCTTTGTATTCATTTAGGTTTATTTCATCCCCATCAATGCTATTGATAGGTATATCATATATATACATAGGAGTGTTGTTTAATTTTTTTGAATCAAAATCTCCGTTATTGAGAGAGAGTCCAACCAAAAATATTATTTTAAGTGTTTTAAACATATCAACTAGCTTTTAAAAGATACTATACCAGCATCCATGTTAAATATTTGACCAGAAATAGAAGAGGCGTCTTCTGAAATTAAAAAAGAGGCCATCTTAGCGACTTCATTGGATGAAAGGATTTTTTTAAGTGGGTGTCTCTCAACCATATTTTCGATTACTTTGTCATTTCTGAGTATTTTTGAAGCAAGTTCTGTATTNGTGATGGTTGGAGCAATNGCATTAATCCTAACTTTTGGTGCAANCTCNGATCCTAAAGTTTTNACAAGACCGTCAATACCTGATTTTGCNACTGANACNGAAGCATGATAGGGCATNCCAAGCTTAGTAGCTACTGTACTAAATAGTAGTATAGACGCTGANTCTGATTTTTTTAANAAGTTTANATANTTTTTTATAGCTCTCACAGCTCCGATAACATTTAGCTCAAAATCATTTCTAAAATCATCGAGACTAAGTGTGGAGATTGGNTTAAGATTGATTGAGCCAGGACAATAGATTAAACAATCAACAGAATCNAAATCTGGGTAATCATCAACTAATGCGTCAAANTTATGAAAAGTGTAATTGTCGTGATTAAAATCAGTTTGGTTTCTACTTAAACAAACCACNTTATTNCTATCCACAACNTCNNTTACGATTGCNTTGCCAATTCCTTTGGTTCCNCCAATAATAACTATATTCTTCATTATGCGTCTGGTCTTCCTTTTAATCTCTTTTCAACCTTTCTTTTGATNAGAGTAAGTCTTTTCATCATTTCCATAATTTCAGGATCTTTAGTTTCCTTATAGACTTCNTTTAAATTNAGGATTAAGCTTTTAACCTCCCTTGACGCAACTATCTTTTCATTAGTACTCTTATACACNTGCTTTCTGTTTTCAAATTCGGTAGCCTTTTCAACAATTTNAGTTTCTTTTACTTGCATTTNTTTTACTTATTTTATTTTGGTTTATATTCCTTTGTCTGGAACACTTAAATCTACCAAGCTGAAAATTTCTTTTAGCCTTATGTTTAGTTTTTCTNCCAGAAACTCTTTTTCTCCAAAGTNTAAAACTNGAAGNNTTGAGATTTNTNCTCATAAGTGAGATTACCTCAGACTCATTTAAACCAAATNTTTCAAAAATAGCATCGAANGTTGTTCTGTCTTCCCAAGCCATTTCTATGATTCTATCAATATCTATGCCATTTAAATTTTTCAATTTATACGTNATTATTATGTTTATTAAANTTGTATTTNTGTTCTAAAACTTTTTTAAAAAANTTTAAANTTTGCTTATGGTTTAATTGATTACTATATCTNATAAAATTACCATNAGAGTGTATAGAAAATGAAGGAGATTTATATANCACTAGCTTATAAAACGGAATGACCCATGTAAANCTCTTTTGNCCCTCAACNACATACACAATTATNCCCTTATTTCTCAATTCAATATTAGAGTAGATTAAATCATTTTTCTGTTGAATCATTTTTTTAAAATTTACACTCAAGTCTTCNACAATTAATCTTTTAGANCCGATACCACCAAGCCTNATTGATTTAATTAAATTGAACTTTTTTCCAACAAGATTATTTGTTTCAATCTCTTTTTCAATATCATTATATGTGGAGTTATAGATCATACTAAATTTGATAAATATTCCTCTGAAATTTTNAGATGAGATTCAAGCTTTTGCTTATCCATTTTNTTTANTGTTCTTACCATCATTGATAATCTTGGATTNGATTGAAAAAAAGACTGATTTTTATNTATAAACCTCCANTAAAGACCATCCCAAATTCTTTGCCAATCTCCCTTTTTATAATNACTCATTTTCATNATGTAGTTGCTACTACTTATATATGGTTTTGTAGACATTAGGCCTCCATCNGCAAATTGACTCATACCATAAACATTAGGAACCATAACCCAGTCATATGAATCAATGAAAAACTCCATAAACCATTTATATACATCATCAGGGTGAATNTCACACAAAAACATAAAATTTCCTATTACCATCAATCTTTCAATGTGATGTAAATAAGCATTATTATTAACTTTCTTTATGCAGTCATCAATNGGCTTAATACCTGTTGTAGCATTGTAAAANGCTTNAGGCATATTCTTATCAAAATTCCAATAATTTCTNGTCCTTTCNATACTTCCTTTTGCTNTNTAAATACCTCTAATGAATTCCCTCCATCCNATTATTTGTCGAANTATTCCTTCAAATGAATTAATTGGTATNTTTTTTTTAATACCATATTTATTTAATTNATCTATAANGTATTTAGGNGTTAATAACCCAGAATTAATAAGGGGTGACAGTAAGCTGTGATTGAGAATTNCTTCTTTTTCCACAATTGCATCTTCATAATCACCAAATTCAGTAAACCTTTCATTTAAAAAATCATTAAACCATTCTTTTGCTGATGTAAAATCTGTTGGGTAGNATATTNTNCTACTTAAAATACCATAGTTTTCNCTGAAATGTTTATTAACATAATTTATNCCNTCTTCATAAAAATCTTTATTTTCNTTTGGATATTTAACAGTTGGAGGAGTTTTAGACTTAGGATATTTTTTTCTGTTCTCGTCATCATAAGTCCATTTGTCACCTTTAGGNTTNTNGCCAANCATTAAAATATTCATNTTCTTCCTTTGTAATTTGTAAAAACTAGTTTGGAAATATTTCTTTTTTGAAGGATTAAAGAAAATTTGATTCTCTGTTTCGGTGTTTAAAAATTGTAACGATTCTATTCGATTTAGTTTTATAGAATCAACATTATTNATTTTTTTTTCAAGCCAATTGTCACAAGGATCTATATAATTTATTTTTTTAATGTTACTTTTAGAAAGCTTGTNTAAAAGAACTGCAATATCAGAATTTTTATCACTTGAGTTAATATATTCTACTTCATCAAAATATTTTAAACAGTAATCGTAGTATTTTTTCATACTAACCCTATGAAAAAAAATCTTTTTCTTGTGGAATTTATATTGTTTGAAAAAAAGAAACTCTTCAATTAAGTATGTTTTGAACTTATAATCGAATAGGGGGGATTTTTCAAAAAGTTGATTAGGAAATATGATGTTTACTTCTTCCAATTTTACTGCATTTTTTACTACAATAAATCACTTTATCCCAGTCTCGCTTCCATTTTTTTCTCCATTTGAATGGAAATTTACATACAGGACATGTCTTTTCGGGTAGATAAGTTTTTTTCAACTTTTGTTAGGTTTCTGGTATCCTTTTCTGATATTTCTTTTTGGGAATGAGTATCCATCGCAACCACTAATTGTTGCAACCTTTGCTGAGTTTAGATTTATAAACCCATCCTTGGAAATAAGACCATTATCCACATTTAATTCAACAATTTTACCCACAATTAATCTTGACTTATTGTAATTGATTTTTATCTCTTCTACAAACTTCATTCCAATCTTTATTGAAGAGGAACTAACATAAGGAGCAGGAAAACCATTGATAGTCTCTGAGGAAATTTTTGTGATATCAAATTCAGAAATATCTCTGTCATATTTAGCTGAGGTATGGTGGGCCTGATCAGCAAAATCTTCTTGTACAGAATTAATGGTGTAATATGAATTTTGCTTTATATTTAAATAAGTGTGTCTTGGGACAATTTCTGTTGGTCTTAAAAAAAAACCTAACAAGGGTGGGTTTGAACCAAGATGTGTTATCGAACTAAATACAGCTAAATTCTTTACCCCTTTATCCGAAATTGTTCCTATTAAATTTGCTGACTTGTATCCTGAGCAAGAATTAATTAAGTTAATTCTGAATATTTTATCAAGATTTTCAATTTGTTCTTCGTCAAAATGCATTTACTTAAAAACTTTCTTGTAAAGAAAAGACGCAAGAACTGAACCAATTATACCTGTAATCAAAAAATAAACAAAAAAGTCACTAGAAGATACATTATTACCAACTACTTGTGGGTCAATAAAACTTAAAAATGATGGGCCAAAGCTTACAGCTGGGTTAAAAACAGCTCCAGAGATATCACCAACTGAAAAAGCTCCAGCTGTAACTGTAAGACCTATCGCTAGCCCATAAAACTGATTTCCTTTTAGACTTTCGTTAAGCGCCACATTAAGTATTACAAAAACCAATAAAAATGTAAATAAAATTTCTGCAACAAAAAAACTTTTTATTTCAGTAGTATTAGAAACTACCGAAAATGAATCTTGTCCAAGTCTAATCATCGTGTATACTGCAACTACTGAACCTATTAATTGACTTGCGATATATTTACCAGACTCTTTTAAATCAATTTGGTCGTTTATATACATCGCTAGGGTTACTACAGGGTTATAATGTGCCCCTGAAATATGAGCTCCCATGTAAACTAAAACTGCTAATCCAAGACCTACTGCTATTGGATTTTCTGTTAAGCCAATGATTAATACTAGAAAAAAAGTACCGATTAGTTCTATTATATATTTTTTCATGAATAATTGTTTAAATTTGAAAAATTAATTCGAATATAAAAATTATTTAAAGAACATGAGAGCAATTATTTTAACTTTATTATTATTCACAGTTAATTTAGGTTTTTCTCAAATTAACACACCTAGAGTTAGCCCAGCTTCTGAAGTTGAACAAATGGTTGGTTTAACCGAAATTGAGATTGAATACAGTAGACCGTCGATAAGAGGAAGAGAAGTATTTGGAAATTTGGTTCCTTTTGGTAAAGTTTGGAGAACTGGTGCAGATAATAGTACTAAAATTAGTTTTGATACTGATGTCATAATTTCTGGAAAAACAATTCAGTCAGGAACCTATTCAATTTTTTCTATTCCTAACAAAGAAAGCTGGGAGATTATCTTTTACTCTGATGTTGAACTTTGGGGAGTTCCTAGGGATTGGTCAGAAAATAAAATAGTGTTTTCATCAATGTTTGATGTTAAAAAGCTAAAGAAAAGTAATACTGTAGAGACTTTTACAATTTCTTTTAATGATTTGACTAATAACGATGTAAATATGTGTATCTCTTGGGAAAATACGTCAGTAGAAATCAAAATTGAAGTTCCTACAAGATCAATGGTTGAAAGTGACATAAATAAGGTTTTAATTGATAATCCTAAATCATCAGACTATTATGCTGCTGCTGTATTTTACAGACAAGAGAATATAAATCCTGATAAAGCATTAGAATGGATTAACAAGGCAATTGAAATGAATGAATCTCCAAGGTTTTGGCAATATAGACAACAATCCTTAATAATGGCAGCTAATAATAAATTTGCTGACGCGGTTGATGCTGCAAAAAAGTCTTTAAATCTAGCGATTGAGGCTGACAATCAGGATTACATCAAAATGAATAGGGAATCAATTGCCGAATGGTCCAAAAAACTTTAATTTTTTTTTGATTATTGTATTTATAAGATACGATATAAGAATAACTAAAGTGCATCCAAAGACATTCAGCCAAAGGAATGGCATCCAATCATAAAACCATGCAATAATTATTATTGCTTGTGTTATTATAGCACCTGAAAAGACAGCATTTGATTTAATTTTATTCAAAAAGAAAGCAATTAAAAATATCCCAAGTACATTTCCATAGAATATGGACCCTATAATGTTTACAAGTTGAATTAGATTGTCTGCTAAATAAGCAAAACATGCAATAGTAATTGCACATAAACCCCAAAACAAAGTCATAAGTTTTGTATAATAGACAATATTTTTGTCATCTACATGATCAAAATTTCTTTTTAAAATATCAATAGTAGTGGTGGTTGCTAGAGCGTTAAGTTCACTAGAAGTTGATGACATTGCAGCACTGATAATAACCGCTAAAAGTAATCCAATAAGACCTTTAGGAAGATTTTCAATAATAAAATGTATAAAAACATAATCTTTATCATTGGATTCAATTTTCTGTTTCTTTTCATCTGCTGCTTTACCAATTAAAATTTTGGCTCTGTCTCTTAAATATTGTTCTTGCTCGCCGAGATTGTTAATTTTGTCTTTAAGTTCTTGGTTTTCAGAGATTAAAAACTCGTTAAAAACTAACGTTTTCTCTTTGAAATTCTCTTCCAAACTTTCTTTCAGTTCAATGTATTCATTCTGATAAACTGTATTAAAAATAACTTCTTCTCCTTGGGGATTGAAATTAATAGGGGATGGGTTAAACTGATAAAATACAAACACCATTACCCCAATAAAAAGTATAAAAAATTGCATTGGAATTTTAAACACACCATTGAAAATCATACCCAATTGCATTTCTTTTAATGATTTTCCAGATAAATATCTTTGAACTTGACTTTGGTCAGTACCAAAATATGACATCATCAAAAATGTACCTCCAAGAATTCCACTCCAAACGGTATATCTATTTTCTAAGTCAAATGAAAAATTCAAAACTTCCATTTTTGAATTTACTGAAGCAATTTTTATTGCATTACTGAAGTTTATGCTTTCTGGCAATAAACTTAATATTGTAAATAGTACAATTACTAGACCGACTAAAATAACGGCCATTTGATATTTTTGGGTGTAATTTACTGCCTTTGTACCACCTGAAACCGTATAAATTATTACTAAAGAACCAATAATAATATTTAAAGTTAACAAATCCCACCCAAGAACTGTTGATAAAATAATCGATGGAGCAAAGATTGTTATTCCTGCAGACAGACTTCTTTGAACTAAAAATAATACTGCAGTTAAAGACCTTGTTTTTAAGTCAAAGCGAGTTTCCAGATATTCATATGCTGTATAAACCTTTAATTTATGATAAATTGGGATGAAAATCAGACAAATTATAACAATTGCAATTGGTAATCCAAAGTAAAATTGAACAAATCCAAGACCATCATTATATGCTTGACCAGGTGTGGATAAGAAAGTAATTGCACTTGCTTGTGTAGCCATAACAGACAATCCAATTGTCCACCATTTAGCATCGTTTCCAGCTTTTAAATAAGCGTTTGCTGTTTTAGCACCGGTTGTTTTGATAGTACCATAAATTACTATGAACAACAGAGTAAAAATTAACACAAACCAATCTAAACTTTGCATTGCTAAAACTTATTGGTTATGTATAAAAAAATCAAAAAATAGAAAAAGTTTAGAAGTAAAAGAATTGTGTATTCTTTATTCCATTTGATTTTTTTTAAATCCATTTATTTTGAATCTTCATTACTTGTTCAATAACATCCCTGACACAACCATTACCTCCATTTTTTTGAGAAACGTAATTAGCTGCAGCTTTTACTTCCGGAACGGCATCTTGTGGGCAGCAACCTATACCCGCTGCTTTGATTATCGGGATATCAGGAATATCATCACCCATAACCAGAATCTCTTCATTACTTAAACCGTACTTGTTTATAATATCGTTGAAGTGGATTATTTTATCATGGGATCTTAAATGTATCTCATCAATACCTAGATTATTTAATCTTTTTTTGACTGCTTCATTAGTTCCCCCTGAGATAATACCAATTTTATATCCATTGTCTATTGCAAACTTCATAGCAAAACCATCTTTAACATTCATTGTTCTTAATAGTTCACCTTTCTCACTTATCAACAAACTACCATCTGTAAGAACTCCATCCACATCAAAAATGAAAGCTTTAATATTGATTAATTTTTGTTTGTAATTAATTTCCATATTCTTCTTTAATCATCTTACTTATGACCATATACAGTGACTTAATTTCTTCATTCTTTAGCATATTTTCATGCATCTTCATTATGTTCACATCATTTCTACGCGCTGGTCCTGTTTGAGCCTTTATGGGGTCTAATTTATGAATTTTATTAACTGTTTCATTTATCAAAGGTTTCAAAATATTAAAATCTAAATTTTTTGAATCAATAATTTCTTTGGAAATACCAAATAAAAAGTTTGTAAAATTATTTGAAATTACAGCAGCAAGATGTAGAGTTTTTCTTTCTTCAAAGTTTATCTCATAATATTTACAGTCAAGATCCAGAGATAATTTTTTGAGGGTTTCTAAATCTATATCATTTTCAGCTTCGATGCAAATTGGAATTTCAGAGTAATTTAATTTTTGTGATTTAGAAAACGTTTGTAGTGGGTAAAATACACCTCTTCTATTTTTATTATTAAGCGAGTTATATGGTGTACTACCAGATGTGTGAACTACAAGCTTATTTTTAAACTGAATTTTGTTACTTGCCTCGCTAATTGATTTATCGCTTACACAGATAACATAAATGTCGGATTCACTTAGATTTTCAATTTCATTAATCACTTGAACCCTTTCATCAAAATCTATAGATCTTGAGTACCATTCATTTAACTTTATTTTAGTTGAATTGTGGAATAAATTTACTAGATGAAACCCAACATTCCCTGACCCAATAATTGTAACTTTTATCATATAAAAAATGAATGTGTAAAATTTACAAAATAAATAGTATAATTAGGTATAAAAAAAGCTAAAATGGTATTAAATTTGTAAGCCATAAAAACCTAATGGATACACTTAAAAAAATTCTTTTTTCTAACAGGCTAACAGGTGTCTTGTTTATCGCATTTGCAGTAGCAATGGCCATTGGAACTTTTATGGACGCCGGTCAGGAAACTTCACCAACTCCGCTAACAAGAAATTTAATTTATAACGCTTGGTGGTTTGAAGCGATTATGCTTCTATTTGTAATCAATTTTATTGGAAATATTTTCAAGTATAATTTACTCAACAAAAGAAAATGGCCAGTACTTGTTCTTCATTTATCATGGGTGTTTATTTTACTCGGTGCATTTGTTACTAGATACATAAGTTATGAAGGGGTCATGAGTATCCGTGAAGGTGCAACTGAAAGCTCTTTTCTTTCAGAAAAAACCTACTTGACAGTTTACATTGATGGTGATTATGAATTAGACGGTCAGTTAATGAGAAAAGTTGAGGAAAAAAAAGTTGATTTTTCACCAAGAATGGAAAACAATTTTTCACTCAATACTGAGTATGGAGGTATTCCTATTTCTATAAAATTAAATGAATTTATTAACGGAGCTGAAGAAGATGTTGTATTTGACGAAAATGGGGATTACTATTTAAAAATTGTTGAGTCAGCAGGAGGAATGCCTCACAACCATTTCCTAAAAGATGGATCAACGGAAAATATTCATGGAACCTTATACACTTTAAATAACTTTATTGAAGGTGCTGTAAATATATCATTTGATGAAAATTATGACCTGTTTATAAATTCTCCCTATGACGGAGAATATATCGTTATGGCGTCTATGACCCAAGGTCTTTTAGAAAAAAATATAACAGAGCCATTAAATTTGAGGGCTAGATACATAATTAANAATCAACAACTTGTTTTTCCTAAGCCAGTAATCAAAGGTGTTTTTGATATTGTTAAAAAATCTGAGCTTCTTAAATCAGATCAAGATGGCCTTGAACTTTTGGTNTCAACGCCTGAGGAATCCAAACTNGTTAGAGTAATNGGAGGTAAGGGTACAAATAATGCTTTCAAAACCTTTACTGTTGGAAATCAAGATTTTACAATNAGATATGGTTCTAAAGTATATGATTTACCCTTTAGCATAAAGCTTAATGATTTTATCGCAGAAAAATATCCAGGAACTGATAAGAGTTATTCNTCATTTGCAAGTGAAGTTACTGTTNTGGANGNAGAAACTTTTGATTANAGAATATACATGAATAATATTTTAAATNATCAAGGTTNCAGATTTTTTCAAGCCTCATTCGATCCAGATGAACAAGGCACTATACTATCGGTCAATCATGATTTTTGGGGTACATTGTTAACTTACATTGGATATATTCTGNTGTATATAGGNCTTNTTGTTATTCTCTTTGCAAGATTCACNAGATTTGATTCCTTAAAAAAACAGCTTGAGGTTGCTAGAAATAAAAAGACTAANCTTTTAACATCATTATTAATNNTATTTACTATTTCTGTTAGCNGTCAAGGNTTTGGAGTGCATAGCTCATCTTCTTCTGATATTGAGAAAATTGANTCCATATTATCAAAAAATATTGCGTCTAAAGAACAAGCTGATAAATTTGGTAGACTGGTAATACAGGATTTGGGTGGTAGAATGATGCCTATTAATACTTATTCCTCAGAGCTTTTGCGAAAGCTAAGCAAGAAGGATTATTACAATGATTTTGATTCGAATCAGGTTTATTTGTCAATGCAGGAAAGCCCATTGCTTTGGTACAGTGTTCCTNTAATATTTTTGAAAAGTAAAAAAGCAGATTCTATAAGAAGTATAATTGGAGTTCCAAAAGATTTAAAACATGCATCATTAGTTNATTTTTTTACNGAAAGNGGAGAATANAAATTAGGACCCTNTCTNGAAGAAGCTTATAGAGCAGCAGTCCCNAANGCTTTTCAAAAAGAATTNAGAGAAACNGATCAGCGTGTAAACNTGCTTTATAATGCAATTCANGGNACTACACTNAAAATTTTCCCTNTTCCNAATGATGAAAATAACGAATGGATTTCCCCAAGTGAAAANAGGTTTGATGTNGTNCTTACCGACTCANTATATTCAAANTTNATAAATACNGGATTCAAAACNTATTTATATTTNTTAAACGAGGGTAAAAAATCGGGTGAATACANTGGAGCTGATGATATCTTNNTAGCNATAACAAATACNCAGAATAGATATGGTTCTGAAGTAATGTTNACAAAAAATAAAGTAGATGCAGAAATTCTATACAATGAGTATGATATTTTTAAAGCTTTNTTTAGTTGGTATCTATACGCCAGCACTATTTTATTTATCGCATTAATCATACAGATTTTCAACAGAAATAAATTAATTAATGGGCTTATTTCGATTTCAAAATTTTCTATTTACATACTTTTCTTTATTCATGCAATAGGATTGATTGCAAGATGGTATATTTCAGGTCACGCGCCTTGGAGTGACGGATATGAATCTATGATTTATGTAGCTTGGGCTACAATGTTGTTTGGAATCTATTTTGGCAAAAAGAGCGAGTTAACCCTTGCATCTACAACTTTTGTAACCTCAATGATACTGATGATAGCCCATTGGAGTTGGATGGATCCAGCAATTGCAAACCTAGTACCAGTTTTAGATAGCTATTGGTTGATGATTCATGTTGCGGTTATTGTTGGGAGCTATGGTCCATTTACAATTAGTATGATTTTGGGTATTGTTTGTCTCCTACTGATGATTCTTGCAAATAAAAAAAATAAGGAATTATTAAATATAAATGTCAATGAACTTGTTTTAATAAATGAAATGTCAATGACAATAGGTCTTGTTATGCTNACNATNGGGAATTTTCTNGGGGGTATGTGGGCAAATGAGAGTTGGGGAAGATATTGGGGATGGGACCCAAAAGAAACTTGGGCCCTGATAAGTATTATGNTTTATGCTTTTGTTATTCANATGAGATTAATTCCNGGGTTAAAAAGNAATTTTGCTTTTACTGTAGCTTCAATTTTATCATTTGGNTCGATTATAATGACCTATTTTGGAGTTAATTTCTATCTAGCTGGNCTTCACTCATATGCAAAAGANGATCAAGAGATAAGTGTAGTNTTTATTTCNATTACATTANCAATTATTTTTATTCTTTCANTTTTAGCTTATCCTAAGTACAAAAAATATCTAAAAAATAATCGTTAAATTACNCNNCTAATGTCTGATAAAAACATATANAAGGGTGTAAATACTATATGTACNCATGTNGGTCAAGTTAAGGATGAACAATTTGGNGGTTCNGTTTCTCCAATTTATCCTGGCACATCATATGAGTATATTGACAAAGAAATAGACAGATANCCTAGATATAGCTCAACNCCAAATCAGGAATTNCTTGNAAAAAAAATATCTGCTCTTGAGGAAACTGAAGATGCAATAATATTGGGTTCTGGAATGGCTGCAATAAGTACTTCATTATTGGCTTTTTTAAATTCTGGAGATCANATAGTTCTTCAAAATGATATTTANGGNGGTNCAAGAAANCTTGTTGAAGCACAGTTTAAGAGATANGGTATACAGTATTCATTTACNGATGGATTAGATNTGCAGTCATTTGAAAAAGAAATAANGCCAAANACCAAAGCAATATANATTGAAACTCCNTCAAATCCTCTTTTAAAGCTGGTTGATATTCAAAANATTGCTGATTTATCTAAAAGTAAAAATTTAATATCATTTATTGATAATACGTTTGCAACNCCTTTGATTCAAAAGCCANANAANTTAGGAATTGATATAATTTTACATAGTGCNACTAAATACTTTGGCGGTCATAGTGATATTTGTGCTGGTGCAGTTGCCGCTTCTACTGAACACANGGAAATTATTTGGAACCTTTCAAAAAATATTGGAGGTAGTTTAAGTGATTATACAGCCTGGCTNNTAGAAAGAAGTATGAAAACTTTATCAGTCAGATTTTTTGCTCAGCAAAAAAATGCAGAGCAATTATCGAAATATTTAACCGAATGTAGATTTATTGACAAGGTTTATTATCCTGGTCTTGAAGAACATCCAAATCATGAAATTGCAAAAAAACAAATGACTGGATTTGGTGCAGTAATTTCATTTGAATTAAANAAAAAGATTGATCCAAAAACTTTCTTGAAATCTCTGAAAATGATTAACCCATCTATGAGTTTTGCTGGTGTAGAAAGCACAATGTTATCTCCAGCTGAAACATCTCACTATCTACTNACTGCTGAAGATAGATTAGCTCAGGGTATTACTGATAATCTTATTAGATTCTCTGTTGGAATAGAAGATGTTCCAGATATACAAAATGATATAGAGCAAGCCTTTAATAATTGTAATTAACGATAATTATGAAAATTGATATTTTAGCAATAGGTGCACATCCAGATGATGTTGAGTTAGGTTGTTCTGGGACAATTGCAAAGGAAATTGCCAACAACAAAAAAGTTGGAATATTAGATTTAACCAAGGGTGAGTTAGGTACTCGTGGAAGTGCTAAAATCAGAGAAAAAGAAGCAAACGATGCTGCCAAAATTTTGAATGTTGCTTTTCGTGAAAATTTAAATTTGAAAGACGGTTTTTTTAAAAATGATGAAGAACATCAATTGAAATTGATTCAAGTAATTAGAAAATATAAACCTGATATAATTTTATGCAATGCAATTGATGACAGACACATTGATCATCCAAGAGGTGCTAAATTGGTTATTGATTCATGTTTTTTAAGTGGACTAAAGAAAATAGTAACTGAATATAACAATAAAGAACAGGAACCGTGGAGACCGTTAAATATTTATCATTACATTCAATGGAAAAATTTAAAACCGGATTTTGTTGTTGATATAAGCAATTATTTTAATGTAAAAATTAAAGCTGTTAAGTCATTTAAGTCTCAGTTTTATAACGAGAAAGAACCAATTCATAATACGCCAATTTCAACAAAGAATTTTCTTGATAGTATTGAGTACAGGGCTAGGGATTTGGGTCGACTTACTAACGTCGATTATGCAGAGGGGTTTATTTCGGCTCGTCTTCCGTTAATTGATAGCATAAGCGTCTTAAAATAATCTTTGATATCTTTTTTGCAGAGAAATACAAAAAAATTACATTTGCAATCCTAATATGGTGGTTGTAGCTCAGTTGGTTAGAGCGTCTGATTGTGGTTCAGAAAGTCGCCGGTTCGAATCCGGTCTTCCACCCAAAATTTAAGCCCTCATTTATTGGGGGTTTTTTATATTACATAAGCCTATTTTGATTTATTGACAGACATTATAATATCTATAATTACATAATCTTTTTTCTGTTCATTTGATAATATTTCATTAAATTAACTAAATAATTAAATTATTATGAAACAATTCTACTTTTTAGTCATTATTTTATTATCCACAAATATTTACTCTCAATGTCCAAATCCTGATATTTTTTGGTTTGAGACTGGTGAAGATTATGTGTTTATTAATGGCAATAATAACAGTCAAATTGACTATTACGAAATCGAATATAAAGCTTACGAAACTTTTACACCCGGAGACGGGACAGCAGCAACCTACACATTTTCTGGTTTCCCGCACACAATTCCAGGACTAATGCCAGGAACACCCTATTATTTTACTAATCGAGGCGTTTGTAACGATGGATCGGTAAGTGACTGGAATGATAATGGTAATGATGGTCCAGACCTATGGTACACTAACATGGAGGCTGGAGAATTTTCAGCGGAAAATACTTTATCTCACAATTCTTCGCAGGAAATAACTCATGAGCCCTCACAAATATGTGAATCAACAGAAGGATTTTATGACTTTATATATGCTGGTTCTGCTAACGATACAAGTTTTTCATGTCCTGAAACCACATTTACTGCGACACTTGACGGTCCTTACATAATTACATTAACCGACGCATATGGAGATGGCTGGATAGGCAGCGGAGTTGGAAATGAAACTGTTTTAGATGTATTAGTGAATGGAACTGTAGTACTTGATGATATTACAATGGCTGATGGCTATTCGGAGCAGTTTAGTTTTGAGGCAATGTCTGGTGATGAAATTTCGACGCAATGGGTTAATCAGGGTACATGGTTCTGGGAAGTGGGTTATTCAATAATTTCTGAAATTGCTTCTGGTGATACTGTTACTAATGTCGATGCTCAACTGTATACAAGAAGTTATATACCTGCTGATTTTGGATATGAGGGAACCGTAACAATTGGTGCCGTTGAATTGGGTATATGGTACTCTGATGCTGAGGGTAATTACAATCCTGATTTACCGGTTACAGATTATGCAGGAACACCATATCAAAATATTTTCTTGTACAGACAAACCAATGGTGGAGTAGGCACAACTAATGTAGGACAAAATCAAGCCTACTGGGAGCTAATTGCATTTAAATTAAATTTTGAGATAACCCCTGAAGACCATCAAACTGTGATAACTGTTCCTTTAGAATTTTTGCCTGGCTATGGAAACTTAAACGGAAATGGTGTTGAAGTTTCCGCAAATGATGATATAATTGTTCAGGTTTGGATGGGCCCAGGTGATGAGGTATCAACTGGATTCGAAGGCGGTGTAAGAAAATTTATTGCTGGTAATTTATCTGATTTCACCGTTTTACCGGAGGATGCTACTAATTATCCTTATCCTGCTGTTCAAACAGGTACATTTGTTAATTCAACATGTGAATACTATAATTATGTTGATGATAATACCTCTCTAATGAATTTGGTTATTGGTTCAAATAATGAGTTATCAACAAATGAATTTAATATTAATGAGATTAGCTTATTTCCTAATCCTATAGACAGAACAGAACAGTTTTTGAATATTAAAATGGACTATAATTATTCAAAAGCCATTAAGATTTTTGATATTATGGGAAGAAAAGTATATGATTTAATAACTGATGAGAATAGAATCGATATTTCATCTTTAAATCAAGGTACTTACATTGTTGAAATTAATGTAAATGGTCAACTTCATAAATCCAAACTAATAGTTAAATAGTTTAAAATTATAAATTTTGATAGATAGATTAAAAAAACCCTCTTTAGTGAGGGTTTTTATCTTTATTTTTATAAAATGAAAGTTTTTCAAATTCTTATATTCGTTATTTCATCATTTATTTTTTCTCAAAACAGCCTATACCCATACCTTGATTCTGATCTTGATGTTGCAAAGAGAGTAGACGACCTAATGAATAGAATGACTCTGTATGAAAAAGCATGCCAAATGAACCAGTTCGTTGGGCTTGAGCACATGAAAAAAGCAGAAAAAGATTTATCACCTGAGGGTATGAAAAAAAGTGATGCTCAAGGATTTTATAAAGGGGTGTTTTCTGAAGATGTTAAGAAAATGATTATTAATGGACAAATAGGTTCTTTTTTACATGTAATTACCGCTGAGGAGGCTAACTATTTACAGCAGTTGGCAAATAAATCTAAGTTGAAAATACCATTACTTATCGGAATTGATGCAATACATGGAAATGCTTTGTACAGAGGAGCTACAGTTTATCCATCCCCAATAACAATTGCTTCAACTTGGGATGAAAATAACTCATATGATGTTGGTGTCCAGACTGCTCATGAAATGAGGTCTACAGGTTCGCATTGGGCATTCACACCTAACATTGATGTTATGAGAGATGCTAGATGGGGTAGAGTTGGAGAAACCTTTGGAGAAGATCCATATTTAGTAACTCAAATGGGTACTGCCATGATAAATGGACTTCAACAGGGAGATTTTACAGGAACTAATAAAGTTATTGCTTGTGCAAAACATCTAATTGCTGGAAGCGAGCCTATTAATGGTCTAAATTTATCACCTATGGATATTTCTGAAAGAACTTTAAATGAGATATATCTACCACCCTATAAAAGTGCTATTGAGGCAGGAGTGTTTTCGATTATGGCCGCTCATAATGAGGTAAATGGTGTACCATCACATTCAAATAAAAAACTAATGACAAATATTATCAGAAATGAATGGGAGTTTGATGGTTTTTATGTTAGCGATTGGTTAGATATTGAAAGACTAGAAACTTTACATAAAGTTGCAAGAAATTTCAAAGAAGCTATATATCTTGCCGTTGATGCAGGAATTGATATG
Source organism: Flavobacteriaceae bacterium (assembly GCA_002691265.1). GTDB lineage: Bacteria > Bacteroidota > Bacteroidia > Flavobacteriales > Flavobacteriaceae > MED-G13. The sequence continues at coordinate 2,046 of NZHJ01000036.1, read as the reverse complement.
CATATGCATGGTCCAAACTTCCCAGAATTAGTGGTTGAACTAGTAAATGAAGGTTTATTGTCTGAGGAAAGAGTAAATTATGCATGTTCAAAAATATTAGAGGCAAAATTTAGGTTGGGTCTATTTGAAAATAGATTTGTAGATGAAGATGATATTCCAGAAAAAATATTCAGTCAGTATCACACAAAAACAGCTTTAAAACTAGCTAGACAAGGCATAGTTTTGTTAAAAAATAATGATGTATTACCATTAAAAACCCCAAAAAATTCAAAAAATAAAATATTAGTAACTGGACCGAATGCTAATAACCAATCAATATTAGGGGATTGGCACAGTGCTCAGCCTGATGAAAATGTATACACAGTATTTGAGGGAATTAAAAAAATTGGTAATGAAATGGGTTATTTAGTTGATTACCACGATTCAAATGAAAATATTAAAAAGATTTCAAAAAAAGATATTAGTAAAACAATTGAAGTTGCAAACGAATATGATTTAGTTGTGCTTGTTATTGGAGATAATTCAATGAGATATAAGTGGAATCAAAAAACAGCAGGAGAAAATACAGCTAGAGCTGAACTTAATTTGGCAGGAAATCAATTAGATTTGGCAATGAGATTAAAGGAGTCTGGAAAAAATATAATTGTAGTTTATGTCAATGGAAGACCAATATCAGAGCCATGGATCTCCGAAAATATAAATGCAATAATAGAAGCATGGGAGCCAGGAAGTTTTGGGGGTTTGGCAGTTGCTGAAATTATGTTTGGTAAAATAAATCCAAGTGGAAAGTTGCCCCTGACTGTAGCAAGAACAGTTGGTCAATTAAAAATGTTTTATAATCATAAGCATTCAATGTATTTTAGAGACTATGCCATGCAAACTAATAAACCACTCTATTCATTTGGATTTGGTCTCAGCTACACAAAATTTGATATTAGTTCACCAAAACTAAACAGTTCAAAATTTAAAAAAGGTGTCCTGAGTGTTTCAGTTAATGTAAAAAATATTGGTGAAATAACTGGTGATGAGATTGTTCAGCTTTATATTTCTGATAAATATAGTAGTATAACTAGACCAGTAAAAGAATTAAAAGCCTACCAGAGGGTTAGTTTGAAGCCAGGAGAATCAAAAGAAATCGTATTTGAATTGAATAAATCAGATTTTGCTTATTATGATTCAGATATGAATTATGTTGTTGAGGCGGGTGATTTTGATATCCTAGTGGGTAATTCTTCTAGGGACGAAGATTTAAAGAATACAAACTTTAATATTGAAAAAACATTTTATTTAGGAGATTAATACTAACTTTATCAAATTAACAAAACAAATATTAAATTTCATGAAAAAGATTTTCTTATCTATTTTAATGTTATCATTAATGTATAATTGTGATAATAATTCCGTTCCTTCTGCTGAAGACATTGCAACTTTTAATAAAAATGTTGAATCATGGAAAGATGTTGTAAGTGGTTTTGGTTCTGAGGATCCAGAAAAAGTTATGAGTATTTTTGCAGATTCGTTAAAATGGAATAATCCTGAGGCTGTAATGAATGTTAACAAATCTAAAGAAGATTTAACTGCAGCTGTTAATTTTTACATCAGTACATTTGATAACATCAAATTTACTGAAGATGTTTACTATGGAGGTAGCTTATATTCAACAGAGGAAACATCAGCGTCTCCTAATGGTTTAAGGATATACGGAAATTGGGTGTTTAACGATCCTGAGACTGGAGTAGAAGTTTCATATAAATGGATGGGTGTTGCTCAATTCAACGAGGATGGTAAAGTGCACAACTTTGCAGATTGGTTTGATGTAAGTAGTATACCAAGTCAAATTGCAGGAACCTACCAGAGATAATTATCAAAAATAATTACAAAAAAACCCTCAAGAAATTGAGGGTTTTTTATTTTGTTTAATTTAGTTTTATTCTTTCATCACTGTTCGCTAACTCCCACGTGGTGTGAAAAATTAACTTAACTCTTTTCTTATATAAGTCATATAGAATTTTTTCAGCTGTATCAGTGGGTTGATGGTAGTCAACG
>NZHJ01000035.1 GCA_002691265.1 Flavobacteriaceae bacterium | reverse complement strand
TCTGAAGTAAAGCTTAAATCACCAATTTCAATTCTAGCTGAGGAATGATGTAATCCTTCACTAAAAAGTTCTGAAGGATTTGGTTTTCTAGNTGANATTGANTAATTAAANNANATATTTTNNCTNTTGNNNATNGANTATCTNGTNCCNAANTTTGNAGAAATATTATTGNAANTNGAATTTNGGATTNGTNANGGTATTTAANCCNANATCCTCTACAACGAATTCTGGGAATAACTCATCGTAATTTCTTGCTTCCCAAAGAGATGNTCTGTAATATTTATAAGCATCAATGTGAGAAAAATCATATCTAATNCCTGCTTCAAAGAACCAATTGTTGCTAANGCTTTTATCGTACACAGAATACAAACTAAAATCATATTTTTTGTAGTCAGGAATAATTCTTTTCACTCCNGTTGCNGGGTCTGGAAAGTTNTTTTGGTATCTGGCTANAATTCCTGATTTTAAGTTTGAGCTATTNTCAAATTTTGATTCAANATCNAGNGCAATAGAATGTGTTTGAAGATTTAAGTCAAGTGCAGGATTNTTTCTACCGCCTCTTCTAATGTCATATTCTTTTCTGTCATTTGACTGAAAATCATATCTCATGGATAGCTTACCAAAATCAAAGTTTTTGAACCCCCTTACTTTAATTAAATGATGACTTATTTTTTGACTTGGAATNTTNATGTCATANGAAAANTCTTCAATTACATTTGGNACCTCATCTTCAATCGCATNTATNACATCAATAGCGGTNTGNGCGTGTGAGGATCTAAGTATTCCAAGACGATTACTNAAAAAAGAATAATATACATNAAATCCATGGTCAATTCTATTAAGGCCTGCTTTAAANGATAAATTNTGNTCNNAAAAACCNGTGTTTGTCATTATATAATCTGGAGTTTCATNATCACCCATTTTTTTAAAGGTNCCTTGAAATTTATAGTGCCATCCATTACTATTTGTTTTAGTATAATTNGTTGANACACCACCACCTCTTCCNTTTGATTGAAGGNTNGTAGTTATNTTTCCATAAATACTATCTAATAATTTTTCTCTGGATGTNTCAGCAATAATAACTCCACCAAGNGCATCACCTGCATATTTTAAAGCACTTGCACCTTTGATGATTGAAATTTTATCAATNGAGTTAATATCAATACTTGGAGCATGTTCAATTCCCCAATCCTGNTCCTCTANTCNNACTCCANTATTAATTAAAATAACCCTACTNCTATGNAANCCNTTNATTACTGGCTTAGATAAATAACTTCCTGAATTTAAAGTACTGACACCNGTAACTGTTTTTAATACATCTCCAATNGTTCTACTATTGTAATCNTNAAGAACTTCTTTAGATATTTTATTTTCAAAAAGAGTTCTGGAGTTATTTCTATTATCTGAAATAACCATAATCTCCTCTAACTCATTTAAATGATGTTCTAATCTTATTTTACGGAAGGTGTCTTTTCTTATATCTACAGTTTGCACCATAGATTCACAATCCTCATGAGAAATTGTTAACACATAAGTATCCTCACAAAGATTTTCAAAAATTAAGTTACCATCANAGTCAGTTGTACCCTTTAAGCCATTAGTCTGGACTGTTGCATTTTCTAGTGGTGTACCATCGTGTAAATCAATTACCTGAATCGATAATNTTTTATTACAATTTTGGGCAAACGAATTTATGCAACATAATGANAAGAAAGAATACAAGACAAGTGCTAATTTCNATGNGAAACTAGCACCGCANTTCTTGCATTTACAATTCATTTNTTTACTGTACAGTTACTGAAAANGTAGTTTGNATNTCTATCTCTCCACCAGCAGTATCTAAACCATCATTTGGTTTTGTANGCTCATGNACNAANGTAATNGTNANAGAACCANNNCCNNNTNNNANAGGNGCAAGNACAAACTGNGTNCCNANAGGATTTCCATCTCCATCAAAATCCATNTAGACAAATTCCATAACTACACCAGAAGCACTAAAGAATACTTGGTGTTCATCATCTTCTTCTTGTACTTCTTCTGTGATATCTTCAGCTGGATCTTCCATCTCGTTCAAAAACTGAACAGATCCTGCATATGATGTTCCAGCTGTTAAAGGACCAGAAACAGTTATAANAGGTGCGTTTGGACCATNTCCATCTAAATCTTGTGTTTGCATAGTAACAACATCACTCCCATTTTGGTGATTTACTAAAGTTACAATCATTGTAGTAATTACTTCTTCTTCATTAATTGGATCTGGCGTNTCGTTATCGTNATCACATGAGAAGTATAAAAAAGGTATTGCCAATAAGGCATATTTAAAAATTTTCATAATTTTTAATTTAAAAGTTTAATTATTAATCGTGTAGCGATTAGTATCGCTTATTAAAAGTGTAAGTGATTCATCAAACAACTGGCGGAGCTCTTAAATTAAAAGTTCTTAAGTTGTTTGACTTATGGTTTTCATAAAGATCAATGACTAATTCATCTATTAAAACCAAATTAAAATTAAACTCTGTGTAGCTAGTAAAGCNATTTTCNGTGTTATTTAAGACAAAACATGTAGAACAGTTAATTTCAGCTTTATGAAAGTGTAAATCAACCTCAGTACATGCCTCATGCTCTTCAAAAATGTGATGAGCAAAATTTATAATNCTAGGTAGTATTAGTAAAACTGAAAGAAAAAAACTGTAGAATTTTTTCACGAGCTAAAAATATAAAATTTATATTATTTTATTGATACAATTAATTGCTTTTTTTAGTCTTTCAATTCTGGTACCATTTATCAATTCAAAGGGAAGATTATTTTTAATTAATTCGTTTTTAAAAATCTCAAAAGACTCCTGTCTTTCATTAGGTTTATCTCTTAAATCATCTTTTTTCCATGGAATATCAATATCCGTTAAAAGGTACAAATCATAATTATTTTTAAGTGCATATTTTTCTAGCAGTGGATCACAGTTTCCTTCGTAATAATATTTTGAATACACCATTGTTTCGAAAAGATTAGTGTCGCAAATTATAAGTGAATCAGACTTTTTCACATACTGGTTCTCTAACTCCATTTGACCAAACGCAATTGGTAATATATCCTTAGGTTGACAAATTCTTTTTTCGCTATCCCAAACTTTCTGTAAATACTCTCGTGCATATTCAGGGACCCAGTGAACATTGAAATGTTTCGCCAATTCAATTGATAAGGTTGTTTTTCCAGTTGACTCTGGTCCATAAAGGACAACCCTTTTACAATTAGATTTTATTTGCTTAAGCTTTTCTTCCATTCTATATATGCCTGAATTGCAAGTATGGTAAAAATAACATATTGAATTGATAATATAATCTTATCACTTGAAAGATATAGAGGTATAGTTATCACATTTCCAATTATCCATAATATCCAATTTTCTAATTTTTTATTTGCCATTAACCACATTGCAGTTACAAAGATTCCAGATGTTAGAATATCCAACTCCTTTATTTGACCTTCAAAATTAGTTGCAAAGAAATCGTGTGCAAAGTAGGCAACAAACACAATAATAAAGAAAATTAATAATGACTTGGTAAAGTCATTAGAGGTGAATTTTGAAACCTTGACTACTAAATCATTATTCTCTCTTCTGGACCAATTCCACCAACCGAAAAGGCTAATAATTGTGTAAAGTAAATTAACAAGAATATGACCCAATAAACTTACCTTATACATCAGATACATTGTGATTAAAGTACATATAATGCCTGTTGGATAGACAAGTATATTTTGTTTTTTAGCAAAAACTACACTGATAATTCCAAACCAAAATGCAAGGAATTCTAAAACAATATCAACCCTTGAATAGCCAGAGTATGAACTGAGAAAAAAATCGTAANCTTCTCCCATTAATTTTTAATTACAAATGCTAAGGTATATTTTTTAGAAATTTTAAAACGGGTNTCAAAAGAATAAATTTTATCATCGTCGATATACCAACTTTTCACCACATTNTTNTTNATATCCAANGGAGGAACGAGAATATTATTTTTAAAATCAATTCCAGGTTTATCTACTGCCTTGAATACACTCTCTTTAATATTCCAATAAACAAGTGANGTTTCNGTATTTAATTCNAATGGATAGTTAAGTTCNGTTTCCAAAAATTTACTTTTTATTTTTAGAATTCTGTCNTTAATTGTTTCAATATCAATACCAACANCAGTNTCACTGATGATTATCGCAACATANNGTCCAGAATGTGAAATTGAAATTTTATAATTGTTTTCAAAAAANGGTTTTCCTAAANTATCATAATTTAGATTATGTANATCAATTGATAAATANTTAAGTAAATATCTTACAGCNAAAAATTGATTTTTATGANTTTCTGATTTTTTTTGAGAAAGCAGCTGCTTAGANTTTANGTCAAGNTCAATACCAGAAAATAATGTTTNATAGTTCTCTGTTATTTCCCACAGCACATATCTTGTNTTGCTTNATACATTAAAATCTTCGATAACTGGCATAAAACATAAAGTTAAAAAAATTGAACCATAGGAAATAAAAAAACCCCTTCANNNGAAGGGGTTTTATTTAATATTTTAGATTATTGTTAAGCAGGNACAATAGAAACAAAAGACTTATTATCTTTTTTCTTTGTGAATTTTACAACTCCGTCNACTCCTGCNTGAAGNGTNTGATCTTTTCCTAAGTANACATTTTCACCAGGATTGTGAACTGTACCTCTTTGTCTTACAATTATATTACCAGCTTTAGCTAGCTGTCCACCAAAAATCTTAACACCTAATCGTTTCGATTCTGATTCTCTACCGTTTTTAGAACTACCAACTCCTTTTTTATGTGCCATTTTTTATAAAATTAACTTAATGCTTTTATTAAATCCGCTTTTTTCATTGAAGAAATACCTGTTATCCCTTTATCTTTAGCCAAGGTTTTTAGTTGGGNTACGGGCATAGAAGAAAGATCTTGTGATTCCTTTTTGGCAGAAGCCTTTTTAGCTTCAGCTTTTTTAGGAGCCTCAGTTTTCTTTGATTCAGCTTTTTTTGCAGTAGACTTCTTTGAAACTCCAGTTAAAATATCACTTATTTCAATTTCNGTAATAGCTTGACGGTGTCCATTTCTTACCTTGTAACCTTTTCTTCTTTTCTTTTTGAAGACAATTACCTTATCTGATTTAAGGTGCTTTAATACTTTGGCGTCCACTTGAACTCCAGAAACATTAGGAGTGCCAACAGATGATTTTGAACCATCATTTACCATTAAAACGTTATCAAATGATATTTTTTTTCCTTCAGCAACATCTAATCTGTTGACAAAAAGCTTTTGCTTTTTCTCAACTTTGAATTGTTTACCTGAAATTTCTACTATTGCGTACATTATTATCTCTAAAAGCGAATGCAAATATAAAGTTAATTAATAAATCAGCAAATTTTTATAAAAATTATATTTAGTAGGTTTCTTGATTCGTTTTTTTGTTTTTCTTTAACATTCTTTTATTATGAAAAAAACTATATTTGGATTTCAAAATATTTAAAACTTAATTCAATGAATAAATTTTTAAGTTTATTTGTAGTTCTTCTGGTTACTAATTGTATATATTCTCAAAACATTGAATATACTGAGTATACCTTAGAAAACGGATTACATGTAATCATTCATCAAGACAATTCAGCTCCTGTTATTGCTACCGAGGTAATGTATCATGTTGGGAGTAGAGATGAAGTTGAGGGTAAATCAGGATTTTCTCATTTCTTTGAGCACATGTGTGCTTCATCTTCTGCTAATTCTCCGAACATCAAAAAAAGACAGTGGAAGCAAATTATAACATCCAAAGGTGGAGTTGCAAACGCAAGCACCTGGAAAGATAGAACTAACTATTTCAACTTTTTCCCATCCAATAATTTAGAATTGGCATTGTGGTTACAAAGTGAAAGAATGCTTCATGCAATCATTGACCAAGATCAAGTAGATACACAAAATGAAGTNGTTAAGGAGGAAAAAAGAGACAGAATTGACAATTCTCCTTATGCAAAATTCGGATACAGAGAAATTGACAAATATATGTTTACAAATCATCCTTATGGCCAATCCGTAATNGGTTCATTTGAAGACTTAGATTCTNCTAGTCTTGAAGAATTTCAAGATTTTTATAAAAAATGGTATAATCCAAACAATGCTGTTCTGGTAATTGGTGGAGACCTTGATACCGAAAAAACTAAAAAATTAGTTGAAGACTACTTTGGAGATATTGAAAATAATAATCCAAAACCAGCTAAACTAAATATTATTCAACAACCTATAACTGAAACGATTAAGGTTACCGAATACGATGCTAATATTGAAATACCTGCTAAAATCTTCTCATATATAACAAAAAGAAATAGTCATAAGGATTCATATGTGCTAAACTATATTTCACAAATACTTACTGGAGGTAAAAGTTCGAGACTTTATAAAAAAATGGTTGATGAGGATAAGACTGCTCTTCAAATATTTTCATATGGCAGATATGACCAGGAATATGGAACATTCTCAATTTTTGCATTACCTCTGGGTGAAACATCTCTTGAAACTTTAGCTGAAGAAATAGACGCTCAAATCAATAAACTTCAAACGGATTTAATAACAGAAAGGGAATTTGAGAAAATAAATAATCAAATAGAAACCTCCTTTGTCCAAAAAAACACAGGAATTTTAGGAATCACCAGTAGTCTAGCTGAATATTATCTTTTGTATGATGATACATCATTAATTAATGATGAGATAGAAATATATAGATCTATTACAAGAGAAGATATCATGCGAGTTGCAAATGAGTATTTAAAGCCAAATCAAAGGCTTGATATGGATTATGTAAAAAAACAATAAAATGAAGAAAAATATTATTATATCGTTACTGTTAATTTTTGTTTTCAATCTAAATTTTTCACAAATTGACAGAAGCAAACAACCAAATTCAGGACCAGATCCTGAAATTAATTTTGGCGCACCCAAAACATTTAAGTTAAAAAACGGAATTCAAGTATTGGTCGTTGAAGATAATAAGTTACCAGTTGTAACTTACAGTCTTAGAATCGACAGAAATCCTATAATTGACGGTGAAAAAGTTGGTGTTTCGAGTATTTTAAGCGCTATGCTCGGAAACGGAACAACAAATATTCCCAAAGACGAATATAATGAGGAAGTTGAATTTTTAGGGGCATCGGTCAGTGTTACCTTTAGTGGTGGATCAGCTAATACTTTAACCAAAAATAATGTCAGGGTTCTTGAACTCTGGTCAGATGCTATTATAAACCCATTACTATTAGAAGAAGAATTTGATAAAGAAAAGACAAAACTTATTGAAAGCTTGAAATCTGATGTAAATAATATTGATGCGATTGCGTCTAGGGTAAGCTCTGCATTATCTTACGGAAAAAATCACCCATATGGTGAATTTACAACACAAGAGTCTCTTGAAAATGTAACTTTTGAAGATGTAGTTGAATACCATAAAACTTATTACATTCCAAATAATGCATATTTAGTTGTTGTCGGTGATGTTACTGCAAAGGGAATTAAACCTGTTTTAAAGGAGAAATTTGAAGGTTGGAAAAAAGGTAAGCTACCTGTAAATCCAGAACCATCTTATACAGAAAATGTGGCTCTAACTGAAATAAACTTTATTGATGTTCCTTCTGCAACACAATCAACAGTAATTTTCACTAATAACACACAATTAAAACAATCTGATGAAGATTACTTTGCTGGTTTAATCGCAAATCAAATTTTAGGAGGTGGTAGTGAAGGATATTTATTTAAAAATCTTAGAGATGATAATGGATGGACATACGGTGCATACTCGAGTCTTGGATCTAGCAGGTATGGAGTTTCTAGATTTACAGCTGAAGCTAAAGTAAGAAATGCAGTTACAGACAGCACGGTTACTGAAATTGTTAAAGAAATCTCTAGAATTAGAACAGAAAGTGTAGATCCGCAAAGACTTAAAGACGTAAAAGCTGCATACCTTGGTAATTTTATTTTTTCAACAGAAAGAGCTTCTACAATAGCCAGCTTTGCCCTTGGACAAAGATTAAATAATCTTCCTGATGATTATTATGAAACATTTATTGAAAATATTAATAATGTTTCAGCTCAAGATGTTAAAAAAGCAGCTAATAAATTTCTTAAACTTGGCAATACGCGCATAATTGTTGTAGGTAGAGGCAGTGAAGTTGTAGCTGGTCTAGAAGAAATCGGATTCCCAATAAATTATTTTGACAAGTTTGCTAACCCTGTAGCGAAGCCTGTTTTCAACAAGGCAATTCCAGAAGGATTAACTGCTATTAATGTAATAAATAATTATATCAATGCAGTTGGTGGTAAATCAAACCTAGAATCCGTAAATACATTAATAATGAAAGCTGATGTCACAATTCCTGGAGCTCCTTTTACACCTCAGGCTACAATGAGACAGAAACTTCCAAATAAGTCTTCTTTTGTAATTGAAGCAAGTATGCAAGGTCAAAAAATGACTTTGAGTAAAACCACTTTTGATGGTGAAAGAGGATATTCTGAAATGCAAGGTCAAAGAGTAGAATTTGACGAAAGACAGCTTAATGAAAACAAAAAGGTTAAAGGTATTTTTGAAGAGCTTTACTTTAAGCCTGAAGAATTAGAGCTAGTTAGTATAAACTCTGTAAATTTTCAGGATGCTTACAAAGTTAAAGTAACTGTTGATGGTAAAGAATCACACAGATATTATTCTGTTGAATCTGGACTACTGCTAAGTACAGAGGATACTGATGATAACAATAATATTGTAACTACAAATTATGGTGATTATCAATCAGTTCAAAATGTTATGTTTCCATTTTACATGGAATTACCAGCTCAAAAACTTGAGTTTAAGACAAGTAGTATAGAAATTAATAAAGAGATTAAAGATTCTAGTTTTTAATATTTGATTTTTTATTNGTTANTATAACACCAAANACTATTATNAGTGTNGCTANTAATTGATAGATNGAGAATTTNTCTCCNTCTACGNTNCCCCAAAANATAGAAACAATNAGCATTGAATAAGTNACTGAAGAAGCGAATACTGGACTTGAAATCTTTATNAGCTTATTNAAAATTATTTTAGCTAATGCTGTNCCAAATANTGCNAGTATAAANACATAAAATATNGAAGTTTTTACCTCANCCTTTTCTAAACTNGAAAACTCAAAGTCAGAAAATAAAAAAACCAAAANAGCAGGNAATATAATNGCTGTAAAGTGCCCAACNGTTATTGTTAANGCNGANAGGTGTTGAAGATATTTTTTNATNATATTAACNTTCAANGCATATAAAAACGAACAAAGAATTACCAATCCGGCATAATTATAATTTTGATNTGGGTTNAGNTTTAATCCTGANGAGATTAAAAGATATGTGCCAAAAAAACCTANAAGAACTCCAATAATNTGNCTNTTNGTAGATTCNATTTTAAAAATAATCATTCCCAATATTANGGTGTTTANGGGCACTATAGAATTGATTATTGATGCTACTGANCTATCAATTTCTTTTTCAGCAAATGCAAANAGAAANGCNGGNAAAAAACTTCCNANAAATGCAGANATNGTNATCCATTTCCATTCTATTTTTTTNATTGTAAAAATNTTCNTCCATGCAATTAAAAANATAAAAATTGANGAAAATATAATTCTTAATGAACCAAGCTGAGANGCNTCNAGNCCNACTAAAGCNTTTTTTATCAAAATAAATGAACTTCCCCATATTAANGACAANGCAATTAAATAAAACCACTTATTAAGTTTCATTTCGTGTTCCAATTAATAGATTCAAATAAAACTAAAATATCATTTTTAACATATTGAATTGACGGAAATATTGAATCGTAATTTGATTTAAATTTTANATTAACCGNCCCNCTTATAAAGTTTGAAANACTNTCTGTGAGGTAGNATTGAATNGGAGATGCNACGTCNCCTTTNATTTCATAAAGTTTTCCAAATATCNTCCTATTATNATTATCATATTCTCTTAAAATAACACCATTTGATTTTTTTGTATGGGTATCCAAAATNAAAGAAAAGTCACGTGATTTTTTTTCTAAATCCNGACTACNTTNAATGTTNTAAAANGATAAATTTAAGGGCTAGATTTAGNTCACTATAGTCAAATAGAAATTGGTTATTTCCNATTTNATCTAAATCAGTGGAATTTGAATTATAATAGAAATTGAANGNNGTNTCTNTTTCTTCATNAATTGAATAATATGGTTCTTTAAATTCAATTCTNAGAAAGCCATTTTGCTTCGGCAAATTAGGCTCATTACANGAAAAAATTATGAGNGTAAAAAAGAATAGTGAAATAATTATTTTACCCATTATTGACATAAATTCTANGGTAAGAAAATAAAATTTAATTTAATTCTAAAACGGTAAATCGTCGGTTTCTTCAACAGAATCNGAAACACTCTCTACTTTNTTTTCATCAATNACNGGTGAATTATCGGGTTGAGCTGGCATATCATTTTTATTAGATAAAAAGGTGAATTCAGTACAATTTATCTCNGTTGAATACCTATCATTTCCTTTATCATCTTGCCATTTTCTAGTCTTAATTCTACCCTCAATGTATACTTTATCTCCCTTGGANAAATATTTTTCACAAATTTCAGCAGCTTTGTTTCTNAGTACAATATTATGCCATTCAGTATTAGAAACTCTTTCGTTAGTTTGCTTATTCANATATGTTTCATTTGTTGCTAAAGGAAATCTNCCAACACATCCTCCATCCTCAAACCTGTGAATTTTTACCTCNTCTCCTAAATGACCAATTAACATGACTTTATTAAGTGTTCCAGACATAGTTTTTATTTTTTTCTAATTTACTATTTTAACTTAAGATATACTCAATTCATGAGTATATTTTTCAATAAACTTGTGCATNAACTTAGACATTGGATATTCCTTAAACGAAGACACATAAATTCCATCATCAACATTAATTATATTCTCTGCTAACCAATATCTAGATCTTATATTTATNTGAGATAATTTATGCTTAATAAATTCAGAATNAATNAGATTAATAGTCAANTTTTTAGCCTGATATTTTTCTNATAAAAACTTTACAATCTCTTTTTTTGTCTTTTTAGATTCTGAAATATGAACTGGAAACTGATACATATTCTTCCAAATCCCTTCTTTTATTTGCTCTATTAAAAATTGATTATTATGCTTTGCAACTATGTAATCAAAATACAACAACTTAATTTTACTTTTCGAGCTCTTGACAGGATAATATTCCACAGAATTATTATTGAAAGATGAACAAATTTTTGAAATAACACAAGATGAACAAAGTGGGTTTAAAGGTTTACAAATAATTGATCCAAAATCCATTAATGCCTGATTATAATCACCATATCTATCACTTGGCATCATTTCTTTAGCCTTTTCTTTAAATACTTTTCTTGACTTATTTAAATCTATTGGATTTTTGATTTCATAAACTCTTGAAATAATCCGAAATACATTACCGTCTAAAACAGGCTGAGATTTTTCAAAACAAATAGATGAAATTGCACTAGCTGTATAATCACCTATTCCTTTAAGCTTAATCAACTCTTCGTAGGATTCAGGAAACTCTGAATTTAATTGATTAAATATATATTTTGATGTGGAATGTAAATTTCTAGCTCTTGAATAATAACCTAAGCCTTGCCATAATAATAAAACATCTTTTTCATCTGAAGTTGCTAAGGTTTTTAAATCTGGAAACTTGGATATAAACCTATTGTAATAATAAATTCCCTGTTCCATTCTAGTTTGCTGTAAAATAATTTCAGATATCCATATATTATATGGGTTTTTGGTATGTCTCCACGGTAAATCTCTTTTGTTTTTATCATACCATTTTAAAATTAACTTATTGATTGCCATTTAGATAATTCAGGTTAGTAAAGGTAATCTATAGATGTAATAAATTAAATTATAAACCAATTAAATATTGAAGTAAAAAATACATATATTTGCAGGCATTGTTGAATTATTAATGATAAAAATATATTGATTTATGACAAAGGCTGAAATTGTAGCAAATATTTCTGAAAAATTAGGAATTGAAAAAGTTGATGTGCAACTTACTGTTGAATCACTTATGAAAGAGATAATTGATTCATTAGAAAATGGTGAAAATGTATATTTAAGAGGTTTTGGCAGTTTTATAGTTAAAAAAAGAGCTGAAAAAACTGCTAGAAATATCAAAAAGAATACAACCATCAAAATACCAGCTCACAATATTCCAGCTTTTAAACCATCGAAGTTTTTTATTGATGGGGTAAAAACGAAATTAAAAATTAATTAAAATATAATTTATGCCTAGCGGAAAAAAGCGTAAAAGACATAAAGTAGCTACTCATAAGAGAAAAAAGAGACGTAGAGCTAATCGTCACAAGAAGAAGGATTAATTCTAATCAATCTTCTTAATTATATCATTAATAATCAACTTAAGTTCTTTGAAAAATATTCATTAGCACGTTGTAATAATTGCTTTTACAACAGATGAATAGTTGTAGTTTATATATTAATCAGCATTTATGCAAAAAAATGATAAAATGAATAAAGAATTGCTTATTCGTTCAAGTTCTAACAATGTTGATTTTGCCTTACTTAAAGACGGAAAACTTATAGAGTTTCATAAAGATAATGACAATACAAAATTTTTAGTTGGTGATATATATCTTGCCAAAATAAGAAAAACAATGCCTGCTTTAAATGCAGCATTTGTTAATGTGGGATATAAAAAAGATGCTTTTTTACACTATCACGACTTAGGTCCTAAAGTTTCTACCCTTCAAAAATTTATAAAGGGTATTAGCTCAGGAAAAATCAGAAATTTCTCTTTAAACAATTATAAATTTGAGGAAGAAATAGATAAAAACGGTGCTATTGCAGATGTACTTAGCCCAAATCAATCTGTTTTAATCCAAATTGTAAAAGAACCTATCTCAACCAAAGGTCCAAGAGTCACTTCCGAATTATCAATTGCCGGAAGATTTTTAGTTCTTGTTCCATTTTCAAAAAGAATTTCTATTTCTCAAAAAATTGAAGATCAAAGAGAAAAAGATAGATTAAAGAGGCTGGTAAAAAGTATTACGCCAAAAGGATTTGGTGTGATTATCAGAACCGTTGCAAAAGGTAAAAAAGTTGCTGAACTTGACAGAGATTTACAAAATCTTTACAATAGATGGATTGCGATGTGTAAAAAAATTAGGAATGCAAATATTCCTAGTAAGGTTATGGATGAAATGAATATTTCGTCTAAGATTCTTAGAGACTTATTTGATGAAAGTTTTACATCAATTTTAGTTAATGATGAAGCATTACACATTCAAATCAAAGATTATGTACAAAAAATTGCACCAAAAAAGGAGTCGATTGTAAAACTATACAATTCAAAAATTCCAATCTTTGAAAAATTTGGAATTGAAAGACAAATTAAAACTTCATTTGGTAAAAATGTTTCAATGACAAAGGGTTCCTATTTAGTCATCGAACACACAGAAGCTTTGCATGTCATAGATGTTAATAGTGGAAATAGATCTTCTTCGGCTAAGAACCAAGAAGAGTCTGCACTGGAAGTTAATCTAATAGCTGCCACAGAAATCGCAAGACAACTTCGTCTTAGAGATATGGGTGGAATTATTGTAGTTGACTTTATTGATCAAAATAAAGCAGATAACAGAAAAAAACTATTTAACCATCTGAAAACAGAAATGAAGGAAGATAGAGCTAAACATAAAATTCTTCCTCCAAGTAAATTTGGATTAATCCAGATAACAAGGCAAAGAGTAAGACCTGAAATGAATATTAAAACCAGGGAAGAAAACCCTAGTAATGGTCTTGACAATGAAGTTGAAGCTCCAATTGTGCTCATAGATAAGATATCTGAAGATATCGATAGGCTAGTTAATAAAGGTGAAAGTCATTTTAATTTAAATACTCATCCTTTCATTGCTGCTTATCTTGAAAAAGGATATCCTTCTGTTAGGCTCAAGTGGTATTTTAAACATAAAAAATGGATTAAAATTATCCCTAGAGATGCTTACAAATATTTAGAGTACCGTTTTTTGAATGAAAATGGTAAAACTATTTAAAAAAAACCCTATCGATTGATAGGGTTTTTTTTTTAAACTTTTAAAGAAATTTTTATTGGGCAATGATCACTATGCACTACATCACTTAATATATTAGCAGATTGTAAATTTTCTCGCATTGAAGAAGAAACCATTATATAATCTATTCTCCATCCTTTATTATTTGCCCTTGCATTTGCTCTGTATGTCCACCAACTATAATTATCTGCAGATGAGTTAAATTCTCTGAAAGAATCTACGAATCCTGAATCAATAAATTTTTGTAACCATTCTCTCTCTATTGGTAAAAATCCAGAAACATTTTTATTTCTTATTGGGTCGTGAATATCGATTGCCTTATGACATATATTGTAATCTCCAGCAATAATTAAATTTTTAATGTCAACGTTTAATTTTTTAATGTAATCCAAAAAATCATCCATATATTTTAATTTAAATTCTAGTCTATCGAGATTAGTTCCAGAGGGAAGATATAAACTTATTACCGAAAAATCCTTGAAGTCCAACCTTATATTCCTACCTTCAAAATCCATATATGATATGCCCGTACCATACTCTACATGTATAGGCTTATGTTTAGATAAAATAGCAACTCCACTGTATCCTTTTTTTGTTGCACTATACCAAAAGTTATACTTAAAACCTATAGATTCAAACTCTGAAATATTTATCTGCTCTTCCAATGCCTTTATTTCTTGTAAACAAACTATATCAGGGTCTTCTTTGATCAGCCATGCAACTAAACCCTTATTCATTGCTGCTCTTACCCCATTAACATTATATGAAACTACTTTCATCTTAAAGAATTTTGTTATCATAAAGATGATAAAATATTTTCGATTATTTTTAGTTTATTCTATTATATGAGAGTAATAATATATTTATTCATCTTTTTATTGTACGGTTTATCTTACAGTCAAGAAATTTTCATTGACACCACTCAGATGAGAAAAAGTAAGGCACTTGATTTTCAAAAGGAATTAAGAAAATTTAAAGATTCGATTACTGATAAAATTTATCCAGTTATTTTATCAAAAGAATATTCAAAATTAGATAGTGAAATAATTATTGATAATACTGATAATATTAATAAACTATATAAACTATCAAAAAGTAATTTATCAAAGCAAAACAACAATTTTTCAAATATTATAACAAATGGTAGTATTTCGAGAGGTGTAACTGTTGGGAGTAATAAAAACTCTGTTCTAAATAGCGAGCTTGACTTACAAATTTCAGGTGAATTAGCGAATAATGTAAAAATAAAAGCATCTATTCAAGATTCAAATATTCCTCTTCAAAACAACGGTTATTCTCAACAAATAGATGAATTTGATCAAATTTTTATAGAAGTTGCATCAACTAAATGGAATATAAGAGGAGGTGATATCGATCTGAAACGAGACAATACATTCTTTGGAAATTTCAGTAAAAGAATTCAAGGATTATCGATTAATTCTTCGATTAATAAGTCTATTAGTGTTGAGGCAGCAGGTGCAATTGCAAAAGGAAAATATAAAAGAACAGAGATAAATACACAAAATGGAAATCAGGGTCCTTATAAATTAGTAGGACAAAATGGTGAGCTTTATGTACTGGTAGTTTCTGGTAGTGAATCTGTATTTATTAATGGCAATAAGCTTGAAAGAGGAATTGATAAAGACTATGTTATAAATTATAATGCAGGTGAAATTATATTCAATTCTACATTACCAATTATGTCTGATATGAGAGTTCAGGTGGAGTATCAAGTAAGTGAAAAAAACTACAATAGTTTTTTTGGGTTTTCAAGAATTGAATTCAAGAAAAACAAGTCTATTCACAATGTTTCATTTTACAATGAGAATGACATTAAAGATCAGCCGCTACTTCAAAATATCTTAGATAATCAGCTACAAATATTATCTAACGCAGGTGATAACACAGAACTTATGTCAGCACCAACAGGAATTTTAACTTCATATGATGAAAATAGAATTTTATACAAAAAAGAAATAATTAATAATATTGAAATCTTTGTTTATTCAAATAATTCTGAAGATGATCTGTATGATGTTAATTTCACCAATGTTGGAGATAATCAAGGTGACTATATACTTATTAATGATAATGCTATAGAAAATATTTATGAATACGTAGCTCCTTTGAATGGACTGAAACAGGGGAATTTTGAGCCCCTTGTAAAATTAATTGCGCCAGAAAAATTACAACTCCTAACGTATAATTCAACTTTTAAAACACAAAATGACTCCGAAATAAATATTGAATTTGCAGCAAGTAATAAAGATAAAAATCTTTTTTCCTCATTAGAGGATTCAGATAATACAGGGATTGCTTCCAAAGTAAATTATATTTCAGAAAAAAATCTAAATAAATTTAATCTAATAACAGAACTGGACGTTAATTATATTGAAAACAGATTCAACTCAATTGAGAGAATATATAATACAGAATTTAATAGGGACTGGGATTTAAAGGAAAATATTATAGAAAATTTCAATCAACTTTTAACTAAGTGTATACTTGAGTTAAATAATGAAAAAGCTGGTGTGTTAAATTACACTTTTGAAAACTTGAAGTATGGCAGTTTTTTCAACGGTGTAAGAAATAAACTAAATATTAATTCCAATAAAAATAAAAACTTAAAGATTAGTTCAAACAGCAGTTTTATGCAGTCTGATCAGGATGATTATTTTAGTGATTTTATTAATTCCGATAATAATATAAAGTTAGACCACAAAATTGGATGGGTAGAAATCAATTATAATTACGAAAGAAAAAAGAGTAGCGGAATTCAAGGTTTATCAAATCCAGACTTTGGCCAAGTAGCATACCAACTTAAAAAAGGTTTTGGTGACAAAGAAAAATCATTCGTTGAAATAGGCTATTTAAAAAAAAATAATGACAGTATATATAATGGAGGACTAAATAATGTTAATTCATATGATAGTTATTTTCTTAATTCACAAATTATAAATGATAAAAAAGCAAGGCTCTCTTTATATTTAAATCAAAACAATTTAAAATCCATCACAGAAAATAAAGAAGAGAAATTTTTAAATACTAAAATTATATATCATCAAAAACTATTCAAAAACTCTTTTGATTCAAACCTATTTTTCGAAACTAATTCCGGTAATTTACCCCAGCAAGAATTTACATTTTTAGAAGTTGAACCAGGGCTAGGAACATATAAGTGGATAGATATTAACGGAAATAATATACAAGAATTAGAAGAATTTGAAATTGCTGTATTTGAAGATGAGGGAAGATATATCAGAATTCTTTTACCAAATCAAATTTTCATTCGCACATATCAAAATAAGCTAAACTACTCTCTAAATATTAATTTTTTAAAATTGAAAAAATCTGATTTGGGCTTTTATAAATTTTTATCAAAAATTTCAAACCAATTTCAATATTCGCTAGATAAAAAGACAAATCTAGATATCAATCCAGAAATAGAAATAAACCCATTTAACATTGACGAGAATAGCCTTTTAGCTTACAACTATTCATTAAAGAATGTGTTTTATTTTAACAGGTTAAAGCAAAAATTTTCTTTAGCTTTTACTTTTCTTGAGAATAAATTAAAAAACAACTTTTCTTTTGGCTCAACAAAAATTTCAAGCTTAATAAAAAAAATAAATTTTGTTCATAAAATCGGGGATTTATATTTAATCGAAGTTGTTGGAAATAAGCAAAAGAAAACTAATTGGAGTGAAAATTTTCAGGATAAAAATTATAATATAAATGATTATAGCATCAATCCTAAATTAACTTACTATTCAGGTGAAAATAATAGAATTAACTTTATTTATAGATTATCTAATATTGATAATTCTATCGGTAATAAGGAATCTCTAAAACAACAAAATTTTGGTATTTCACTCTTTTTAAATCAAAAAGAAAAGACAGGGTTTATTTCTGAATTTAATTACTTCAAAAATGAATTTAACGGGGATATAAACTCTGTAATAAGCTATATAATGATGAACGGATTACAAAAAGGTGAAAACTATACATGGTCTTTTAGGCTTCAAAGAAAGCTCTCTAAACTACTAGATATAAACTTTGTTTATTTGGGTAGAAAAAGCAATAAGTTAAGAACAATCCACAACGGATCAATCCAATTGAAGGCAATATTTTAATAAAAGAATGGGAAAATTTTATTTACCCATTCTTTTTCTTACTCTAATATTTACTTGACAATTATTTTTCCAACTTTATAACCGATTGTATTATTACCCATTCTAACCATATAAACTCCAGTCGCAGCATAAGACATATCTAAATTATAAGTATACTTGCCGTCTCTGTAAGAAACTTTTTTAGAAATTAAAGATTGACCAGTTACATTATAAACTTTAAATATAATATTATCTGAGTGCTGAGTGATTAAGCTGATTTCATAATTATAATTGTCTTTCATAACTATTTTGAATTCTGAATTGCTTATAATATCATCTACTCCTAAACCAGCAACAATATTTACAGTGTAATCTTCTGTTTCACCGTATTGTGTTTCTTCACATGCATCATCAGGAACACCTGCTTGCCAGTTAGTTTTTGCTCTTAAAATATGCTCCCCTAAATTTACTCCAGCAGGAATTGTAAGAGGAATGGTAGCAGGATACGAGCCTGCAGCTGATCCAGCAGCAATAACGAAATTATCTACTACTATTTCATCTAAACTGAAAACAAAATCATTATTGAAATCAATCCATACTCTTACATTCTGATCACCATACCCGGTTATAACATTAAGATCGTATGTGTAATCTGCTTCTAAATCAGTAGATTGATCTGTGAAATCTCCATAACCTTCACATCCGGATTCGTTATTAATATCACCTAGTTGGAATAATTGGAATCCGTCATTAAATGAGCAATCCATCGAAGGTGAACAATTAATATTATTAATGTTGACGGTTACAGAGTCATTAGTTGAATCAGAATCATCAGTTAATGACGTATAGGATGTTAATGAATATGAACCAAACTCATAAAGATCTAATGTTGTGGTAAATGTATATTCTAAAGAATTATTACCTTCAAGAGGACCTACAACGTTTTCTGTTATAATGTCACCTGAATCAAGTTGATATGAGACATCAAAATTAGTTTGAGTCGCTCCACCATAATTAGTTACCACTACTGTCACTTGTTCTGTAGCAGATAAATTTGCTCCAGAGCTAGGTGATAAAATTTCTGAAACACCAATATCATTAGGGTTCAAATGTGTAACACTAATTGTTATTCCATCATTATCTATATACTCATCATTCTCTAAAGAGGTGTATGAAAAAATTTCATATGTTTGACCAACTACAGAAAAATCTGTAGACTGTGAAAATGTAAATTCCGCTTCTTCATAGCTTTCTAAAGTTCCTGAGAAAGTTTCTGTAATGATATCACCTGAATCGACTTGATATGAAATATCAAAGTTTGAAACATCCTGCTGACCATAATTAAATAAAGTTACGCTGATATTTTCTGAATCGGATAATGTACCATCAACAGGGTCATCAATACTAACTACTCCAATATCATTGTTAAAATCTGAAGCAATTTTAAAAACTCCAACAACATCTCTTCTGTTATTATTTCTAAAAAATTCTGTATTGAACCAAAAACTTTTGTCATCACTTGGATCAACTGTTAAGTGAGAGTAGTCAGCATATCTTGAGTAAAGATTATGAGAATTACTAGTTGAAATAGTTTGCTCATCAATGGTCATAACGCCCAATTCATCACTACTATATCTTCCTGTATAGTTAGACTCAATAAAATTATTCTCACTGAAACTGGTATATCCCATTCCTATATTACCTAAAAAGTCCATTGCCATACTTCCATAAATAGCATGCTTACCATTTGGTGCTACGTATGTACCTTCTTGATAAATATACCAAGGTTGACCATCACCATCTTGTCTTAACTCAATCCAACGAATACCTGCCTGTTCTGCAGGTGAAGAAGGATTTTGGCTTATAGCATTAACCGTAAAATTTACCAATGCTGAGTTGTGATTAGCAAATTTTCTAAATTGTGATTGGTTACTAATCATCTGAGTTCCTGCTGACATATCAGTTCCATTCATTTGAGTTAAATTCACTTCTAAATCCCCTCCATCAAAATAAGCATTGAAAGGAACTGTATACAAAAATTCCGGAGCTGAAACCGTAGTATTTGCAGAATTTTCCCAGTCTACATTAATAGTCCAAACTCTAATTTGATCTGGCAATCCGGTTAGAGCACCATCTGCATGTAGAACTAGTGTTGCATTTCCTGGCTCTGGATGGTTGGCATCTGAAATACTAAATACTTGTGAACCTCGAAAACCTAAGAAAACCATTCCAGAAACTGTCATTCCTTGAATAGATGCGGTAGGATCACCATCTAATATCTTATCCCTTTCAAGTGCAAACAACGGAACATTAGAATAATTGGTTGTTAAATAATATGCATCAGACCATATTGAATATTTTGGGTAATCTGGAAAGTCACTTGCCGAATCACCAGTACTAAATGTATCATCTGCAGCAGTATAAACATACCAGCCATCGGTATATGGGTTAGATCCTTCAGTAATAGCAAAATTTACTGCAGTATTTCCCATACTTGTCAAAATAAATCTTTCAGCTTGGGCATCATATAAAACAATGGGGTCACCTAATTCATCATTTCCAAAAACAGTCGCTAAACTTGCTGCTGAAATAACCGGAGTACCAGTTTTATCAAAAATTCTAAAAGAAGAGTTCCATGCTGCTATATAGTGATCAGGACCAGCTGCACCTGTTGGGTCAGATGGTATGTAATTACTAAATTGAAAAGGTTCAAAAACTAATTCTGGCTCTCTAGTCTGTTTTTTTTTCTTTTCTATCTGATCATTAACAAGTTTTTCTGAAAGGGCAGACTCTTGAGATTTTCCAATGACAATATTGTAGTCGTCCTCTTTCATATCATTTCTAATTTTTTTTGTTTTTTCTATTTCACGTGATGGAACAAAAGTACCTTCATCAATTTGTTGTTTGATGCTTTTAACATATTTAAAACTTAATTGACTATCAATAACTGCTCTACCTTCTGTATTGTTTTGGCTATATCCAAATAAAAAGAAGAAAAAAATTAAAAAATTCATTATATGTTTCATAATCATTATTTTATTATTTAACTATTATTCTACCGGTTTTATATCCGACTATGCTATTACCCATTTTAATTAGATATACACCTGATGCAGCATATGACATATTTAAATCATAAATATAGCTAGCCCCAGTAGTCTTTTCGATATTATTAAATACAACTATCTTACCATTTACATCGTACAAGGTAAATGTGATTAAATCACTATAATCAGTTGTTAATTTAATTGTAAAGTTATCATTATCTGCAGAGTAGATTTTAAACTGTGATTCAGATAATTCATTTTCACCAAATCCTAATGAAGTAACAACATTAACCATATAGTCTTCAGTTTCACCATAGGTTGTTTCTGCGCAAGCATCATCTGGAACGCCAGCATTCCAATTCGTCTTAACTCTCATTGAATGCTCGCCTAATGGCGCATCAGCAGGGATAGTTATCTGAGTTGTTTCAGTGTAGGTACCGCTTCCACCACCGTCAGCAATTTCATAGTTATCTAATACTAACTCATCTAATGTGTATGCATAATCGTCATTAAAGTCAATCCAAATTCTTACAAATTGATTTCCATATCCTGTTGTAAAGGTTACATCGTGTGTACCACCCTGTTCAACATTTGTCATTTGATCAGTAAAGTCACCATATCCCTCACATCCAGATGGATTATCAATATCTAATAACTGGAATAATTGTAATCCATCTCCAACCGAACAATCCATAGACGGTGCACAGTTTGAATTAACAACCTCAAACTCAACTCCATCGTTAGATGTATCAGCGTCCCCTTCTAAAGATGTTGTAACTGATAAAATATAAGTTCCTGGAATTGAAAGATCAACAGTTTGGGTAAATGTATATTCCATTGAACTATTTCCAACGAGTGGTCCAGCAATAATCTCTGTTACGGGATCACCACCATTTAATACAAATATAACTTCAAAATCTGTAATAGAAGCACCACCAAAGTTTGCAATTACGACTGTAACTTGTTCAGAATTAGAAAGTAAAACACCCGAAGCAGGTGAGCTAATATAAGTTATACCAATATCATAAGGATTAAGGTGTTGAATTTCAACTTCATAAGAATCATTCTCTACATCTTCATCTCCGTCTAAGTTTACTGATGCGTATATTGTATAATATGCTTCCACTTGTGACATATCGGCTGTTCCAGTGAAACTATATTCAGCTGTTGTACCCGAAGCTAAAGTTTCTGTGAACGTTTCAATAACTTCAGCACTACCATTAACTGAGTAAGATACTTCAAAATTACTCACATCATTTTCACCATAATTGAAAATCTCAATTGTAATGGTTTCTGAGTTTGATAACGTACCTGTTACAGGATTTGTAATATTAGTAACTCCAATATCATAAGCNGCAGCTGGAAGTATATTAATCATATAATCCTCNGTNTCNCCATANGTTGTNANTTNACATGCATNGTCAGGNACACCTGCTTGCCANTTTGTCTTNGCTCTCATTAAATGCTGACCAANNGTNGCATCNNCNGGNATNGTNACTTGANNAGTTTCNGTNTAAGATCCNNNTNCAGCNCCATCNGCNATTTCATAATTATCAAGGATTAATTCATCNAATGTGAAGTTNAAGTCATCATTATAATCAANCCAAATNCTAACAAANTGATTNCCATAACCAGTAGTCATAGTAACATCATAANTTTCNCCCAATTCNACATCNGTTGACTGNTCAGTNAAATCTCCATATCCTTCACATCCAGANTCATTATTAATATCTCCAAATTGGAATAACTGGAATCCATCAGCAAATGAACAATCCATTGAAGGAGCACAATTAATATTTGTAACGTCAGTTAAGAATGAGTCATTAGATGCATCTGAGTCATTATCAAGTGATGTGTATACTGTAATTGTATATGTTCCAAATTCTGAAACATCTACTGTTTGGGTAAATGTATATTCCATTGAACTATTACCCTCTAGTGGACCAGGAACAGTTTCAGTAACTGTTTGACCGTTAAATTCATAAGTAACATCAAAATCATATTGAGTAGCACCACCATAGTTCGTAATTGTTACAATTACTGATTCAGCATTTGATAGTAGTTCACCCGAACTTGGTGAAGTAATCTCTGATACACCAATATCATTTGGATTTAAGTGAGTGACATCAGCTGTTACAGAGTCGTTTGCATCATTTTCATCATCAGCCAAAGTTGTGTATGCCGTGACCACATAAGTTGTGCCTACAGTTGACATATCAACAGAAGTTGAAAATGTATGCTGGGCAGTTTCACCAGTACCAATTGTACCAGAATATGTTTCAGTTACAACTGCTCCACCGTCAACTTGGAAAGAGACATCAAAGTTTGAGATATCATTTTCTCCATAATTAAAAATTGAAACTGTAACAATTTCTGTATCAGTCAAGGTTCCAGTAACAGGTGAATCTATACTTACTACACCGACATCATATGCTGCGTCTGCCGCAATTTGAAATACTCCAACCATATGACTTCTACCAGGTGAAAAATATTCGCTTACATACCAAAATTGTTTGTCATTTGTTGGCTCAACACTCATATGAGCATAATCNGCATATCTTAAGTTTGTACTATTTCCTGTACTTTGAGCAATTAAACCTTCCTCAAGTGTCATTTCCCCCAATGGGTCAGCTGCATATCTTCCAGTATATCTTAAAGAAACNGATTCGGATGAACTGACAGAGGAATATCCCATAGCAATATTTCCTTGAAAATCTATAGACATACTTGCTCCAAAAGCATGACGCCCATCAGGAGCAGTGTATGTGCCTTCTTGATGAATATACCATGGTTGACCGTCTGCATCTTGTCTTAATTCATACCATCTTACACCTGCTAATTCTGCNGAAGAACCATCAACATCAACAACAAAGTTTAATATTGCAGAGTTATGCGTTGGGAATTTTCTGAATTGTGCTTGATTCATTATAGTCCACTGCATTGCATCAATATCCGGACCTGAAGGTTGTTCTAAATTACTAAAACTTCCACCGTCGAAAGTACTATTANAAGCAGTTGTATTTAATTGAACAGGACTTGAAATAGAAGAGTTTGAAGGATTTGCCCAATCAATATTTATATTCCATAATTTTAAATGATCTGTGGTAATACCACCCCAAGAATCGTCCTGCATATAAACTAAAGTTGCATTACCCGCGGCAGGATGATCATCGTCAACGATATCAAAAACTTGAGCGGATGCAAATCCGGCTGTAGTCTGAGAAGGCGTATCAAATGCTTGAATGGAAGCTGTAGAATCACCGGTTAAAACTTTATCTCTTTCGATTACAAATAAATTATCTCCACCCTGGTTTGTAGTTACATAATATCCATCCGACCAGATAGAATACTTTGGGTAATCTGGAAAGCCAGAAGTTGGGAATTGATTGCTTGCAGCATTATACACATGCCATCCATCATTTACAGGATCATTTGAAACAGAAACCGCAAAATTTAAAGCACTACTTCCCATTGATGAAACAATATACCTGTCAGCTTCACTGTCATAAAGAACTATAGGGTCACCTGATTCGTTAGGACCAAATAGGTTAGATAANCTTGTATTAGGGGTTGCAGGAGAACCGTCAAGATTAAAAAATCTAAATGAAGAATTCCAAGACGCTAGATAATAGTCTCTTCCTATTTCACCGGTTGGATCTCCGGGTGTTGCAGTACTTGTAGTAGACTGGAATGTAAGTATCGGATCTCTTGTTTGCTTTTTAGCAACCTTTGAATCAAAGTTTACTAAAGGATCATTGCCTTTTGGAAGTCCTTTCCCAGGAACAACTTTAGCTCCTCTAATTCTCTTTGGCGGCCCTTCCTTTTTAAATTCATTTGGATCGGCAGGAATGAAAGTTCCATTTGAGATTAGCTCTTTAATACTGGGAACATATTTATATTCAAGGTTTATAATTTTAGTAACTTTATATGTATCTTTTGTAGTAGGATTTGGGTTATATTTTGTTTGGGCATTTACTGCAAAAGAAAGAGTAAANACAACTATTAANGCAAGAAGCTTTTGTGATAAGTATTTCATAGTTTATTAATCCNGTTTAAATCAAGATTGCAAATATAATGCCTTTATACATATATATGAAATATCTAGCGTTAAGATTTATACAAGCCAATTAGAGATTTTGACCTTCTTATCAATCTCAATTTTGATGTCAGAAACTTTAACTCTAATCTGTTCCATGGAATCTCTAAATCTTAGGGTCACTGAGTTATCTTTAATTGAATCATGATCAACTGTTAAACATAAAGGTGTTCCAATTGCATCTTGTCTTCTGTATCTTCTTCCAACAGCATCTTTTTCGTCAAACGCAATGTTATAATGGACTTTTAGATCGTTATATAATTTTCTAGCGTATTCAGACAATCCATCTTTTTTAACTAGGGGCAGTATTGCTAATTTATATGGGGCTAGGAAATCAGGGATCTTTAATACGATTCTGGTGTTTTTATCATCTAACTCTTCCTCATGATAGGATGCAGCTAGAACCGCAAGAAACATTCTATCTAATCCAATTGATGTTTCAACTACATAGGGCACATAACTTTCATTAATCTCAGGATCGAAATATCTTAATTTTTTTCCAGAATATTCTTCATGCTGGTTTAAATCAAAGTCTGTTCTTGAATGTATTCCTTCTAATTCTTTAAAACCAAATGGAAAATTAAACTCAATATCACATGCTGCATCTGCATAATGAGCAAGTTTGTCGTGATTATGAAATCTATAATTTTCTTGTCCCAAACCAAGTGATTCATGCCACTTCAATCTTTTTTCCTTCCAGGATTTATACCAATCCGATTGAGTTCCCGGTTTGACAAAAAACTGCATTTCCATTTGTTCAAATTCTCTCATTCTAAATATAAATTGTCTTGCAATTATTTCGTTTCTAAATGCTTTTCCAATTTGTGCTATTCCAAAAGGAATTTTTTTTCTTGAGGTTTTTTGAACATTCAAAAAGTTAACAAAGATTCCTTGTGCTGTTTCTGGTCTCAAAAATATCTCTGACGCAGATTCTGAGCTTGCCCCAATACTTGTTGAAAACATTAAATTGAATTGCTTGATGTCAGTCCAATTTTTTGAACCGGAAACCGGATCGGAAATTTCAAGATCAACAATCAATTGCTTCAAAGAAACTAAATCATCGTCCTCGAAACATTTTTTCATTTTTGAAGTTGTATTGTCAATTTTTTTTTGATTTTCTAAAACACGGGTATTAGTCCTTCTAAACTCATCCTCATCAAAAGCATCACCAAATCTTTTCTTTGCCTTTGCTATTTCTTTATTAATTTTCGTTTCTAATTTCGCAATATAGTCTTCAATTAATACATCTGCTCTATATCTTAATTTTGACTCTTTATTATCAATAAGCGGATCATTAAATGCATCAACATGTCCAGATGCTTTCCAGGTTGTTGGATGCATTAAAATAGATGAGTCTAGGCCAACAATATTATCATTCATTTGAACCATCGAAGACCACCAATAATTTTTGATATTATTCTTTAGCTCAACACCATTTTGGGCATAATCATAAACAGCACTTAATCCATCATATATTTCACTACTTTGAAATATAAAGCCATATTCTTTGGCGTGAGAAACAATTTTTTTGAATTTGTCTTGGTTAGTACTCATAATGCAAAAATATAAAACGCATTTAACAAAGGAATGCTTTTTTTAAAATTATGCGTTTCTTTGTATCTAAGAATTAAAAATGGTTCAACTTAGATTTTCAATTTTAGCGTTATTAATCCTTATGGGTTGTGCTAACCGTGGCAATCCAACAGGTGGTGAAATTGACACTGAACCTCCAATTGTCATAAAATCTTCTCCTGAAAATTTTAAAACTAACTTTGAAGCAGAAGAAATCGAAATTATTTTAAACGAGTATATAAGATTAAATAACATTCAGAAAGAACTTATTATTTCTCCTCCCATTGAGCCTCAGCCACTAATTATGCCAATGGGATCTGCCAGTAAAATCATAACTATCTCTGAATTTGATTCTTTACAGAAAAATACAACATACAGTTTTCAATTTGGGGAAAGTATTGAAGACAATAACGAAAAGAATCCGTTAAGTAATTACAGATATGTATTTTCAACCGGAAACTACATTGATTCATTAGTTGTTAAAGGAACTGTTAAAGATGCATTCAATAGGGAAATAAGCGAAAATTTAAATGTATTATTATATGAGGTAGACTCACTCTTCTCTGACTCCATTATATATAGAAAAAAACCAAAGCATGTAGCGAAAGTAATCGATACCACTAATAACTTTATAATTCAAAATGTAAAAGAAGGAAAATATCTAATAATTGCACTAGAGGAAGAAAGTAAAGACTATACATTTCAAAGTAAAGTTGATAAAATTGGATTTACTGAAGGATTCATACAGTTACCTGAAGATAGCATAATAAACATTAGTGTCTTCAAGGAAAAATTACCGTTCAAAATTGGTAAACCAAAGCAGAAAACAAGTAGATCTTTCTCATTTGGATATGAGGGAGAATATGAACCTTTCAATGTAAAAATTATCACTCAAGACTCATTCAATTATAAAAGTAAAATAACAAGAGAAAAAAAATCAGATAGCTTGATTTTTTGGTTAAAATCTGAAAAAAAATTAGATTCGATTACTTTTAATGTTTACAACGATAATTTTTCCGACACCCTGTCATTAAATTTAAGAAATAAAATAAATGATTCCCTAGTTATAAAATCTGAACAAAATAAGACTTTGAAATTTAACGAGGACTTTTTGATTGAAGCGAACTTACCATTTAATAAAATTGACAAAAACAAGATCTCAATTTACAATAAAGATTCTTTAAAAATTGAATTTGAAGTGAAACTTGACACAATTATGAATCAATATAGTTTTGTTTTTGAAAAGGAGGAGGAAGAAGAGTATAGAATCGAATTATTACCGGATGCCTTAACTGACTTTTATGAAAATCAAAATGATACATTGTTCTACAAAGTAAAAACAAGAACTTATAATGATTATGGGAATTTAAGTTTGAATTTGAGAAACGCTAAATTTCCAATGATAATCGAACTAGTTAATCCAACGGGTGAGGTTAAGTATTCTAAATATACAGTTAGTTCTTCAACGATAGATTTCAATAATATCGATTCTGGTAAATATTTTATCAGAATAATTTTTGACGAAAACAAAAATGAAAAATATGACTCAGGGAATTTTTTAGAAAGAATCAAGCCTGAAAAAGTAATATATTATCCAGATGAAATTGATGTCAGAGCAGGATGGGATTTAGTACAAGAATTTATTCTTCAATGATTATTTTTTGACCGATGCTTTTAGCAACTCCCTATTCATTCTTGCAATATTGTCAAGAGATATTCCTTTTGGGCATTCAACCTCACATGCACCAGTATTAGAACAGTTTCCAAAACCTTCTAAATCCATTTGATTAACCATATTTATAACTCTTCTAGAAGCTTCTGTCTGACCTTGAGGCAATAAAGAATATTGAGAAACTTTTGCACCAACAAATAACATTGCTGAAGAATTTTTACACGTAGCAACACAAGCTCCACAACCAATACATGTAGCAGCATCAAAAGCTGAATCAGCATCATCTTTGTTAATCGGAATTGAATTTGCATCCTGTGTATTACCAGAAGTATTTACCGAAATATAACCACCCGCATGTTGAATTCTGTCAAATGCACTTCTATCTACAACAAGGTCTTTAATGACCGGAAATGCTTTTGCTCTGAATGGTTCAATATAAATTGTATCACCATCTTTAAATTTTCTCATATGTAGTTGACAAGTTGTAACGAGTCTGTCAGGACCGTGTGCCTGTCCGTTAATAAATAAGGAGCATGACCCACATATTCCTTCACGACAATCATGATCAAACGATACAGGGTCTTCATCTTTTGAAATCAAATCGGCATTTAATACGTCTAACATTTCAAGAAAAGACATGTCAGGAGAAATGTTTTCAATATCATAGTCAATGATTTTACCCTTTGACTCTGAGTTTTTTTGTCTCCATATTTTAAGCTTTAACTTCATATGATATTATTTATAACTTCTTTCTTTAACCTCAATATTATGATAGATTAATTCCTCTTTGTGCAATTCAGCATCTTTAGGCTCGCCTTTATATTCCCAAGCCGAAACATATTGAAATTCTTTTCTTCTTTTTGCTTCTCCATCAGGTGTTTGATATTCCTCTCTGAAATGTCCACCACAAGACTCTTCTCTTTGTAGTGCATCTTTTGCAAATAATTCTCCTAATTCCAAAAAGTCTGAAACTCTACCCGCTTTTGCTAGCTCTTCGTTAAACTGATCAGAAGATCCGGGAACTTTGACATCCTTATAAAATTCTTTTCTCAAGCTACTTATATCGTCAATAGCTTCTTTTAATGTTTCTTTCGTTCTGGCCATTCCACATTTATTCCACATTATTTTACCAAGCTTTTTATGAAAATAATCAACAGATTTTGATCCATTATTAGATACAAAAAATTCGATTTTTTCTATTACTTCTTTCTCAGCTGATAAAAATTCTTTGCTGTCATTCGGAATGGGACCGGTAGAAATATCCTTTGAAAGATAATCTCCAATTGT
>NZHJ01000034.1 GCA_002691265.1 Flavobacteriaceae bacterium | reverse complement strand
TGGCGCTACAACAATATCAAAATTTTCTGTAGGTGCCGACCAGGACATTGCCAATGACAGTGAAACTATTTTACTTGAAATTAATCAACCATACGCAAATCATAATGGGGGTTGTATAAATTTTGGTCCTGATGGAAATCTATACATAGGAATGGGTGATGGTGGAAGTGGTGGAGATCCACAAAATTATTCTCAAAATACTGAATCATTATTGGGAAAAATGCTAAGAATAAATGTAAACAGTGGGGCATATTCAATCCCAGAAACTAACCCTTATGGAGATGAGATTTGGAGTGTTGGACTAAGAAATCCTTGGAAATTTTCCTTTGACAGTTTAAACGGAGATTTATGGATTGCGGATGTTGGTCAAAATGAATTTGAAGAGATTAATATGGTTCAAAATAATACTGCTAATATAAATTATGGATGGAGATGTTATGAGGGCAACGAACCTTATAATCTGTCGGGTTGCCCTGATGAAGGTCTAACTTTTCCTGTTTCAACATATTCACATTACAATAGTGGAGACTTTAAGTGTTCAATAACTGGTGGATATGTGTATCGAGGTAATCAAATATCGGGGTTGAATGGGGTTTATTTTTTCGCTGACTATTGTAGTGGTGAAATTGGATTACTTTCAAAAAATGAGAATGATGAATGGGACATGTCCCTTGCGTTTCCAAATATAAATGGTAGTTGGGTTTCATTTGGTGAAGATATAAATGGTGAGCTTTATATAGCATCAATTAATGGAGGTGTTTATAAAATTATTGATGCTGCCTTATCAAATAATGAAATTGATAGTAATACACTTAATTATTTTCCCAATCCATTTCAAGATTATATTCAGATAAATTCAGTTAGACCAATTAATATCGAATTATACGATTTATCAGGAAGGAAATTAAGGGAATTTAAAAATTATAATCAGGAAATTTTAGATTTAGGCTTCCTGAATAAAGGAACTTATATTATAAAAGTTGACGGCTATCTAGTCAAAAAATTGATTAAAAATTAATTTTCTATTTTAATTTGATTGATGAAATTGTGGATGTTTTTTAAACCATTTTTTTGAATGTATTTTATAAAAGCGCTGCCCACAATACAACCCTTTGAGTATTTACTAGCAATAGAGAAATTTACATTATCTGAAATTCCAAAACCAATAATTTTAGGTGTAGATAAATTCATTTTTTCTAATTTTTTGAAATAATTTATACTGCTTTCATCGAATTTATTTGTAGAGCCAGTTATACTTGATGAACTTACAACATAAAGAAATCCATCGCTATTTTTATCTATATATTTTATTCTTTTTTTACTGGTTTGCGGAGTAATTAAAAATATATTTTGAATTTGATTTTTTTCAAAGATTATTTTATAATTTGAAAGGTAAATATCAATTGGTAAGTCAGGAATTATCAAGCCATCAATTCCAATTTCATTACACTTTTTACAAAACTCCTCAACTCCAAATTGGAAAATAGGATTGAAATAACCCATGATTATTAAAGGAATATTGACATGATTTCTAATTTCTTTGAGTTGTTCAAACAGAATATTTGTTGATATTCCATTATCTAATGCAATTTTTGAGCTCATCTGAATAGTCTCACCATCAGCTAAAGGATCACTAAATGGTAAACCAATTTCAATCATATCCACACCAGCAGAAACTAAATTTTTAATTATTTCAATTGTACTATTTAATTCAGGAAATCCTGCGGTAAAATATATTGACAAAATATTGTCTTTTTCTTTAAGAGTTTTACTAATTCTGTTCATTGTATATTAAAATAATTTATATAATTCTCTAGATCTTTATCACCTCTACCTGAGAGGTTTAGAACAATTATATCAGTCGAATTAAATTTTTTATGATTAAATACTGCTAAAGCATGTGAGGTTTCAATAGCAGGAATAATTCCTTCAAGTTGTGACAATTGCAAACCAGCTGACATTGCCTCGTCATCATCTATTGAAATAAACTCTCCTCTTCCTGAGCTAAATAAATTAGCATGCATAGGCCCTATACCTGGATAATCTAATCCTGCTGAAATTGAATAGGGTTCAGTTATTTGACCATCATCGGTTTGCATAAGTAAGGTCTTACTCCCATGTATAATTCCCGTTTTACCCAATTTTGTAGTCGCAGCTGATTTTCCAGAATTTACTCCTTTTCCAGATGCCTCAACACAAATAATTTTTACTCTTTCATAATCCAAATAATCATAAAACGTACCAGCCGCATTACTTCCTCCACCTACACAAGCGATTAAATAATCTGGATAATTTCTTCCTTCAACTAAAAGAAGTTGCTCTTTAATCTCTTTTGAAATAACAGACTGAAATCTAGCAACCATATCAGGAAAAGGATGTGGTCCAACAACGCTCCCAACAATGTAATGAGTATCAATTGGATTGTTAATCCAGTCTCTCATTGCTTCATTTGTCGCATCTTTTAAAGTTGAACTTCCAGATGTTACGGGAATGATATCAGCTCCTAACATTTTCATTCTTGCAACATTTGGAGCCTGTCTTTTAACGTCAGTAGCACCCATATATACGATACATTTTAAACCCATTAAAGCACAAACTGTTGCTGTAGCCACTCCATGTTGTCCTGCTCCAGTTTCAGCGATAATCCGCGATTTTTTTAATCTTTTTGCAAGGATTATTTGTCCTATTGTATTGTTAATTTTATGTGCTCCTGTGTGATTTAGATCTTCTCTTTTTAAATATATTTTAGCAGAATATTTTTCTGATAAATTTTTTGAAAAATATAGCGGAGATGGTCTGCCAACATAGTCTTTAAGCAATTGATTAAATTCTTGCTGAAAACTATCATCACTCATTATTTTAATATAATTTTCTTTAAGCTCATCAATATTATGTAAGAGCATTTCCGGAATATATGCGCCTCCAAAATCTCCATAGTAACCTTTAGAATTTACATTATAACTCATTTTTAAAATTTTTAATTAATTCATAATCTTTTTTTGCATACTCAATTTCAAAGTGACTATTAATATCTACTGCAAAACAGTATTTTGAAATTGTTGAACTAAAAAAGTCTTTTAATTCCTCTATATTGTGTAAACCAATACCGCCACTTAAGAAATATGGTTTATTGAATTTATAGCTTTTTAAAATTTTCCAGTCAAAAGATACTCCATTACCACCCGGTAATTTCCCTTTTGTATCAAACAGAAAATAATCGCATTTCATATAATTTTCGGTTGAATTAAAATTGAAATTTTTATCAATTGAAAATGCTTTTATTATTTTAACATCTCGAATTTGTGATATAAATTCAGGTTGCTCATATCCATGTAATTGCACTAAGTCTAAACTATATTTTTTAATGATAAAGTTTAGGTATTCGATTTCAGGATTAACAAAAACACCTACCTTTTTAATATTTTTATTAACCCTTGGTATTGGTTCATTATCGAAAAATCTTTTTGATTTATTATAAAATATAAAACCCATATAATCAGGGTTTAATTTTGAAATTAAACTGATATTATCATTATATTTCATACCACAAATTTTTAATTTCATAATTCAATTTTTTTTATAAACTCGCTTGCAGCCAGTCCCGGATTTATTGTTTTCATAAAATATTCTCCTATTAAAAAACCATTAAATCCATATTTCCTTAAATCTTTGACAGTATTATAATTGTCAATTCCACTCTCTGAAATCTTTAAAAAATCACTAGGAATTTTTTTTGAGATTTTTTTTGAGATGTTTATGTCTGTTTTAAATATTTTTAAATCCCTATTATTCACTCCAATCAAATCTATATATGGATTCATTACCTTTTCTAGTTCATTCTCATTATGAATTTCTGCCAAGACCTCTAGATGCAACTCATTAGCTAGCTTGGATAGCTTGAAAATTTCCTGTTTACTTAAAACCGAAGCGATTAATAAAATTACATCAGCGCCTAATGATTTTGATTCAAGAATTTGAAATTCATCTAAAATAAAATCTTTTCTTAAAATTGGTCCTTCAAAAATTTCTCTAGCAATTTTTAAATCATCGTTTGTACCACCAAAGAAATCAAAGTCTGTTAGAACTGAAATTCCACAAACTCCTGCATCTTGATATCCGCTAATAACCTCTTGTATTTTTAGTTTATTGTTGATGATATCTTTTGATGGAGATTTTCTTTTATGCTCTGCAATTATTCCAGAGCTGCTTGATTTTAATTTGCTTTTTAAAGAAATAGTTTCTCTATCAAAAAATAAAGAAGACTCTAATTGACTTGTAGAATAATTTAGTTTGAGATGGCTTATCTCATTTTTTTTGTGACGAATTATTTTATTCAAAACATTCATTTACTTAGTTCAATTAATGTGTTAAATGATTTAAGGGCTTTTTTACTTAATAATGAGTCTTTTGCTAAGTCAAAACCTTCAGAAATTCCAATTTCTTTTGCAGTAGAAATTGCCAAAGCAGAGTTTGCAAGAACCACATCAGTTTGTTCTTTCGTAGATCTCAAATTTAAAACATCAAGAAAAATTGAAGCAGCTTGCTCAATAGTATTACCACCAAAGATTTTTTCAGGGGAAATTATCTTTGAATCAAAATATTTAGGTTTTATTAATAACTCATTATTATTTGAAACAACTTTTGAATCTCCTGTTAATGAAATTTCATCGTAGCCATCTAAAGAATGAACAATTGAATATTTAAATCCCTCAGTTATTTCAAAAACAGACTTATAAAGTCTTAGAATATCCAATCCGTATACACCAACAAGTTGATTATTTGGTCGGCAAGGATTTACCAATGGACCTAAAATATTAAAAAATGTTTTCATTCCAAGTGCCTTTCTCACAGGTGCAACATTTTTCATTGCAGGATGAAATAATGGAGCATGTAAGACACATATATGAGCCTTATTTAAACAGGTTTTTAAATAGTCTTCTTCATTTGTAAATTTTATACCAAAATACTCTAACACATTGGATGAACCACAAGCTGAAGAAACAGAATAATTACCATGTTTTGCAACATGAATTCCTGCACCAGCTGTAACAAAAGATGACAAGGTAGAGATATTAAATGTATTTTTATTATCACCCCCTGTGCCACACAAATCAATGGTTTCAAAATCACTAAAATCCAATTTTACACATAATTCTAGCAATGCATTTCTAAAACCAATAAGCTCATTTGTTGATGTTCCTCTTAGCATAAAAACTGTCAAAAAAGAAGCAACCTGTTCATGATTATATTTTCCCATTGAAATATCAGTAAGAACTTCTTTAGATTCTTTTTCGTCTAAATTTTCATGATTTATTAATCTCGTTAAAATTTCTTTCATTTTAATTATTAATCCAGTTTTCTATAATTTTTTTTCCGTAAGGGGTTAAAATAGATTCAGGATGAAACTGAACTCCCTTAACGTCATATTGGGTGTGTCTTATCGACATAATTTGATTATTGTCATCGATGGATGTTATTTCAAGTTGATCAGAAATATTGTCTACTACCCATGAATGATATCTAGCTGCCTGAAAATTATTTTTGATTCCATGAAAAATTGATTCGTCTTTTACACAAAGTTTTATATTAGATGAAATTCCATGAAATACTTCGTCTAAATTTTTCAAAGATCCACCATAAACTTCAGCAATAGCTTGTTGGCCGAGACATATTCCAAGAATACTTTTTGTTGGACCATACCTTTCAATTACTTTTTTCAATAGACCTGCCTCATCGGGAATCCCAGGGCCAGGCGATAATAAAATTTTATCAAATTTTGAGATATCATCTAAATCAAATTTATCATTTCTAACAACGGTTACATCATAATTCATTTCCTTAATAAGGTGTACCAAATTATAAGTAAAACTATCGTAATTATCTATTACTAAAACCTTATTCATTTTATAATTTATCAGCCATTTTAATTGACTTTGTTAATGCATTTAATTTATTATAAACCTCTTGTAATTCATTATTTTCGTCAGACTTATCTACAATCCCAGCACCTGCTTGCCAATACAAAAAGTTATTTTTACTTAGGAAAGTTCTTATCATTATGGCATGATTAAAATCACCATTGAAATCTAATATTCCTATTGCACCTCCATAATAACCTCTATTAGTTTTTTCATATTTTTCGATTAATGTCATAGCCATGTGTTTTGGTGCTCCAGAAAGAGTTCCAGCAGGAAAAGTGTCTGCAATTATTTTTAAATTTTTATCATTGTTATCCAGCTTACCTGTGACTTTACTTACTAAATGGATAACATGAGAGAAATATTGTACTTCTTTAAATTTTTCAACCTTAACAAGCTGACAATTCCTACTTAAATCATTTCTAGCAAGATCGACTAACATAACATGCTCACTTCCTTCTTTTGGGTCATTTAGCAATTTTTCAGCAAGTATTTTATCCTCTGTTTCATTTCCGGTTCTTTTAAAGGTTCCTGCGATAGGGTGAATTTCAGCTAACTTTTCCTTGATAACAAGTTGGGCTTCCGGTGAACTACCAAAAATTTTGTAACCTCCATAATCAAAATAAAATAAGTATGGGGAGGGGTTTATGCTTCTTAATGCTCTGTAAACATTGAAGTCATCTCCAGAAAATTTTTGAGAAAATCTCCTGGATAAAACCAGTTGAAAAATGTCTCCCCTT
Organism: Flavobacteriaceae bacterium; assembly: GCA_002691265.1. Classification (GTDB taxonomy): domain Bacteria; phylum Bacteroidota; class Bacteroidia; order Flavobacteriales; family Flavobacteriaceae; genus MED-G13. The sequence continues at coordinate 87,034 of NZHJ01000034.1, read as the reverse complement.
TTACAATGATTCTTGGCATAATTAACCTGTTTTATAAATTCTTTATCGGTTAGATTTGAATTTACATTATCAATAGAATTAAATTTATAATTACTTGAACTAGATACTTTTATAAGTTGATATATTTTGTCAATATTATTTTGCTCATCTGAAGAATGACAAAAAATATATGCCTCGTTCTTGAAATGATTAATTGCAATAATATTTTTATAAATACCATAATACATTTCAGGAATTTTTACTGAATCATCTTTCACACTAATTTCTATATCCTCAAAATATTTTACAGCATCATAAGAGGTGTATCCAAAAAGACCGTTGCTAATGAATGGTAATTCAGATGATTCAACATTAAATCGATTTATGAAATTTTGTAGTTCAATGATTAAATTTTCTTTTGAGCAAGAAATCTCATTGTTTGACTTGTCAGGAAATTTCGTTGATAGAATATGTTCAAAAACTTCAAAAGATGCAATCTGATTAAAGCATATATATGAGAAACTGTTATTATTTGAGTTGTAATCGCTACTCTCTAAGAGAAGGCTATTAGGATATTTATCTCTAATTCTTAAATAAACACTTACAGGTGTAATTGTATCTACTAAAAATTTCTTTTTATATGTCTTTAATCTAAATTTTTTCATTTTTATTTCTTAATGGGGGCTTTTACACCCCCGTTAAAAAAACAAACTAAAACCAATCATGAACAAAAAAAAGCTTATCGTGATGATAAGCTTTTTCTCAAATTAAAATATAGCGACTACCTCACGAAATGAATATTTCATGTTTCCACCACCACATATTTAATTGTAAATTTTTCATTGATGTAAATATAACAATCTATTTTTTTAAATAAAAAATGAAATCAAAAATTTTTAATTTATTTTTTTTATGATTGAATACCCAATTAAATAGTCGACATTTGCACGATTAAATAATTTAATGACAAAGTTTAAAGAATTAGGCGTAAATAAAGAGCTCTGCAAAGCAATCGAAGAACTGGGTTTTAAAAATCCTACAGAAGTTCAGAAAGAATCAATCCCTTTTTTACTCACAGAAAATGAGGACCTAATCGCACTTGCTCAAACAGGTACAGGTAAAACAGCTGCTTTTGGATTGCCCGCAATTCAACAAGTTAATGTAGAAAATAAAAATGTTCAAGTAATTATTCTTTGCCCAACTCGTGAATTGTGTGTTCAGATTTGTAAAGATTTAGAATCCTATTCAAAATATGTTAAAGGTATTAAGCTGTTATCTGTTTACGGAGGTACAAATATTGAAACACAAATTAAATCTTTAAAAAAAGGAGTTCAGATTGTAGTTGGAACACCTGGAAGAACAAAAGATTTATTGAAAAGAAAAAATTTAAAACTAGAAATAGTTAATAAGGTAATACTAGACGAGGCAGATGAAATGCTTAGTATGGGGTTCAAAGATGATTTGGATTTTATTTTGGATAAAACCTCGTCAAATAGACAAACCATGTTGTTTTCAGCAACAATTTCTAAAGAAGTTAAAAGTATCTCAAAAAAATATATGAGAGATGCCAGAGAAATTACCGTTTCCAAAATAAATTCAACCGCAAAAAATATTGAACATCACATTTATAATGTAAGCTCAAGAAATAAATATGAGGCATTAAAAAGAATCGCTGATTTTAATCCAAATATTTACGGAATCGTTTTCTGTAGAACAAAAAGACATACCAAAGAAATAGCTAATAAATTCATGGCTGAGGGTTATAATGCTGATGCAATTCACGGAGATTTATCTCAAAATCAAAGAGATGAGGTCATGCAAAGATTTAGAAATAAGTCACTACAAATTTTAATTGCTACTGATGTTGCAGCGAGAGGCCTAGACGTTGATGATATAACACACGTAATTAATTATTCACTTCCTGACGACCCTGAAGTTTATGTTCATAGAAGTGGTAGAACCGCTAGAGCTGGAAAAAGTGGAATCTCAATTGCTATTTCAAATGAAAGCGAAAGAAGAAAAATAAAATCTATCGAAAAAAAAGGAGCTATAAAATTCATTCCAAAAGAGGTCCCAACAGGAAACGAAATATGTTCAAATCAGTTATTTAAGCTGATAGATAAAATTGAAAATGTTGATGTTGATGAAGAGCAAATCAAACCGTTTTTAGATAATATATATAAAAAACTTGAGTGGCTAAGTAGAGAAGAATTAATAAAAAGATTTGTATCTGCTGAATTTAATAGATTTTTAAAATATTATAAAGAATCCAATAAACTTACTTCCAAAAGGTCAAAAGATAAAAGAAGCTCTAAAAGAGGTGATAGGAATGGAAAATCATTAACAGCATTTTCTATTAATATTGGAAGAAAACATAGGGCTACCCCGTTAGATATTATTTCAATTGTAAATAGAGCGCTAAAATCAAATAGTATTGAAATTGGAAAGATTGAATTAANTAGGTATCAAACATTTTTTGAAATTGATCAAGATTATAAAGATGATTTTATAAAAAATATTAAAAAAATTGATTTTAAAGGAAATGATTTGATTTTAGGAGAACCATCTGATTTTGAACAAAAGCCATTAAAAAGTAGTAGAGGAAACAGAAGAGACGGAAGAGACAGAAGTAATACTAATAAAAGATCTGATTCAAGAAATTCTTCAAAAAAGAAAAAAAAGAAAAAATCGCGTTTTAAATAAAAAAGGAGATAATCTTTCGAAAATCTCCCTTTTTGTACTGAAGGCGGGACTTGAACCCGCACGGATATTACTATCCATTGGATTTTAAGTCCAACGTGTCTACCAATTCCACCACTTCAGCTAATATTGTATGTGAGCGAAAGACGGGATTTGAACCCGCGACCCTCACCTTGGCAAGGTGATGCTCTACCCCTGAGCTACTTTCGCAATATTTAAAAGATCATGCACCTTAAGTGCGGATGCAAATTTAATATAAATTTTCAAATATGAAACTTAATTAGGGAAAATTGAAATAGCAAATCCTCCAGCAGGAACTGTTGGTATTTTAATTTTACTTTCAGAGNTAATAGTCTTAGTTTCTATTTTATAAGATTGTGGATTTTTTGCATAGTCTGCNTCCTTTGAATCTCTATATATTGTAGCAGTATATTTTTTGTTCTTTTCAAGAAAACTAAAATCAATTTCTTCATTACTTAATCGTTTTAGTTAGTTTTTATTAGGGTGTTAAAATTAAAAAAAATACTAATTATTTATCTTTCTTTTAAGTTCATTTAGTTTAAGAAGTGCTTCAATTGGAGTTAATTCATCCAAATTTAAATTTTCTAAATCATTTTTCAATTCCTCAAGAATTGGATCACTTATATTAAAAAACTCCAACTGAGGAGAAATTTCATTAATAATTAACTCTTTTGATGAGCGGGACTGTTCAAGTTGCTTTAGCATATCATTTGCTTTATTTAACACATCTTTAGGCATTCCAGCCATTTTTGCAACATGAATTCCAAAACTATGTTCACTACTTCCAGGAATTAATTTTCTTAAAAATAATATTTGATTATTTTCTTCTTTTATTGACACGTTAAAATTTTTAATTCTTTCAAATGAATCTTTCATTTGATTTAATTCATGATAGTGNGTTGCAAATAAGGTCTTTGGTTTTGAATGGTGTTGATGTAGATATTCTGAAATTGCCCAAGCAATTGAAATACCATCATAAGTACTTGTTCCTCTTCCAATTTCATCTAATAATATTAGGCTTCTCTCGGAAATATTATTGAGAATCAACGCTGTCTCATTCATTTCAACCATAAAAGTAGATTCACCCATGCTAATATTATCAGAAGCNCCTACTCGAGTAAAAATTTTATCAATTATACCCATTTTTAATTTTTCAGCAGGAATAAAACATCCAATTTGAGCAAGTAAACAAATTATTGCTGTTTGACGTAAAATTGCAGATTTACCAGACATATTTGGTCCAGTAATCATTATAATTTGTTGGTTTTTTTTGTTAAGATAAATGCTGTTAGGAATATAAGGTTTATCAATTGGTAACTGGCTTTCAATTACAGGGTGTTTTCCGTTAATAATTTCAATATCAAAAGAATCATCGATTTCAGGTCTTACATAATTTTTCAGAACTGATAGACTGGAAAAAGAAACAAGACAATCCAACTCCGCTATAATCGAAGAATTATTTTGGATTTCTTTAATATGAGACTGGCAAGAATTTAATAATTCATCAAAAATTTTTATCTCTAGCTCCATTATTCTCTGTTCAGCACCTAATATTTTTGACTCATATTCCTTGAGTTCTTCAGTAATATATCTTTCTGCATTTACTAAGGTTTGTTTTCTAATCCAATTTTCTGGAACTTTATCTTTATGCGTATTTCTTACTTCTATATAATATCCAAAAATATTATTAGATGAGATTTTCAAAGACGGAATATTTGTAATCTCTGACTGTTCTTTTAACATCTCGTCTAGAAAATCTTTATTATTCTTGGATAAACTTCTGAGCTCCTTTAATTCATTTGAAAAATCTGAAGAAATTGTATTTCCTTTAATAATATTCACCGGCGGAGTTTCAGAGAGTGTTGAGCCTATAAGGTTTATTATTTCTTCACAATTACTTAGTGATTTAAACAATAAATTTAAATCATCAGATGTAGTTTTTTTAAACTCTTTTTTTAATGGTTTAATATTTTTTAGAGATTCATTTAGGGTAAAAAGTTCTCTTGGATTAATTTTTTTAGTTGCAACTTTAGATACCAACCTTTCCAAATCACTAAGGGAGGAAAGGGTTTCGATTAAAAAATCTCTGTGCTTGTCTTTATTAATAAAATATTCAACAATATTGTGTCTTTTAAAAATAAGTTCACTATCAGNTGATGGTAATGCCAACCATCTTTTCAATAATCTTCCTCCCATTGGAGAAATCGTGTGATCAATAACATCGATTAAGCATTTTCCTTCAACAGTATTCGGAAAAAATATTTCTAGGTTTTTAATTGTAAATCTATCTAACCAAACGTGACCTTCAAAAGGAATCCTCTTAATTGTTGTTATATGATTCAGCTGATGATGTTGAGTTTCACCTAAGTAATGTAATATGCCTGCACTAGAAATTATACCTTCGAATAAATCACTAATACCAAAACCTTTAAGTGAATTAGTTTCAAATTGTCTTTGTAATAACTCATTAGCAAAATCAGAATTATAAACCCATTCTTCTAAAAAAAAGAGATTATATAATTCTCCAAACTGCTCTTTGAAAATTTTCTTTTGTTGTTTACTAATTAGTATCTCACTTGGGTTAAAGTTTGATAATAATTTAGCTATATACTCAGAATCGCCTTGAGATAATAAAAACTCTCCAGTTGAAATATCTAAAAATGAGATTCCGATATTATTACTAAAATAAATTGAAGCCAAAAAATTATTTTTCTTTGGATTCAGTACTCCATCTAAAGAAGCTAGCCCTGGAGTTACTAGCTCGGTTACTCCTCTCTTTACAATTTTTTTTGTTTTTTTTGGGTCTTCTAATTGATCACAAATTGCCACACGATGACCAGCTTTCACAAGTTTGGGTAAATACAGATTTAAAGAATGGTGAGGAAATCCAGCAAGCTCTGTTTCACTTTGACTTCCAGCGCCTCTTTTGGTCAAAATAATATCTAAGATTTTGGAAGCCTGAATTGCATCTTGTCCGAAAGTTTCATAAAAATCACCTACTCGAAAAAGTAGTAAAGCATCAGGATACTTTGTCTTAATAGCATTATACTGCTGCATTAAAGGTGTAATTTTTTTTACGTCTTTTTTCAATTGGATAACTTATATACTATTTTTACCACTACATCTTTACTAATGTAATTATTATTTAGTTGTTTAAAAAACAAATGTTTAAAGTAAGCTCAAATGAAAAAACTAAAAAATAGTGAATTAAATAGAATTTCTTTAGAGGAGTTTAAAAATTCATCTAAAACACCTATTAAAGTTGTACTAGATAATATTAGAAGTGCACATAATGTTGGTAGTATTTTTAGAACCTGTGACGCTTTTCTAATCGACGAAATAATCCTATGTGGCATTACCGCAGTACCACCAAATAATGATATTCGAAAAACTGCACTTGGCAGTACAGAATCTTTAAAATGGACATATGTCGAAGAAATTGAAAATACCATTTTAAAACTAAAGAGTGAAAATTACCATATTGTTTCTATTGAGCAAGCCGATAAATCAACAACTTTAGAAAATTTCAGCCTTGATTCAGGTAAAAAATATGCTGTAATTTTTGGTAATGAAATAAAAGGAGTTAGTCAAAGCGTGATTGATCTTAGTGATGATGTGGTTGAAATAACTCAATACGGAACTAAACATTCTTTAAATGTTTCTGTTTCTGCAGGGATTGTAGTTTGGGATTTTTTTTTAAAAATTAACGCTAACTAATTCCGTTAATTATAGATAAGTAATCTAATCTATTTTTTACAAAATCTATCTCTGAAACATCTATAAATTTAACATTTAAATCTGGTCTTGATTTAAAAAAATCAGAATAACTTTGATTTATTTTTTTTAAATACTCTTCTGAAATATTTGACTCATATTCCCTGCCTCTTTTTTCTATATTTATTTTTAAATTTTCAATAGTCTGGTTTAAAAAAATAATTAAGTCTGGTTTTACAATACTTTTGTATAGAGAATAAAATAGTTTTCTGTATAAATTAAATTCATCTTCATTTAAATTAATTTTTGAAAAAATTAGTGATTTATGAATATCATAATCACTAATAATATTTTGACTAAAAAAATTTAATTGGGATAAATCCTCGTTTGTTTGCTGATATCTATCAGCCAAAAAAGACATTTCTAGTTTGAATGCAAAGTCCTTGGGGTTTTTATAAAATTTGGCTAAAAACGGATTGTCAATAAATCTTTCCAACATTAATTTTGTATTGAAGTCACTTGAAATCAATTTTGATAAACTTGTTTTTCCAGATCCAATATTCCCTTCAATTGCAATATAGCTGTAGTTGTTTATTGAAACTGAATGAGCAGGGTTTTGAAGAATTATATCACTTTTTTGAATTTTCTGTTTAGATTCAAGGGAATTCAAAATTTCTTTAATCGAAATTTTATTTACAGGATGAATTATATTTGGATCAATCTCAATTAAAGGGTCTAGTACAAATCTCCTATTGCACATTTCTTTATGTGGGATAGTTAATTCTTCGGAATTAATTATCATATCATCTACTAATAAAATATCAATATCAATAATTCTAGAGGAATATTTTTTTTCCTTACTTCTAACTCGTCCCAAAAGTTTTTCTATTTCAAGAAATTCATTCATTATGAAATGAGGGGATTTAAAAGAGTTAAACGATGCACAAATATTAAAAAAATCATCACCTTCAAAACCAATCGATTCAGTTTCATAAATTGATGAAATAGTAAGTAAAGAGGCAATTCTTGAATGTATTAAATCAATTGTCTCTTGAATATTTTTTATCCTGTTTCCAATATTAGAACCTATTGATATGTGATATTTTTTTTGAATTTCCATTAGGATTAACAAATTAGTCAAAAGAAATTGATTTACTATATTTGATGAAAGACAAATTAATGAATGCAGGAAAAAAAATATTAGCAAGAAAACTTTATTTAATTCTAGCATCTCTTTTCATTACCTCTCTGGTAGTATCAAATTTAATTTTTCAAAAGTTTTTTTACTGGCACCCATTTGATATTGAAATTTTTGGGGAAAAACTTTTTTATTTATCTGTAGGAATTCTTCCATACCCAATTACATTTTTAATTACAGATTTGATTAGTGAAATTTATGGCAAAAAGAAAGCTAACCAAGTTGTAACTGTTGGTATTTTTGCTGCTATTTTTTCAACGCTCATAATTTATGTTGCCGACTCTGTTCCTGCAATGGAAAATTCACCAGTTGATGATTTACTTTTTAGGAAAGTATTTGGTAGTACTATAATTGCTGTACTTTCCAGTATGCTTAGTTATCTATTTGCTCAATATATTGATATTCACATTTACCATTTTTGGAAAAACTTGACTATGGGAAGGATGCTATGGTTAAGAAATAACTTTTCAACTTTCTTCTCTCAATTTGTTGACACATTTACTATTCTATTTTTGTTATGTATTACTAATATCTTGTCTTGGGATCAGTTCGCAGGGCTATTGATTTCAGGATTTTTATTTAAAGTTTTAGTTGCATTAGTTGACACACCATTTTTATATTTGGGAGTTTACCTTTTTCGAAGAAAATTTAGTTTAAAAGTTAACGAAGAGATAAATATAGATTAAGAATTTATAGTTATACTAAAAATATGACCCTCATGTGCACGGTAGTTAATGACTTTATCGTCTTCAAAAATTAAATACTGTCCTTTTACTCCCATTAATTTTCCTGAAAATTTTGAATATTTTTTCAGTTTGACCGAATTTGGTTTTTGTGGAAACTTTTTTACAGGAAACTCTATATTTAGAACTTTACTTTTGTCATTAATATAATGAGTTAAATTACTGGGAACATATGTTTTTGCTTGTTCTTTAAAACTTATCAAATTAATGTTGTCCCTTTCGTTTTTCAACATTTTTCTCCAGTTAGTTTTATCACTCATATATTTTTTAAGAGCAACTTCAGCAGTACCAGCTAAGAATCTATTTGGTGTTTCTATAATTTCAATTGCCTCATGTGCACCCTGATCAATCCAACGATACGGAATTTGAGATTTTCTAGTAATTCCTACCTTGACAGATCCAGTATTTGATAAGTAAACAATGTGTGGTTGAAGCTGAATTTTCTTTTCATACTCAAGATCACGATCAGCTATATTTAAATGAGCTTTACTCAATTCGGGTTTTATTATCCAATCTCCTACTAATGGACTTTCAAAAAAACAACTTTTACAGAATCCTTGTCTAAAAATTTCTTGATTTGAAGCACATGAAAGACAACTGTAACCAATACACTCTATAGTAAATGATTTTTCTAAAAATTGATTTAAATGAATGAAGCTGTTTTCAAATTCAATGAAGTAGTTCACCACTGAAGAATATTCAGTTGTCATTTTTTTTACGACTCCTTCAAAATGCATAAAATTTCATAATTTTAAAAAAGAAAATTACAAAAAAAAGATGCCAATCCCATTAATTAATTCAATTGCTTCCTGGTTTTTAAAAAAAAGAATGCATCAAATTGAATTATTTATAAAGTATCCAAATGAAGTTCAAAACGATATTCTATTAAATTTGGTCAAATCAGCAAAAGAAACATTTATTGGTCAAAAATTTGATTTTAAATCAATTAAAAATTATAAAGATTTTTCTGAAAGAGTTCCTGTTTTTAGTTATGAGGAATTTGCTGATAAAATAGATCTGGCTAGAAAAGGAGATAATAACATTTTTTGGCCTTCGAAAATTAAGTGGTTTGCAAAATCAAGTGGGACGACAAATGCTAAAAGCAAATTCATTCCAGTAAGTAATGAGTCTCTTGAGGATTGTCATTATGCTGCTAGTAAGGATTTACTTTGTATGTATCTAAATAATAATCCAAATTCTCAACTTTTTACGGGGAAGAGTTTGAGGTTGGGTGGGAGTAAAAGTCCCTATGAAAAAAACGGTACATTCTACGGTGATTTATCAGCTATTCTAATTGACAATATGCCTTTTTGGGCTGAGTTTAGTAGTACTCCAAGTAACAAAACTTCTCTTATGAATGATTGGAATTACAAAATAGATGCTATAATTAATGAAACATTGAACGAAAATGTAACAAGTTTAGCTGGCGTACCTTCTTGGATGTTAGTTCTTTTAAATAAAATTTTAGAAAAAAGTAATAAAGACTATATTTCTCATCAATGGCCAAATTTAGAAGTTTATTTTCACGGAGGAGTTAGTTTCAAACCTTATCTAAATCAATATAAGAGGTTAATCAATAGTGAATCAATGAAATATTATGAGATATATAACGCATCGGAGGGATTTTTTGCAATTCAATATGAAAATGATTCAAATGAACTTTTACTAATGTTAGATTATGGTATTTTCTACGAGTTTATCCCCATGAAAAACTATGGAACAAAAGATGAAAAAATAATTCCGCTAAGTGAAGTTAAAAAGGATATAAATTATGCAATATTAATAACAACAAATGCAGGTTTATGGAGATATAAAATTGGTGATACCATAAAATTTACTTCATTAAATCCGTATAAAATAATTGTTTCAGGAAGAACAAAACATTATATAAATGTCTTTGGAGAAGAGGTAATTATTGAGAATACTGATAATGTTATAAATAAAATATCATCTAAGTACAATCTTGAAATTGTTGATTACACAGTTGCCCCAGTTTTCATGCAAAAAAATAAAAAAGGTGCACATCAGTGGTTTATAGAATTTAAAAATAATCCCCCTAAAAATATAAATTTAGCAGAAATTATAGACAAAGAACTTAAATCTGAAAATTCAGATTATGATGCCAAGAGATATAATAATTTTACACTCAAGAGACCTGAAATTATTGTTTCTAAAAAAGGAGTATTCATGAAATGGTTGAAAATGAATAATAAAATTGGCGGACAAAATAAAATTCCTAGATTATCTAACGAAAGAAAATTTATTGACAGTTTAATTGAATTGAATTGTTAAGAAGCTTCCTTAAGTTTTTCAAAACTCACCCTTGATAATTGCTCCTCAGCATATTTCTTATTTACAACTAATTTCTTTACTTCACTACCCGGAAGATTAAACATTGCATCGTTTAAAATCTCTTCACAAAGTGATCTTAGACCTCTTGCACCTAAATTGTAATCGATAGCTTTATCGACAATATAATTTAAAGCATCCTTCTTAAATTCAAGAGTAATATCATCCATTTCAAATAATTTTACATATTGCTTAATCAATGCATTTTTGGGCTCCGTTAGAATACTAAGTAGTGTCACTTTATTTAGTGGATTCATATAGGTTACAACAGGTAATCTACCAATGATTTCTGGGATTAAACCAAATTCTTTTAGATCTTTTGGGTTAATATGTTTTAAAATATTAGTCTTAGAAACTGAATCTTTACCGACACTTTTATAGCCAATGACATTTAAATTTAATCGTCTGGATATATGTCTTTCAATTCCGTCAAATGCACCTCCGGCGATGAATAAAATTTTCTCTGTATTTATTTCAATAAAATTTTGATCAGGATGTTTTCTTCCTCCTTTAGGTGGAACGTTTACAATAGTTCCTTCTAATAATTTTAATAAGGCCTGTTGAACTCCTTCACCAGAGACATCTCTTGTTATTGATGGATTGTCACTTTTTCTAGCAATTTTATCAATCTCATCTATAAATACAATTCCTTTTTCAGCCTTTTCTACATCATAATTAGCGGACTGTAAAAGTTTAGTCAAAATTCCTTCAACATCTTCACCAACATAACCAGCTTGAGTCAAAACCGTAGCATCTACAATTGCTAAAGGTACATCTAACATTTTTGCTATAGTCTTAGCTATTAAGGTTTTTCCTGTCCCAGTCTGACCGACCATAATTATATTACTCTTCTCAATTTCAACTTCATTTTCAATTTCCTGATTAATTCTTTTGTAATGATTGTATACAGAAACAGAAATTACTTTTTTTGTGTAATCTTGTCCCACAACATAATCATCTAAAAAAAGTTTAATTTGTTGTGGTTTTAAAAGTTCAAGTTTAGATTTTTCACCCTTACTATCTACTGAACTATTTTCTTGTAAAATAATACCGTTTGCCTGTTCAATACACAAATCACAAATATGAGCATCAATTCCAGCTATAAGTAAGCTGGTTTGATCTTTTTTCTTACCACAAAATGAACATTGTAAATCAGACTTACTCATGTAATCTAGCTTTTGGTTAGAATTTCGTCAATCATTCCGTAGTCTAAAGCTTTGTCTGCCTTCATCCAATAATCTCTGTCACTGTCAGCATAAACCTTTTCATATTCTTGCCCAGTATGTTTACTGATTATTTTATACAATTCCTCTTTGAGTGAAAGGATTTCTCTTGTTGTTATCTCAATATCACTTGCTTGTCCTTGAGCACCTCCTAAGGGTTGGTGAATCATAACTCTAGAGTGTGTTAATCCGCTTCTTTTACCCTTTTCGCCAGCACATAATAGTACAGCTCCCATTGAGGCAGCCATACCAGTACAAATTGTGGCCACATCAGGTTTTATTAATTGCATTGTGTCATAAATTCCTAAGCCAGCGTAAACACTACCACCCGGGGAATTTATATAAATTTGAATATCCTTGGTGGAATCGGTGCTTTCCAAAAACAATAATTGAGCCTGAATAATATTAGCTACTTGATCGTTTATAGCAGTACCCATAAAGATTATCCTATCCATCATAAGTCTTGAAAAAACATCAAAAATTGCAATATTCATTTGTCTTTCTTCAATAATATTAGGAGTTAATCCTTTAGGGAACATACTGCTTACAATATCATTGTAGTAGGTACTACTAATACCCTGATCTTTTGTTGCAAATTTCTTAAACTCTTTTCCGAAGTCCATGATTATAGATTTTATTATTTATAAATATAAGAATTACGCTGGATATGCTTCTTTAATGTACTCATCATAGCTAACCTTTTTCAATTTATATTTAAAATTTTCTTTAAAAAAGTTTAGAATTCGATTACTAGTCAGTTGCTCTGTTAATCTCTTGATTTCATCTTTGTTGCTCATAACTCTTGCAACTATACCTTCAAGTTCTTTTTCATCAGGAATAGCTTGGCCATACTGTTGCATTTGATTTTTAATCAAATCAGTTGTGTAAGATTTTAAATCTTCAAAATTCACCTGCAAATCATTATCAATAATTAATTTACTTTCAATCAATTGATACTTCATTCCATTTTCAGACTTTTCGTACTCTGCTTTTGCTTCATCAATGGTAATTTTCTTTTCAGAACTTAATTTCATCCATTTGATCAGAAATTCAGCAGGAAGATTGATTTTTGTAGAATCAATCAAATATTCAATTGTATCATTCATTAGTTTCTGATCAACTTGGTTTTGAAATTGTTTAACAAAATCCTCAGAAAGCTTATTTCTCATTTCAGTTACCGTTTTAACCGAGTTTTTACCAAATACTTTATCAAATAAATCTTGATCTAATTCTGCTAATTCTCTTTCATTAATTTCTTCAATTTTTATAAAAACTTTGTTTTTAAAAGTTTTTGCTTTTTCAAGTTCTATTTTTAGATTTTTGGAAAGATCATAATTTTCTTTAAAAATCTTTGAGCCAATTTCATTTAACTCATCTCCAACCTTCAAGCCTAAAATCTTCTTTAAAAATGAAGGCTTTAGACTTTCTGCTTTGAACATACTAGAATGATTAACTTCATCAATTTCAGAAAAGAAATTTGCNGTTATTTCAGAATTTTTTTCAATTGTTGTTTTTGAGATTAATTTACCATATTGAGATTGGATATTTTTTATCTGGTTATCAACCATCTTTTTATCTGCTTTAACCTCAAACATAGTAATGGGTTTCTTTGGTTTTAGATTAACCTTGAATTCTGGTGTATAACCAATTTCAAAATCAAAATTAATCTTATCAGAATTCCAATCAATTTTATTATCAACTTCAGGGATAGGACCACCTAATATGTCTAATTTTTCCTCTTGTATATATTTTTTAAGATTAGTGTCAAGAAGCTTGTTGATTTCATCGACTTTTACAGCATTTCCATATTGCTTCTTCACCAATCCCATTGGCACAAATCCTTTTCTAAAACCAGGTATATTTGCAGTTTTTGAATATCTTTTCAATACATCTTGGACTTTTTGCTCATAATCTTTCTTCTCCACCTCGATTGTAATTATTCCGGATAGCTTATTTTTTTTTGTAATAGAAATTTTCATTTAATATAAATTGGTTTGCGAAAGTACTGTTTTTTTTACAGGTCTCAAAGTGAAAAATTGCTACAAATCAGATTAAACTTAATAATTCAGACAAAAAATCATTTGGATTATCAGCATGAAGCCAGTGCCCAGCATTTTGTATTTTTATAAATTTTGCTTTTGGAAAAAGCTTTTGAATTAAATCTTTATCGCTATCCATAATATATTTAGATTTACTACCCTTAAAAAAATATACTTCACCGNTAAATTTTTCAGCTGAGTCAACTTTTTCACCTATTTTATCAATATTTTTTGATAGTGATTTTAAATTGAATCTAAAATCAAATCTTGTATTATCTTTTCTGAATATATTCTTCATCAAAAAATTTCTTAATGCTGGTTGCTCAATTNATTTTTTAAGTTTGTTGTCAATTTCTTTTCTTGTATTTAAAGAATTAAAATCTAAACTTTCTAATGAGTCTATTATTGATTGATGATGGATAGGATACTGCTTTGGTGATATATCTAAAACAAAAAGTTTTCGTGCTAATTTTGGAAATTCTAAAGAAAATTTCATCACCGTCTTCCCTCCCATAGAGTGACCAATTAATATAGGATCTTTAATTTTATGGTGCTTAATATATTTTAGTAAATCATTACTCATTAATTGATAGTCAAAGTTTTCAGAGTGATAACTTCTTCCATGGTTTCTTTGATCAATTAAATGAACGGTAAAACCTTCAAAATTTAATTTCCTAGAAATAGTAATCCAATTATCACCAGAACCCAAAAAACCATGTAAGATTAGTATGTGATTTTCGGAATCTCCTAAAATTTTTGAGTGTAAAAGCATCGCCTATGATAAATAATCTAAATAGCTTTTAATTGTCCTTTCTAAACCAAAATATAGGCTCTCGGTTATTAAAGCATGCCCAATTGAAACTTCAAGAAGATTGTCAATATTTTGCTTGAAGAACTTAATGTTTTTCAGTGAAAGATCGTGACCAGCATTTACTCCTATTCCAACNTCATTAATCTCTTTTGCACAGATCGAATAATTATTTATTGCTTTGAAATTATCATTAGGAAATTCTCTTGCATATTCTTCAGTGTATAATTCTACTATNTCGGGGTTAATTTCGCAAACAGATTCTATAAACTTAGTATTTGGGTCCAAAAATATTGAAGTTCGAATTCCGTATGATTTAAATTCATTAACTACTTCCTTTAAAAAAGTCNTATTTTTANNTGTATCCCATCCGGAGTTTGAAGTGATAGCATCAATAGCATCTGGTACCAATGTAACCTGAGTTGGTTTGACTTCCGTAACCATATTTATAAATTTTTCAATTGGATTACCCTCAATATTAAACTCAGTATTTACAACTTTTTTTAAATCATAAACATCTTGATATCTAATATGTCTTTCATCAGGCCTAGGATGAACTGTTATTCCCTGTGCACCAAAATTTTGAATATCAATTGCAAAGTCACAAACATTTGGATAATTTCCACCTCTAGAATTTCTAAGAGTTGCAATTTTATTTATGTTTACACTAAGCTTAGTCATCTTTAAATTAGAACTAAAATATTTTACGTAAAACTAATTTATTTTTACTTAATTTTGATCCTTTAATGGACATTAATTTTAGATAAAATTTTGAAATTTGCACTTTTCACCAGACTAGATTCAAACGAAAATAATGACCACATATTTTCTGTTTTTAAAAGCCTTGACAAACATCAACTAGATTATGATGTTGATAGCCAATCTTTTGATTTAATTTCTAAACTTGACAATTACAACCGAGATTTTAATTTCAGTAAAGTTGAAAAACTGTCAAATGAATATGATTTCGTAATCTCAATTGGTGGTGATGGTACTATTTTAAGATCTGCAAATGAAATTGGTGAACTTTCAATTCCTATAATTGGATTAAATAAGGGAAGGCTTGGATTTCTAGCAAACTCGCCTATTGAAATAATTGATTCTATCATAGAGAAAATCACAAATTCAAATTATCGTATTTCCGAAAGAACAATAATCCAGGTTGAATTCGAGGGAAAAACAAAAAATGCTCTGAATGAGATTTCAATTTCTAGGAAAAATACTACATCCTTGATAACAATTGACACGAAATTAAATGATCAGTATTTAAATACTTATTGGGCTGATGGTTTAATTATTTCAACTCCTACTGGTTCTACAGGGTATTCACTAAGCTGTGGAGGACCTATAATCATGCCTGATAGTAAAAACCTTGTTTTAACCCCTATAGCTCCGCACAATTTGAATGCTAGACCGCTTGTAATTTCTGACAACAAACAGATTGAAATTTCAATTAACGGAAGAGAAAATGAGTATTTTGTTTCGGCTGACTCCCAAATATTTTCAGTGAATATCGATTCAAAAATAAATATTTCAAAAGCACCCTATTTCTTAAAGATGGTTGAATTTGAAGAGGATAGCTATATTAATACACTAAGAGAAAAATTGATGTGGGGAAAAGACAGGAGAACTGAACAATAATTTTAATTAATTATAGTTTATGTCTTAAATAAAAATATTTTGAAATTCAACTGGCAAAAAATACTATTTTTTATTCTTTTTACTCAAGTGTCCTTTTCTCAGATATATGAATTAGGATTTACCTATGGAAAATCAAATTTTATTGGAGATGTTGGAAATACAACATTTATAAACCCAAGTGAAAACACTTTTGGTGCTGTTTTTAAATGGAATAGAAGCGCTAGACACTCTTACAGAATCTCATATAATAAGTCTACTTTATCTGCTGATGATTTAGATTCAAGTGATCCCAGAAGAATAGAAAGAGGATATAATTTTGAAACTCCTATTAATGAATTATCATTGGGTATGGAATTTAATTTTTTGGATTTCGACCTACATGATTATGATGTGTTGTTTTCACCATATATTTACTCCGGTATTATATATACAACATTTCAAGAGCAGCTTCTAGCAAATAATGTTTTAATAAATTCAAAACAAAATAAATCGACTTTTGGAATTCCAATGGTAGTTGGAATGAAATACAGAATTCTTGATAAGCTTATATTTTCATTTGAATTTGGTGCCAGATATACCTTCACAGATAAAATTGACGGTAATAATATGTCAAACGATGATTTAAATTATAATTTTGGAAATATTAACAATGATGATTGGTATATGTTTTCTACATTTACTGTGACATACACATTTGGTAGAAATCCGTGTTATTGTAATATTGGGAAATGAGCTTAAAAGATATTGATAAAAGTAATATACCTAGACATGTAGCGGTAATCATGGACGGTAATGGNAGGTGGGCAAAAAAAAGAGGTCTTNGACGGGAAAATGGTCATCGTGAAGGCAGAAAATCCGTNAGAAAGATTGTAGAATGTTGTGTTGAACTTGGCATAAAAAANTTGACCCTNTATGCTTTTTCAACAGAAAATTGGAATAGACCAAAACTAGAAGTTGACTTCCTNATGCAATTGTTGTTTTTATCNCTAAAAGACGAATTAAAAACTTTAAATAAAAACAATATCAAATTTGAAACAATTGGAAATTTAAGTAGGCTGCCAAAAAAAATCNGTAATTATTTAGAAAANGTTAANGAAGAAACTAAGGATAATTCAAAATTGACTTTAACTCTNGCANTAAGCTACGGNAGTCGCANTGAAATAGTAAATGTGGTCAGAGAACTATCAGATAAAGTTAAAAATAATATAATTTCTNCCAAAAATATTGATGAAACCGTAATAAATGACCATCTTTACACCCGTAATTTACCAGATGTAGACNTNCTNATTAGGACTAGTGGTGAAAAAAGAATCAGTAATTTTTTACTTTGGCAAATTGCATANTCTGAGCTATACTTTACAAAAAAATTATGGCCAGACTTTAGAAAAAAGNATTTATATAAGGCTATAATTAGTTATCAAAGCAGAGAAAGAAGATTTGGAAAAACTAGTGAACAGNTTAAATAAAATAAAAGGCGTAAATAAAAAGNNNTTTNAGANTANNAAGTTAATATTACTGACCTTAGTACTTTTNTTTTCAAACTTATCTNTATCACAAAATAANATAGAAAGATATANTATNGGAGAAATTGAGGTNTCTGGTAACACTTCTTTTAGTCCGATAACAATTGTAACTTTNTCAGGGCTTAGAGAAGGTGATGCAATCAGTATCCCTGGAGAAAAACTTAGTAATGCAATAAAAAAACTATGGGGTTCAAACCTNTTTAGTTCTGTTGATGTTTATAAAACTAACATTGAAAATGGGGTTATTGATCTTGAAATTGAATTATATGACTTACCTGAATTAACCGATTTACAAATTACTGGAGTTAAAAAGAGAAAAATNGAAGAAATAATAAAAGAAAATAAACTTCAGACAGGTGTAAAAGTAACGGAAAATCTAATTACCACCACCAAAAATTATTTAGAAAATAAATACAGAAAAAAAGGGTTTCTAAATGCCAAAGTAATCATTAAAACAGAAGAAGTAATTGATTCCTCAAAAAAATCAAAAATCAAAATGTCCTTAGATATCAAAAGAGGAAATAAAATAAAGATTAACAAAATCCAATTTGAGGGAATTAATGAGCTTAAATCTAAGACTTTAGAAAAAGCGATGAAAAACACTAAAAAAAGAAAATTTTATAGAATTTTCAAGAGATCAAAATATGTTCCTGATGATTTCAAAGAAGACCTTGCCAGTTTAGTCGATAAGTATAAAGAAAATGGTTTTAGAGATGCAAGAGTTGTTTCTGATACAATATTAAATAATGATAATCAGCAAATTGATGTTTCAATCTCGCTAATCGAAGGTTATAAATATACATTTGGGAAAATAGAATATTTAGGTAATAGTGTATATACAGATCAGCAACTAAATCAAATATTAAAAATTAAAGAAGGAGACACATATAATGGAGTTGAATTAGAAAAAAGAATAGCTGATAGATCTGATCCAGATGCTGATGATTTAAGTAATCTATATCAAAATAACGGCTATCTTTTTTCATCTATAACACCAGTTGAGGTAAATGCTGATGGTAATGTTATAGATTTAGAAATAAGAATTAACGAGGGAAAACCTGCATACTTCAATAAAATATCTGTTGTAGGTAATAACAAAACAAATGATCACGTAATTTACAGAGAGATCAGAACACGACCNGGTCAGCTTTACAGTAAGGCAAATGTTTTTAGGTCTTTAAGAGAGTTAGGTCAATTAGGGTTTTTTGATCCACAATTGATTTCACCTGATTTTAAAAATATAAACCCTAATGATGGAACAGTTGATTTGGAATACACTCTTGTTGAAACTGGATCTAGTCAAATTGAACTTCAAGGTGGTTATGGTGGTGGTGGATTTATAGGTACGATTGGATTATCTTTTAATAATTTTTCTATCAAAGATATTTTCAAAAAAGAAGCTTACACACCGATACCAATGGGTGATGGCCAAAGACTGGCTTTAAGATTACAGGCAAGTAGATTTTACACAGTTAATAGTTTTAATTTTACCGAACCCTGGTTAGGTGGTAAAAGACCTGTTCAATTCTCTGTTCAGCTCTCACAAACAAAACAGTTTATGTTTAATCCATATAACTACACTGCAGATAAATCAAGGTATTTTAATATTTCTGGTGTTTCAGTAGGTTTAGCTAAAAGGCTTACCGTTCCAGATGATTACTTTACACTGTCTCAATTTGTTGGTTTTCAGTACTATGATCTTAATGAATACAATACTGGACTATTTACTTTTGGAAATGGATCATCAAATAATTTGTCCTACACAGTAGCTTTAAGTAGGAATAATACTTATACTGATCCAATTTATCCGACCGGTGGCTCAAATTTTACACTATCGGCAAAACTTGCCTTCCCTTACTCAGCATTTAATGATGTAGATTACAAAGCTTTAAAAGATGAAAGGGATGATTTAGTTGACCAACTTGGAGTTGACCCAGCAAACACATCAGCTGGTGACAGAATAGCTGAAATTGACCAAGAAAGATACAAATGGCTTGAGTTTTATAAAGTCAAATTCAAAGGTGAATGGTTTACAGCTTTAACCAAAAAATTAGTTTTAAGACCTGCTTTTGAATTTGGATTTTTAGGTGCATATAATAATGATAGAGGAGTTATTCCGTTTGAGAGATTTTTTCTAGGAGGAGATGGAATGGGAATGTATAATCTTGATGGTAGAGAAAATATACCTTTGAGAGGTTATCCTAATCAATCTCTATCCGCACAGGATGGTGGCTCTATATATAATAAATATTCACTTGAGCTAAGGTATCCAATAAGTCTGGGTGAACAAGCAAAAATATTTGCTCTCACATTCATTGAAGGAGGGTCTTCATATAATAGTTTTAGAGATTTTGATCCTTTTCTTCTTAAAAGATCTGCTGGTATTGGAGTTAGATTATTTATGCCACAGTTTGGTCTTTTAGGTATTGACTTTGGTCATGGATTTGATCCTGTGCCAGGCCAATCATCAAAACATGGTTGGGAAACACATTTTATATTCGGACAAAACTTTTAATAAAAATATTTGAACTATTTTTACGTTCTAACTTATCATGATAAAAAGCTATTTTTTTATATTATTGTTTCTAACCTCCACCTTTATTTTTGCTCAAAGAGGTATAAAAATAGGATATATTGATACCGAATATATACTTGAAAATCTACCTGAATACAATCAGATTTACAAAAGACTAGAAGAAAAAGCTGGTGATTGGAAAAAAGAGATAGAAGAAAGATCTAGAAAAATTGATCAAAAAAAAGAATCACTAAAGTCAGAAAGAATACTTTTAACTAGTGAAATGATAGAAGAAATAGAAGAAGAAATTTTAATTGATGAAGAAGAGTTGAGTGAATACCAACAAAAAAGATTTGGACCCAGAGGAGATCTTATCATACAAAAACAACAACTGATACAACCTATACAGGATCAAATATTTAATGCTATTAGAGAATTAGCAAAATCAAGAAATTATGATTTTATCTTTGATAAATCCGCTGATATTGTAATGCTATATTCTGATAAAAGATATGACGTAAGTGATCAGATATTAAGAACAATATCAAGAGCTAATAATAGAAAAAAAGTTGATTCCAGAAAAGATAAGAAAGAAATTGAAAATGAAAGTCTAATTGACGACACAATGGTTACTGCAGAAATTGAAAATAAGGAAAAAGATGATCCATCAGAGGAAAAAGTATCAGCCCCTAACAAAAAGTTAACAGTTAAGGAGTTGTTAGAACAAAGAAAACAAAAAAATAGTAACAAAAGAAAAGTAAAAGATTAGTACCTTTACTCACATTAAAATTAAAAACATAAAATATTGATTATGAAAAAGATAAAAATATCATTAGTAATTTTCCTTTTTGCAATAAGTTTTACATCATTTGCACAATCAAAAGTTGCTCATATTAATACTACTGAATTAGTAGCATCTATGCCTGAAATGAATGACGCAAAGGCTGAATTAGAAAAACTTGCAAAAACATATGAAACTGATATCCAAACAATGGCTGCTGAACTCCAAAGCAAGGTAAAACAGTATGATACTGAAGCTGCAGCTCAGACTGATGAGGAAAATGCAAAAAGACTTCAGGAAGTTCAGGGAATGGAGCAAAGCATAAGACAATATCAAGCACAGGCTCAACAAGAATTACAAAAAAAAGAATTTGATCTTTTAAAACCAATAACTGAAAAAGCTCAAGCTGCAATAAATAAAGTTGCTGGTGCATTAGGATTTGATTACGTACTTGACTCAACTCAAGGACAAGGGGTAATCGTTGCTAATGGTACTGATTTAATGGAGGAAGTTAAGAAAGAACTTGGCTTTTAAAATTAAATCTTCATAAATTTAGAAGCTGTCTTTATAGGCAGCTTTTTTTTTACAAAAATTATGGATAATAGACCTATAGGACTCTTTGATTCAGGAATTGGCGGTATATCAATTTTAGATAAATTGAAGGAATTATTACCAAATGAAAACTTTATATTTTTAGCAGACAATAAAAATTGTCCATATGGGTATAGATCAAAAAAAGAGATAATTTCTTTAAGTACTAAGAATTGTGAAAAACTGATTGAATTAAATTGTAAGGCAATAGTTGTTGCATGTAATACAGCAACAACTAATGCAATAGAAAAACTTAGAGAGGTCATTGGTATAACAATCATTGGAATTGAACCTGGGATAAAACCAGCAATTAGTTATACTAAAACAAAAAATATTGGAATTCTTGCAACAGAAAAAACTCTGAACAGTAAATTATTTTTTAAGACAACGAATNATAATAAAATTCATGATATTAAAATTCACGAACAGATNGGTTATAAACTAGTTAATATTATTGAAGATGGTATTATTTCGAAAAAAGAACTAGATACANTTTTGAAATTGTATTTAAATCNGATGATAGAAAAAAATATTGATTGTTTAGTTTTAGGGTGTACCCATTATCATTATATAAAGGATAATATAAAAGAAATTCTTCCCNCAGGAATANCAATTATTGATACAATAACNCCGGTAAACAAACATATCAAAAATGTACTGATTTTAAATGAAAGCTTAAATCTTCATAAGAATAAAGGTTATGTAAANATATTTTACAACGGTGAAAAACTATCGGANAAATATATTAGNAAAGAATATAAGTTGAATTATCTAGAATTCTAAACTATTTGATCCACGGACAATTACAGTCATATNTCTGTTTGCGACATCCAAAATTNAACCCAAGAGTTAATTGATGATATCCTCCNTTATCAAAAACAACNGAATTAGATTGATACGAATAGGTATAAGCAAAAACAAATCCGTTGAATTCTAATCCAACTAGTGGAGTAATGTATTGAAGTTTTTGCGTTTTAATTTGATCTTGTGAATTTAAATATTCAGCACCGTCAAAACTATTTCTATATGAAAGACCTGCCCATAATCTACCAAAATCAGTTTCACGATAAACTTTAAAATTTATATCAGCAAATGTTTCTTTTGTCGCGTCTTTGTGAGCAAACATTAATGAAGGCTCNAAATTCCAGTTATTTGAGGCATCAGAAAATAAATAGCCNGNAGAAAACAGGTATGTTCTTAAGTTATTGTAACTCAACCCTTGTTCGTTNAAATTTATACCATCGTTATTAAGTAAATTTTTTATGGAGGCATGTGCATAAAAATCTAAATATTGATANGAGAATCCAAAATCAATATTAAANTCTGTTGCGCTTTGTTCGAAACCTGAAATTAAGGGNTCAAAACCTCCAGCAAGAAAAGCTGATTCATCAAGTTTATATTGTATCATTCCAGCGCTTAANCCAAATGATAACATGTCTAAGTCTAATTCACTTCTTGAAAACATTATATGATGAGCATAAGTTACATATGCACCAGATTGAGAGTGATANCCATTTTGATCTTTAAATGCAATTGTACCTAGTGCAGATTTTGAATCACCAATTCTACCATTTATACTGACTGTTTGGAGATTTGGAGCCTCATTTTGATCCATCCACTGTTTTCTTCCAGTAAATCTAACTTTAGTACAATTAGATGCNCCTGCCATAGAAGGGTATAANAAATAAAAATTNTCNGTNAAATAATCAGAATATATTGGTAAACCNTCTTGAGCATAAGACTTTGTATTAAAAATTATCAATACAAATAATGTTAAAATAAGNTGATTAGCCTTCATNTANNAGATTTAAAGCATCAATAACTATACCGTTAAAATGCAAATCGGTCAAATATATAAATTTTAATAGACATATCTAATCAAATGTTTTNGTAAAGGTTCTTATTTACTATTTTTGCAGAAAGAATCATAGAAGATGAGCTATANTGTTAAAGTAGANAGAACACAAAATAAATTCATTAATAAATTTGAAATCAACAAGTTTATTACCAATCACTTGAGCTTTGAATATAACAACATTGATGATGCAAAAAACTCTCAGCTTGCCCAAGAGTTATTCTATCTTCCTTTTGTAAAAAAGGTATATATAACTCCTTCTTTTATTTCTATTGAAAGATTTAACATAGTTGAATGGGAAGATGTTGAAGAGGNAGTAAAAAACTTAATCGAAAAATATTTAAACTCTNAAAAAGAGGTTATATCAGAAGTCAAAAAAGAGAAAAATAATCCTATATCAATTTACACCGAAAGCACCCCAAATCCCTCAGTTTTGAAATTTGTCTCAAATAAACTAATTGTANATGGTAGTTTTGAATTTAATAATATTGATGAAGCTCAAGAAATGGAATTTGCCAAAAAATTATTTGANTTTTCCTATGTAAAAAGTATTTATATTTCTAAAAACTTTGTNTCCATTACAAAATATGATTTAAAAAATTGGGATGAAGTAACTCTGGAATTAAGAAATTTTATCAAAAATTATTTAGAAAGAAATGAGATAAATTTTAAACGTAAAGAAGTTGAAACAGAGGAAATTTATCTTGATGAAACCTCAAAAAAAATTATTTCAATTCTTGACGAATATATTAAGCCTGCTGTATCATCGGATGGTGGAAACATTCTTTTTGATTCTTATGATAAGGATAAAAAACTTGTAAAAGTTATACTACAAGGTGCGTGTAGTGGATGTCCTTCTTCAACTGTAACACTAAAAAATGGAATTGAGAATATGCTCAAAGAAATGTTGTCGGATAAGGTAAACTCAGTTGAAGCTATAAATGGTTAAAATCCAATCATTTTGTAGATTTGATTTGATGAAAAATAATCTTCCATTATTAAAAAACAGATTTATTAAAGACAAAACCCTTATTTATGTTTGTCTTAATAAGGCTTGTTAAATGCCCACTGAAAGTGTTGAAGAATCAGTTTCTTTAATTAATTATTAATTTTCTTTGCTCCAAAGTCTTTTAAATATTTAGGTTGAAATTCTGCAACATTCACAAATTGTTCTTTGACATATTTTGAATGAGACAGTATTCCCATCTCATTTGCTGAGGGCAGAATGTAGTCAGAAAAAAAAATATTTTCATGATTTAAATATTGCATTATTTTTTTGTTGCAATCACCAACAAAATTAACAGTTGATGTCTCATAATAATTTGAAAATGAATCTGAGCTTAAAATCATTGTATCGGTTTTGACTTTTAATTCAGGAATTTTACAATTAGTAGATTGAAACATTGCAAAGTAAATCTCATCTCTTCTTGCATCTATAGCAGGAACTATATATCCTTCGGAACATTCAATTTTTCTTGCCAAAATATGCATAGTATCTAAAGCTATAAGCGGGATATTTAGAGGAAAACAAATTCCTTTAGCAGCTGAAACTCCAATTCTTAAACCAGTGTATGATCCTGGTCCTTCAGAAATTGCAACAGCTGATAAATCTCTAGGCGATAATTTTGTTTTTTTAAACAATTTATCAATAAAAACATGAAGATATTTTGAATGAGAATATTGCTCATAACATTGCTCTTCTAATCCAATTATATTGCCGCTTTCAGAAACGGAAACCGAACAGTTTTTATTTGATGTTTCTATATTTAAAATAATGGACACAAAAATTATCTTTTACCTAGATAGTAATCTAATACTTTTGTTTTAAATATAAAATCATATTTTGCATTAATTGAAGATGATAAAGCATTTAATAGCCTAATTCTTGACTGTTCCAAGTCAAAAGAATTAAGAGCTCCCAAGGAGAATCTTTCTTGGGAATTACTAAAAGCTAACTCTTGAGATTTTAGAGATAATTGAGCAGCTTCAAAAGCCTTTAATGCAGCTTTTGCATCTGTAAATGCTCTTTGAATTGTAGATTCTAGATTAATTTTTACCTGACCTAATGCTAAAATGGTTGTTTCTTCTTGAATTTTTGATTTTTTTACCTGAGCTTTTGTTTGATTTCTGTTAAAAATTGGAATTGAAACATTCATATTAATTGAATGACCTTTATTGTCATTTAACTGATCAAGAAATTGATCATCTTCTGTTAAGTTAGAAAAGTTTGCTGAAGCATTAAATCCATAACCCATAGATACATTTGGCAGATAAGCACTTTTAGAAATCTTAGTTCCCAATTTTGCTAATTCGATGTCTCTTTCAGCAACTTTAATTTCATTACGATTTTGTATTGCATAATTTAATATAGGTGTGATATCATCATACATCAGATTTGCAGAAGGGGTGTCAATCTCTATAACTTCTACATCAAAATTTTCATAAGGCAATTGTAATAATTGTGCTAAAGTCAACAACGCAAGATCATGGTTATTTTCAGCAATTGTTAAATTTTGGATATCTCTACTGTAAGTTGCCTGTGTTTCAATTAACGTAGAATTTGGTTCTGAACCAGCCTCAACCAATGTTTTTACCTGATCAACCTGAAATTCTGAAAATTCAACCTGAAGCCTGGCTAATTCCAAATTTTCTTTGTTAAATAACACGTTTAAATAAGCGTTTGCAACATTAAGTGATATGTCGTCCTTTAACTTTTCTAACTCAAATTGATTTCTTTCAAGGCTTAGTTTACTTTGATTTAATAAATTAATATTTCTGAACCCATTAAAAACACTTTGAGAAAAACCAATACCAACTGATGTTGAATAAAATTCTCTGTCTCTAAATTCTCCAGGAAAGACTTCAATATTTCCTAGACTTGCACCACCACTAATATTGGAACTTACGGCTGGTAAAAAATTTCCTTTGGCGCTTATGATATCTTGTTCAGATGAAAGTAGACTATTTTCAGCCTGAAGGATTGTTATATTATTCTCTAGTGCATGATCAACACATTGTTCTAGAGTCCATATTTTGTCCTGTGCAAATGAAATACTAGTTATGAGCATACAAAACTTTAAAATTTTAATTTTTTTCATATTTATCAAATAATATTAGTCTTCTAGTTCTCTGGAATTTTCATCTTGTCTTCTTCTGGCTTCATCTTCATCTTCATCCTCAACAGAATTCCATACTTTAATTTTATCTCCTTCTTTTATTCCTTTTAATATTTCAACGTTAATTCCGTCAGAAATTCCTACTTCGACTTCTTTTGTGACGAATGAACCATTTTCATTTAGTATCTCAACAAATGGTTTATCTGTGATTCTATTAAACTGTAATAAGGATTCATTGATACATAAAATATTCTCTTTTTGACCAATTGTCATAATTGCATTTGCACTATATCCAGCTCTTACATTAACACTTTCAGGAATTTCAACATCAGCTTTTATTTTAAATTGAACAGCACCTCCTTGTTCTACACCTTTTGGTGCAACGAATGTCAACTTAGCTCCAAATTCATCTTTTTCGAGTGCGCCTAGAATAACCATAATTTCAGATCCTTCAGCAAGTTTAGAAACCTCTGTTTCATCAACTTGACCTTCAAAGATCATTTTGGTCATATCTGCAACGGTCGCGATAGTTGTACCTGGGTTAAATGTGTTAGTTTCAGTAATCGGACTACCCTCTCTAATTGGAATTTCCAGAATAGTTCCTGAAATTTGAGATAAAACATTAGTATTTGCTGTACTACCGCCTGTTAAGGTTCCTCTTTTTATAATCTTAAAATCATTTTCGGCTTGTCTTAAGGATTCCATATTTTGTTCCATTGACAGTTGACTATTTTCAAAATCCTGTTTAGAAATAACTCCTTTTTCGTATAATTTTTCACTTCTATCAAAAAGTTTTTTTGCATTATCATAGGATAATTTTGCTGAGTTTATTCTACTAGTTGCGCTTAATAATGCTTGTTCATTAGGTACAACCCTAATGCTTGCAATTAAATCTCCTCTCATTACAATATCGCCCTCTTCTACAAAAATTTTATCTATGATACCGCTTACCTGTGGTTTCAATTCAATTTCATCCTCTGGGTTTAATTTACCTGTTGCTACAACTTCTTTTTCAATTGAAGTGTAAAAAGGTTGTTCTGTTTCATAATCGATGATTGAAGCCGAATTTGCTTCCTTAAAATAATTTAATACGTATAAAAGTGAACCTATTATTAGGAATATCACAATATACTTTACTTGTTTTTTCATTTATTTAATATTTAATTTATTATTCTTCTCTTAAAGCATCAATTGGTTTTATGCTCGTAGCTCTGTTAGCAGGTATTAATCCGATCAATGTTCCAAATACTACTAATATAANNACAGCAATAAAAACAACTACTATAGNTACCGATGCATTGATTAAAANTGAGTCTGGTCCACTACCANAAGCAGAATCCATAGCAATTAAAATCCAACCACCNGTTATGATTCCAAAAATTCCTGCTATAATTGTCAAGAAAATTGATTCAATAACNATTTGTCTTTTTATCTCAAAAGGTGTTGCACCAATAGCCCTTCTTATGCCTATTTCTTTTGTTCTTTCTTTAACTGTGATAAGTANAATATTTCCAATNGCAAATACACCAGCAATTAAAGTAGCAATACCTACAAACCAGGTCAAAAACTGCATACCCATCAAAAAACCNTCAAATCTGTCAAAAAGTTCACCCAAATTAAAACTTCCAAAAGCNCGGTTATCATCTGGATGAACATAGTTNAANTTCTTNAANACNAGTTTTACATCTTTTTCTAATTGTCTAATATNAAANCCATCTTCACCGGTTACCGTAATCCAGCCTATATTGTCACCTTGGTTATAGACCTTTTGAAAAGTTGTAAATGGAATATGTAGCTGGCCTCCGAAATCAAAATCTCCTTGTTCAAAAACGCCAATAACTTTATAATTTATCTCATTAATCTTTATAAAATCTCCAACAGCTTCTTCATCTGCATCAAATAATTGCTTGAAAACATCATCTGAAATGACAGCTACTTTTTTGCTTTCATTAATATCAGATTGATTTACAAACCTTCCAGCAATTAAATTCTTTTTTTGAATCTGATCAAGCAAAGGAAAGTCTCCAGTCATTGTAAAACTAGCGTATTGAACACCTCTAACGACTTGAGCATCTCTACCGTTTCTAGGTAATAAAAATTTGATTCCTTTGACTTGATTTTTAATTTTTTCTAAATGAGAAAATTTTAAATTAGGTCTTCTTCCTTCTTGATATCCTTTAAAAGCTCTACTTGTTGATTGACCCCAAATAAAAACACTATTTGTTGCATAATCTCCAAACTGAACACTAAACTTGTTTTCAATTCCTTTTGCTGAACCCAATAGACCTATCAAAAGAAGAATACCCCACCACACACCTATCATGGTAATTACAGTTCTAAGCTTATTCTTTGTTAGGCTCTCCTTTAACTCCTGCCAAGTATCTCTGTCAAATAAAAATCTAAACATATTATTCGTCTCTTAGTGCTACAATGGGTTTGATACTTGCTGCTCTGTTTGCTGGAACGTAAGCAGCGATTAATCCGGCTAATATTAAAGTAAATGTTGCTCCTACCACCAACGATGTACTTACTCCTGGATCAGTTATCCAATAATCTTCTAAATCAAAACTATTTAAAATTGCTCCTCCTAGAAGAAGACCCACATATCCAGAAATAGCAGTTACAAAAACTGATTCTAAAACAATAATTAATTTAATTGATGAGGGAGGTGCTCCTAAAGCTTTTCTTATTCCAATCTCCTTAGTTCTTTCCTTAACAATGAATATCATAATATTACTTATTCCTACAACACCGGCCACTAATGTACCCATTCCAATTATTAAAACTAATATTGCTAAAACACCGTTAAACTGGGTTATTTCTTGATTTTCTCTTGCTCTATTTCTGGCTCTAACAGCTGACTGATCATTTTCATCAACAAAGAAAATTTCTTTTATTTTGTCAACAATGTTATTACCTAAAGCTATCGCTTCTTGTTCTGTTAAATTAGGATTATATGTTAAATTTATCTGGTCGATGTAATCATTATTNCCATATATTTTTTGGGCAGTTGATATTGGCATGTAGATAACTCTTGCTTCATTACTGTCGGACCCTTCAGTCCTTTCAACAAAAACTCCAACAATTTTAAATTTGATCTTATTAAGATCAAGATATTTGCCAATGGGATTAATATCACCAAACAAATCCTCAACAACTAAGTTTCCAATAACAATATTCTTTGTATTATTTTGGATATCTAGAGTATTTATAAATCTGCCGTTTTTCATTTCTGATTTCTCGATAAACTGATGATCAGGGTTTACAGCTCTAACAGAGTAACTACTTTTTTCAGTTCCAAAACTTGCGATAACATTTTTATATACCCTACCAGTTATGAATTCAATGTCATCACTAAACTCATTTTTTAAGATATTATATAATGGATTGTCAAATTGAATTCTTCTACCAGTCTGATATCCCTCAACTGCTTTAGAGGTACGCCCAGAATATATGAATATCGAGTTGTTTGCGTCTCCATTAAACTCATTGTTAAATGTATTTTGAAATCCGTTAGCTATTCCAAATAAAATTGTAAATAACATGATGGCAAAAGCTACAGTGAAACCTGAAAGTAATGTCCTTAGTTTATTTTTATTTAAACTTTGAAATATTTCACTAAATAGACCAAAATCTAGCATTATATTAACCTGTTTTGTTTAATTTTTTTATCCTCTAAAATAACTCCATCTTTCAATCTTACAATTCTTTTACACATTAGCGAAATATCCTCCTCATGTGTNACAATTANTATTGTTTTNCCTTCATCATTTAATTGCTGTAAAAATTGCATTATTTCANGAGAAGTAGCTGAATCTAGTGCTCCAGTTGGTTCATCAGCAAGTAGTAATTTAGGTTCCGCAGCTAATGCTCTAGCTATTGCAACTCTTTGCTTTTGTCCACCAGAAAGTTCATTTGGTAAATGTTTAGCCCAATCAGCAAGTCCAACTTTTTCAAGATGAAACATGGCTTTTTCTTGTCTCTCCTTTCTTTTTAGTCCCTGATAGTATAAAGGCAAAGCAACATTTTCTAAAGCATTTTTAAAATTTATTAGGTTAAAAGATTGAAAGACAAACCCTAAAAACTTATTTCTGTATTGCGCAGCTTTCTTTTCTGTTAAATCTTTAATTTCAATACCATCTAATGTGTATTCCCCAGAGTCAAGTTCATCAAGTATTCCAATAATGTTTAGCAGAGTAGATTTTCCAGATCCAGAAGAACCCATAATAGCAACCATTTCCGCTTTATTTACATTAAGATTAATTCCTTTAAGAACGTGAAGACTTGAGTCTCCCATTTTATATGACTTATGAAGTTTGTCTATTTTTAACATTTTAATCTCTAATTTGTAATTGTAAAGGTTAATAAAAGAAAACGAATTCTTGTTAATTAGTTGTTAAAAGAAACAAGAGAATTGTTAGGGAAAATTATAAAAATTTTAGGTCTATTTTTTAAATTTTCTATAGACGAAAAAAATCATAAAAAAAACCAATAGATAAGGCAGAAAAGCTAAATACACTATACCATTATTAATACCTTCTGCCATACCTTCATTTTCGCTACTTTCAAGTACAGCTCTGCACATCGCACATTGAGCATAAATGAAATCATAGAATAGAAGAAATAGTAATATTAATAATTTATTTCTCATAAAATATAGTATGGAGCTATCATAAGATAAACTATAACACCTGTAACAGCTACATACAGCCATATAGGGAATGTAATTTTTGCAATTTTTTTATGTCTTACAAAATCACTGGTTATTGCTCTTATATACGAAAAGAGTACAAAAGGAATTACAGTGATCGAAAGTATAATATGCGTAATTAAAATGAAATAGTACAAATATTTAATCAATCCCTTCCCTCCAAATGATGTGGGATCTGTTGTAATGTGATATGCAATGTACAAAACCAGAAATAACAATGACAGAGCAATACATATTTTAATCAATCTTTCATGTAATTTTCTGTTTCCATTCTTTATTGCAATTACTGCAAAAATTAAAAGAACAGCAGTAATCCCATTAGTTGTTGCATAAATAGGAGGCAAAAATTTTAATGGTTCAGCAAATGGTAAATTTTCCAACAAGATGATTGGTTCAAAATTAGGGGATCTTAAATCAAATATTAACTTGTCTGCATTCCACTTTAAAAAGAGCAGTAATGCTACCAGTATAGGCACAATAAATGATACTATTAATGTAAGTCTGTTATATAATTTTACTTTATCTGAACTCATTTTATTCGCTTAATAATTTTAAGAGATCTTCTTTCAAAACCGTAATTTCCTCAGACTCACCATTAGAATCTAATTTTTCTTGAAAATTTACAGATCCTTTATAATAGATTTTAGGGTTTCCAAATTGATCATTTCTACATCTTATGTAGCCGTTTTTATCTACTAATGCAAAGTATCCAGAATGTTCAAAACCATCGACAAATTCTGTGCTTGCAGCAGTGTAAAGATTGAATCCATCATTTGCAAGCTTATAAATATCATCTCTGTTCCCAGTCATTAGATTCCAATTAGAATTTACAATCCCGTTATCGTTTGCATACTGATTCAAAACTTCAACAGTATCATATTCAGGGTTAATAGAAAAAGATGCTATACCAAATTCAGTAAAAGCTGTAAAACTATTTTGAATATGAACTAAATTTGTATTCATTATAGGGCAAATTGTGGTACATGTTGTAAAAAAGAATTCGACAATATAAACTTTACCAAGATAATCACTATTAGAAATAAGTTCTCCATTTTGATTTATAAATTTAAAATCAGGAACCATTTTTCTTTCGTTATTTATTAATAAATAAGGAAGGGACTCGATATTTTTTTCAAAATTATCAAGCTTCAAGCTCCTACTTTCACTTCGAGAAATATCGTTATTTTTTACTCGATCAATAACCCTTGGAACAAAAACCAAACCAAAAACGATAATTACTATACCTATTAAAATATTTCTTTTATTCATCATTTCCATCCAAATTACTTATTCGTCTAATATTAGAATTGAAATTTCCTTTTCTTTTTTGCCTATATTCTGTAAATAAAATTCGAATATCATCGTTCATTTTTTTCTTTATTTCAGAAACTATAACAGAGTTGTAAGAATATAAACCAACTAAATCGGTGTTTTTTTCAATCTCTTTATCATTACGATCATCAATTCTTCCTCTTTGATTCCTTTGTTTATCGACTATAAACACTTGACTGGTGTAGCTTGAAGAGTCTAATTTGTTAATAGATCTTAGTGAATTATAAATTTCTTTTATTTTTTCATCACTACCCGTTGCAAAAAACCAATATTTTAATTCATCAGATTTTANNAGATTCTCCTTTTTTACATTTTTTAATGAATTTTCAGANTCTGNTGAACCAATAGTGACGATCTGAAATTTTTTGAACCCTTTAAACTTATCATANACCAANTCTTTGAGNTTCATGGCCCCTGTAATATTTTCAAGAGGTTTGTTNCCCAAAAAATTNAGAATTGTTATATTTTCNTNNAGAGTTGTTTCATTTTGGTNNATAAAATTTAAAATTTCTAGNTCTTTAATATCCTCATTGACAATGTCAAGAGTATTNTAATTATGTGTAGACGGATANAGGAATAGTAAAAATATNACTGGCAATANAAAAAGTATTCCCAGAATAATCCATTTTCTGTAAAAAGTATTAATCACGATTTAATTAAAATTAAAAATCTGTTTTGATATAGTTTGACGNGTCATTAAACTCATCAAAAATGTATCCTCCCTCTTGGATTAAAATAAATGTAAGATAAAGAATTAAAAAAACAGCTGTCCATACTACAACTCTCCTCAATATAGAAGTTTCATCACGCATATGCATAAAGTCCCAAGTGATATAATATGCCTTTACAATTGTAAGAATTATAAATATCCAATTCAGAAGTTTNAGATTTAAAAAGTATTCATTTAAAACTGCTGGTTTATATATACCTAGTACTACCTCAACCAAGGTAACTATTGAAAGAAGAATTAATACTCCAATTATCTTCTGAGTGTTAGACTTAAATTTTATAAGTCCTCTAAAAATTTCCAGTTTGTGTGCGTGTCCTGCCATATGATTATACTAAATAGAAAAATGTGAAAACAAAAACCCAGACTAAATCTACAAAATGCCAATANAGACCAACCTTTTCTACCATTTCATAACTTTTTCTTTTTTCATAAGTACCAATAATNACATTGAAGAATATAATAACATTAAGTACAATTCCTGAAAAAACNTGAAAACCATGAAAACCAGTAATAAAGAAAAAGAAATTAGCAAATAAAGGAACTCCATATTCGTTTTCAATAAGATTAGCTCCGTTTACAACAGAAACTCCGGTTGATTTCAAAATATCTAAAGACTCNTCACGGGATAGTACAGTTTTATGACCGTTATCNTCTAGATTTTGAGTTCTNATAACAATATTTGGTGATGCCTCCATTCCNGCAATTACTTCTTCAACAGAGAATGATGGTAGNCTTGATTCTTCTCTGTACCATATTCCATTATATTTTTGATGCTGATCTCTTGAGCTGGAATAAACAAAAGCAAAGTCACTAACAGCNACTCTCTTCGAAGTTTCTGCGTCTAAAAATTGAAGAATATTNCCTCCTTTTGTCTTGACTGCACCATAATCACCTTTGATAAAAGTTGCCCATTCCCANGCTTGAGAACCAACAAANATNATTCCTCCAATAATNGTTAAAAACATGTAAAAAGTAACCTTAGCTTTATTCATTTTATGCCCAGCATCAACGGCAAGCACCATTGTTACNGATGACATAATCAAAACAAATGTCATAAAAGCAACATATATCATNGGGAGCTCTTGACCATGCATAAATGGTACGTGTGTAAAAACTTCATCGGCGATTGGCCATGAATTTGCATATTTAAATCTAGCAAATCCATAAGAGACNATAAATCCAGAAAAAGTTAATGCATCAGAAACAATGAAAAACCACATCATCATTTTTCCGTAAGATGCGTTTAGGGGTTTATTCCCTCCTTTCCAAATCTTTTCATTTGAAGTTCTGCTAACTGTAGTTCCCATAGTTTAATTTAATGAGGTACAAAAATAATTATTTTAACCGAAGAAAACCAAAAATATAAACAGGTAAATCCATAAAATATCTACAAAATGCCAAAAAATTGAAGCAAGATCGAAACCAGTGTAATTTTCATNNTTATANACACCCTTTAAATTTTTGACAAAAACTACAATTAATGCNANTAATGCAACCAGTACATGAACTAANTGNACNAAAGCAATTAAAAAAATAAAGGAACTATTNATGGTGCTAGTTGGGCCTGTAAAATGGTATCCGNCAGCCATTATTTGACCAAAACCTAAAAATTGNAATACTATAAATAAGGTTCCTAANAATATTGTGATTAATAATAGTACTGAAACTTTTTTTTGTTGATTTTTTATAAGTAATCTCCTTGCAAAAATCAATATTATACTGCTTGAAAGTATAAAGATTAAGCTATAATAAAAAGCTTCTGGTAAATCAAAATTTTGAACCCAATCCTCTCTATTTTTACTTACTATAAATGCACTTGTTAATCCGGCAAAAGTCATGAAGAGTGATCCAATTCCAAACCACAACATCATTTTCAATGCTCTATTTCTTTTATTTACTAGTGAACTCATAATTAGAATATTTTATCAAATAAAAAGGTTAGTTGAATAAATGTAAGGTAAATCACACTTGTCAACATTAATTTTTTTGCATTCTGGTTTTTTCCGTCTAAAAATAGAATATAAGATTTATAAATCAGAATAGCTCCTAAAGCAAAAACAGCTAAAACTCCAACAATGCTAAGCTTTAGTTCGCCTGTAATTCCAAAAAAAGGAACTATTGAAACTAATACAGCCCATATAGAATAAAACAAAATTTGTGCCGATGTGGACTTGTCTTTTCTTCCAGTTGGCAACATTTTAAAACCAGCTTTTTCATAATCACTATTTTGAGACCATCCAATTGACCAAAAATGTGGGAACTGCCAAAAAAATTGCATCAGAAATAAGGTTAAAGCTTCGATTCCTATATCATTTGTTGCTGCCACCCAACCAATCATAAAAGGGAAAGCACCAGGGATTGCTCCAACAAAAACCGAAAGTGGGCTTATCAATTTCATTGGTGTATAGATAGCTGTGTAAAGAAATATTGAGACAGCTGCAAGAATTGCAACCTTAAGGTTAATCAGGTACATAAAAATTAATCCGATTAAAGCTGAAAGGATTGCTAAAAATAAAGCTAATTTAGGGGTAATTTCTTTTTTTGGTAACGGACGATTTTGAGTCCTTTTCATAAGCTTATCTAAATCTCTTTCAATTATTTGATTGAAAATATTTGATGAACTTACAATAAGAATACCTCCAGCGATTAAGTAAAAAAGCTGAATAAGATTTACTTCAGATGCCCCTAGAAAATAACTTATAAATGATGAAAATACAACACTTAGGGTTAACCTAAATTTAGTAAGCTCTTTAATTATAGATAATGAAATATTTGTAGACAAGCCTTCTTTTTAAATTAACTGCAAATATAAGCTATATTTGTAGCTTAATTTATTTAAAATCATTAAAAAAGATATTAATCCTGAACTTGGAAAATTATGGGTAGAGAGTAAGGCACAATTACAGCTTTACCTCTTTGCTTACCGGGCTGCATTTTTGGCAATAAGTTTATAACTCTCTGAGCTTCCTTTTCTAATCTCGGATGTGGGGCTCTAGCTCTAACTCCTGTAACATTTCCACTCTTATCAATTTTGAATATAACACTGATTCTTTGTCTNCCNGTTAANCCCAAGTCTCCAGCTAAATCGGTNTTGAATTTTCTCTGAACAAATTTTGAAATTTTNTCAGACATACATTTTCTTTTCTTTTCATTGTTACCTCTTTCACATCCNGGAAAAANNGGAACATTTTCNATTACGGCAAAAGGNACCTCTACATCTTCTTCNANTTCTTCNATTTCAATNTCTTCNATTTCTANCTCTTCATCAGATTCTGTTGATTCTATAATNGTTTCCTCTACTTCTTCCTCATCCTCAACAATTTCTATAACTTCAGGTGCNGGTGGTGGAGGTGGTGGAGGTGGTGGAGGTTTTACTTGTTCAGTTATCGGCACTTCCTCCTCGTCAAGAGCATCCATACTAACTTTATCCAACCCTAGTGCGTCTTTGTCATAAACTTTATAATTAATAGTTCCGTAAGATAAAAACATCATCAATGCTAAACCTACAGCAAAGTAAAGTGAGCTGTTTCTTCCTATGTCTGCTTTTGGGCTTTTTTTATTTTGCATGAAAAATAATAACTAGACTAAAGTAATTAATAATTTGTAAAAAAAATAATTTTTATTTTTAATAATATATATTGAAATACTGAGTGTTTGCTAACTTATTTTATTCTCCTATAAGTTCTCTGTATTGATTTGAATCAAGTAATTGATTAAGANCATCAGGATTAGAAATCTTCATCTTTATCATCCATCCCTTTGAATATGGCTCGGCATTTACATCCTCAGGTGTATCTTCTAAATCTTCATTAAATTCAATAATTTCACCAGAAACTGGCAGAAATAAATCTGATACAGTTTTTACTGCTTCTACGGTTCCAAAAACCTCATCTGCATCTAAGGTCTCACCTACTGTTTCAACCTCAACATATACAATATCTCCTAATTCTCTTTGTGCAAAATCGGTAATACCAACAGTAGCAATTTCTCNNTCAATTGAAATCCACTCGTGATCTTTGGTATATTTTAATTCTTCAGGTATATTCATTTTAATAAATTATTAATTTCCAAAATTATATCTCATTGTAAAGCCAGCTCTAATTGTTGTCTGAGGAAACGCAGTTGAAATTGCGTACTCAGAAAAAGAATAGTCAAAATAAAATATTCCAGTTAAATTTTGACTAAATGCATAATCAGCCGAGTATTTTAAATTCAGAATAGTTTGACCTGACGTTACTTGATTATTTTCCAAATCCAAATATCTAACAATTGTTTTATTATTCCTAACAGAAAAGTCAGCTTTCATATTTAAATCGCTCTTTATTAATTGTCTTGAACCTCCAAGCCTAGATCTTATTTGAAGATCTTTTACTCTGTATCCCAATCCTAGAATATATTCATTACCTTGAATTTCTGTCAATAAATTATTATCAAAGCTTAATGAAAGTAGTCTGTCTTTTCTTATTTCAGTCATTAGCTTCATAGAATTTTTCATTTCTACGTCAATTTTAAATAGTGGACTAAACTGCTCCATTAGATTGATATTACTAAACAAGGTTTTATTTTTATAGTTGTCAGATTGATCAAAAACATCATTATTTTGAGAGGTATAGTCTGTGCTAAAATCCGGTTGAATGTAATCTAAGTTTGATCTAAATTGATTAATTGTATACATAGAGTTGTAGCCGTGTGATATTGAAAATCTTTTAAAGTTTTTTCTAAACCATTTCATTTTCATAAAACCAGAATATTTTATAATCCAATTTGGAATTGGAACATCTCTAAATGCTCCTAAAGTAACTTTGTTGGCGTCAGTTCCTGTGTANGCGGATAAAAATGACGGTAATAAAACTGACTGACTTGTTTTTCCAAATCCAAGTGGAAATCCGTTAATATCCCCATTTTCAAAATTGTTTGAATTTGTAAAATCAACTCCTTCTTGAGCAGCTAGTCTTCTTGCAATTATAAGTCTATTGTTCTTGAAAGTTTCAAATACCTCAGAGCTAAATTCATCACTTTGTGAAAAAGCTGTCTTAATAAGAACNGTAGAGATATTGAAATTACCNACNGAGTTTTGAATAAATGGATTATACAAATCACTGAATCCATCATTATCTGAATCTAAAGTATTAAACGATTCGGTTAAATTTTCTGCATAAGTTCTTCCACCTGTTAAATCAATTTTTAAATCATTAATAGGAACTAAATTGGCAGAAAAGGTAAGGTTAGTATTATTAGTGCTAGAGAATTGTTGATTGAATTCTGGAAAAACGGTCAACCATCCGTTCCTTGCAGCTAAATTCCTAATATCTTTTTGACTTCCAAATACATAACCAAGTGATGGTGTAAATGATCCTATAAAACCTGGTGTATCCAAGAATCCTGGTAAAAAGGAGCCATTGTTTTCTGAATAATTAATTTGAATTCTCTTTATTGTCGTAATTAAATTAATAAATGATTTTAAAATTGGATTTGTTTTTTTTGGATTAGCGTTGGAGAATCCTCTCACAGCTTTTGAGTCAGAGCCTCTGGTAAACTTAGTTAATCCCAAATATCTATAAAATTTCTGCATATCAAGTATTGAATTGATGTTGTGCGTATTTGCATTTGATATAGAATTTCCAAGATCATAAGTTTGACCGTCTAAAGTAAGATTTCCGAATAAATCTGATCCTTTTTGCCATTGGTAATCCCCGGTATATGAATATGTAGTTTTTAAGAAATTAAAAGTTGGTATTTTATTAAAGGGTATATCATAATTGATAGCAACTTGTTGAACTTGCCTATTTGGATCCCCAATATCAAAAAATCTATCCCATACATCTAGTTCAGAATCTTGGATTCCATTAATTTGATTATCGACAAAGTAATTTCTTACAATATTATTGTTGCCAATATTGTAATCTAAGGTCAGATTTTCAGAAATAGGATAATTTATCGCTAGTTGGAAATCAAATGAATAGTTTCGTCTAAACAACTCTTGAATGCCAATATTATCTTGAGCTAAATCAACCTCTCTAAATTTTTGTTTATTGAACTGTCTAATATAGTCTGTATTAATGCTTATGCTTGACGGTAATAAGTTAATATTAAAGTCTTTTAAAATCTTTAAGTATTTACTGTTAAAAATCGAATCATTTTTCTTGAGTGGCTCTAGTTTAACAGTGTTAAAATTGAAATTATAATTTACACCTGCTCTAACATTTTGATCAAGCATATTTTCAATTTCATAATCTCTGTGATTTACCTCATTGTAGGAATAATTAAATGTAAGATTTTCAATATCATAAAATCTTGGAGTTTTTTCATCATTAGTTCTTTGTTTATTTACCCCAATTAGATTTAAACTTTTTCTTTTTGTATAATCCTCTGACTGTCTCAAAATTGCATCTTTATCCTCTTGAGACTCTGCCTGATTTATTCTTGATGAAAGGTTTATATCTCTATATTGTTGATCAAATTCTGGTGTAATATATTCCTCACCCTGACCATAATTTAACGGAATATTTAATCCCCATTTTTTTGGAAATAATTGACCAACGTTTATATTAGAAATTATATCATACTGTTTTTTATCTATCTTATCTCTCTCACTTGGACCTTGTTCTATATTCCCAAATCCGCTTGTGCTTTGCCTAGCAGTTGCAGAGATATTCATAAAATCAGCGATATTTGTATCAACTGCTAATGTAGCAGCCCATCCGCCCTCATTATCCATATCTGAGAGTCTTAACTCATTAAACCAAACCTCAGCACATACATCCATATTATCCTGACTTGGGTTCTTAACTCCAATCATTAACGTTCTAATATCTCCAAAGTTGGGATTTCCTTTTATTGAAATCCTTTGTCTTCCAACATCTAAAGGCGAAAACTCACCTACAGGGTCCTCAACTACATCATCGTTAATTACATTATAAAAAATTGGCTGATCGGAACCTAAAGTTCCGTTTAGAATTGAAAGTGATTTAATTGTTTCCAAGGCACTTATTGGAAGATCAATTTCGTTAATAACAGGCCAAATAGATAGTGGATCTAATGAACCTGATGGAGATTCTTGTAAAGGTATTTCAATTTGATAATAATTTTCTGAAAGATCATTTCCAAGTCTTACAAATCCAATAATATCTCCATCTGTAAATCCCGGTGACGAACCATCCTCGGCATGTAAAAACATCCTTAGTCGATTGAATTGCCTCATATCAACACTTATATTTTTATATACACCTCTTGAATCTTCAGGTTCTAATTCACATACATTTAAAACAAGNGATTGCTCATTCTGTCTTACAATTGTATTATTATTATTAAACTGTTCCCTTTCAACTCCAGGTGGTGAAACATAACTTTCTTCATTTTCTTGAATACCAATTATCCCTACTGAAAAATCAGTAGTATCATTATTATTGTCAATTTCTTCGTCAAGACTTAATTGATATTTTCTCCAATCACTTCTTACGAGTTCCAAAGTTCCAAATCTGAAAATTGTATTTTGACTAAATTCTGTCANNNACATTCTCATGAACCTAATTGATCTAAAATCAGANATACCTCCAACAGAGCCAGTTGGCTCATTAACAGGNATTCTAAATTGATACCANCTTACCAGTTCTGAGGTCCCATTAGGTAAATTCACNTTTTTTTCCTTTCTATCAATTATATATGGATTATTGAGGTTTGATAGTGANATTGGTGATATCTCCAATTCGTATTCAAAGTAACTATCAATAGTATTCATTGTATTATCGCGATTTATATCNTCAACATCAGGATAAGTTGATGACCCTCTATCAGTATTNGAAATAGTTTCGGGAGAATTACCGTCTAATCCNTTGTAATCCATNTATCTTTCAAAAATATTTCCTTGNTTATTAAGAAAATATTCATAATTGTCGTTTGCGGGGTCAGATAAATTAGAAAAAGCAGTAAAAANATTTGCTTCCTCGCTATCATCATANCCNTCAATCCCAACATCTTGATTTGTTCTTGAATCTCCCACNGAAGAAAATGCATATACTAATGATTGATTTTGAGGAACAACAGTACCCCAAGTGGTCANGGGNAGAAGGCTAATATCCCCATCCTCAGGNAGACCATTTTCATATTGCTTCCTTCCATCTTTTATAATGTCTTCAGAAATATTTCCAAGATTAAAAGTTAGTACNCCNCCATTGNTATCGTTGTCNTCCAAAAATGGATCCATTAACCAAAATTCTAAATACTCAACATTAGATTGTTCGAAATCAGTCGTATTAATTTGTCTTGTAATACCTGCCCATGAATTATTAACATTGTCTATGGTTCCATTAGCTACTGTAGGGTCCATATTATAAGGACCTCTNANATTTGGATAATAATTTANGTCCAAAGAATTTATAACTGTTGTTTGTCCTTGAACTAAATCAACTTGAGGAAATATCTCATCAATAAATATTCTTCTNGAGTATAAATTTGATAAATCTTCATTTGAAATTTCTGAGGGTCTCTGACTACTATAAAAAATTGGGTCAATGGAGTACCAATTAAGTAANGCCCGATCGTAACCATTTTGAATTCCATTATCATCCTCATCACCCTCAGANTATATATTTCCAAGGTCTTTTGGTCTACTAGAGATTGACCAAGATTGGGGCGCTAATAAATCTATTACATTTTGAGTACCCTCAAAATCATCAATATAGGAAGTTGCTTCACCNTTAAAGTTATTCCCTTTAGGTGCTCCGGGAAGTAAATATGCGAATTCACCTCTCAGCGAAAAATTTGAAGGAACATCAGTTTCTATATTTGGTAATTTATTGATAAGTCTTGTGAGNAGNGGAATTTCTTTTGAAAAATTTCCGTCAAATCCAACCATTGTATTATTAATAGGTTCAGTACCAAAATTTGCTTTTTGAGTAAGTGGTCTTTCATGTAAATTTAACAGGGTACCTGAGACAATAAAGTCATCACTAAATTGATGTTCAATATTAATGCCTGAAAATCTCTTAGTTTGCTGACCAAATAATGCATTATTTTCAACACTTACATTAATTGGAATATTTGATGCCTGTAAGCCAGCATCTAAAATCTGAACAGTTCCTAATTGATAATTCACTGTATAATCAACTCCTTCAACTAAAACTCTACCACCAGCTGTGACNGTTACAGATCCTCTAGGGACATTATAAGCTCCTATCGGTATACCGCCACCTGATGATGATTTATACTTACCTTTAACCAAAAACTTGTTTTTCTCTGCTGCTTGTTCAGCTGCAGTTTTAGTCGAATTATAAAGTGTGTGATAAACATATTTTTTTTGATTTAAATTGTAATCGTTTAGANTATTTTGATNTCCATTATAATCCTCTGAAATATCTAGTCTGAGCGACTCAAATAAAAATTCTCCAAACGGCTCAGCCTTTGTAAATATAATTTTACCTGATTGTTGAACCACTGTAATTTCTGGAACAAAATCAAAAAAACCATCACCTCCAATTTGCGGATCATTATTATAGTTTAATNTNTCAAAATTAAAGAAACTTAAAAGTGGTTGTTCTTGAATTGGAAGNGATCCTCCGATTGGNTTTGGAAAAGGTGTACCCTCAACAGGCGTAATNTAGTTTAATTCTGAAGATTCTTTATAAAAAATGTTTAATTTAAAGTCTTCTCTTTCTAGTTGAAATGCACCTGTATTATAAATATTTTTCATCATTAAGTCCCATATTGGCTCTTCAACATTTGTAACTGTACTCTTTAATAATTTTACAACAAGGTTGTTTGAGTTGACCACCTGATTATTATTTTCAAAAGAAACTTCGGTTGCTTGAACTCCGTCATTTGCAAATTCACCAACTTGAAAAACCTGATCTCCAACAGTATACTGAAATGCAACAGCCAGAATTTCATCATTA
Organism: Flavobacteriaceae bacterium; assembly: GCA_002691265.1. GTDB lineage: Bacteria > Bacteroidota > Bacteroidia > Flavobacteriales > Flavobacteriaceae > MED-G13. The sequence goes on along the minus strand of NZHJ01000034.1, from coordinate 43,575 downwards.
TCTAATTTTTGTGTTAAAGAAATATAACCTAATTGGGGGTGAATTTTATAATCTATATTCTCACGTAACTTTTGAGCATTTTCTAATTTTCCGTAATCTATCCCTTCATTAACATTTGGCACAAGAATTCCAGATTGTACAGATGCGATATCTCTTACCAAATTCGTTAATTGAGATCCTGCATCGCCGATAGCACTAGGATCAAATGCATTATTAGAATTATCGGGATAAGATTGGGGTGCTGAAAAAATATTTACCGAAGATGATACGTTGTTTGTTTCTCCTAAATCTTGAAATGCTAAAATATTCCTAACATCCTCTAATTGGTTATTCCTATTAGTTACCCAAACCTCTACTCTTGTTATTTGAACATTAGAATTTATATATGGATAATTGGCTAGGGATTCATCATACTTATTTCTGAAATATTGGCTTAAAAAAAAGTGTCTGTTTTCATCATAATCCAAAGCTCTGAATTCAAATTCTTGAACTGTACCTCCACCTTCCGAAACTACGGATCTTGATTCTGACTTTTGTTCTGAGAAGATGGCTTTTATTCTTGTTTTTCCAAACTTAAGTTCAGTTTTAACACCAAAAAGACTTTGAGCGCCAGAAATTAAAGAACTATTTAATGGCATACTAACGTTACCAACTTCAATTTTCTGAATGATATCATCCTCGGTTGGCTCATATTCAAGTTTTAAAAGATTTTGAAAATCAAAAGAGGATTGCGTGTCAAAATTTGCATTTACCTGAACTCTAGTTCCAACCTTTCCAACTAAGCTTAATCCTATTCTTTGGTCAAAATCAAAAGTTAAATTACTTCGATTTCTTGGTGAAAAAGCTGGATTGTCTTGTTTAGTGTAAAGAACTCCTAAATCAACCTCCAATGAACCCTGAGGAACTACCTGAATAGAGTTTCCTCCGAAAATTGATTCAAATAATTGTGAGTTGACATAAATTTCAGGAATTAAATTTTTCTGATCTTCCTCAGAGCCATCTTTTTTTCCTTCAGCTGCATCAATCTTAGATTTGTAATAACTTTTTAAGTCTTCTTTTAAAATAAGTTCTTGATATTCATCAGGTGTTAATATTATAGGGTAACTAATATCATATTCGCCTACTTTTACATTATAATAATACAAATCACTTGCAGCATCATATTCATAATTTTCAATATAGGTTGACGGATTTGGAATGTTAATTTGACCTAGATCTGCTTGTGATTCCTGAGCATTAACTTGAATTACTAACATAAATGAAAGTAATCCCAGTAAATAGGTTTTTAAATTGAAACTAGGTAGCATTAAATAAATTAAATATTTTTCAAAGTCTCTTTGATTATTTCCTCTACAGTAATATCTAAATTATCTTTAATTGTTTTGTCGACTAATCTCTCTGCAGATTTCTTATTAATTCCAAGAACCTCTAAAGCAGATAACGCTTCTTCTCTTACGGTATTGTTTGAATTAACAAAAGCTTCATCAATATCATATATTTTTAATACTTTATCTCTCAACTCTATGATTAATCTCTGAGCAGTTTTGCTACCTATACCCTTTACAGATTGGACAATCGAAACATTATTGGACGAAATCGCATCAATAACTTGCTCGGGATTTAATGACGAAAGCATAGTTCTTGCAGTACTTGTACCAACTCCACTAACAGAAATTAAAAGTCTAAAAATTTCTCTTTCCTTAAGAGTGTAAAATCCATAAAGGGAATGAGAATCTTCTTTTATTTGAAGATGCGTATATAACTTAATACTTTCTTGATCAGGAATTTGAGAAAATGTGGTTAATGAAATATTTACCCAATAGCCAATTCCGTTAGTCTCAATTACAACATTAGTTGGAGATTTTTCTGATAATCTTCCTTTTATGTGAGTGATCATTTTAAAAAATTTTAATCAACAATTTAATTCAAAAAATCTGAAAAATTTAGTTTTATTTTCTTTTTATAAATTCAATATTTCTTTTAATCCCATCAAACCCTGTCCTTTTTACGGCAGAGTTTTTAAATACTTTGTTAAAAGTCTCTTTCGTCATTTCTATCCAATCATTTTTGCTTATCGATAAAAACTCGTCTTTAGGATTAAAAAGCGGTTCATTATGAGCCTTTGAAAATCTATTCCACGGACACACATCCTGACAAATATCACATCCAAAAATCCAATCTCCATATGAACCTTTTACATGATCTGGGATATTATCCTTTAACTCTATTGTGTAGTAAGAAATACATTTGCTTCCATCCACTACATATGGCTCAACGATTGCATCAGTTGGGCATGCATCTATACATGCAGTACATGAACCACAGTGATCTGTTTCAATATGATCATAATCAAGTTTTAGATCTAAAATAATTTCACACAAGAAAAAAAATGAACCGTTTTGCTTAGAAATTAGATTTGTGTTTTTTCCAACCCAACCCAATCCACTTTTCTTTGCCCAAGCTCTTTCTANAATTGGAGCTGAATCAACAAAAACTCTTCCNTTTATATCNCCNNCTTTTTCTTTTATATACTCAAGNAGNTTNCTTAATTTTTCNTTTATTACAAAGTGATANTCTTTCCCGTATGCGTACTTTGACANCTTAAATCCTGATTCNCTTAANGTTTGTTTTGGAAAATAATTATATGTNAGNGAAATTACACTTTTGGCGTCATCAACAATTTTTCTTGGATCNAGTCTCATNTCGAAGTTACGCTCCATATANGACATCTTACCGTTCATATTATTATTNAGCCATTCTTCNAGTTTGGGAGCNTCTTCCTCTAAAAATCTAGCTTCACTAATTCCACAAGACATGAAACCAAGGTTTTTAGCCTNAGATTTAATATCAAGTGTTAAGTTCTCAATNCCAAAATATTTATGCATAATACAAAGTATTTAAAAAAGNCCTTTTTGAGATGACTTAAATTCTTTGTTTAAGTGTTTAAATGCNNGCTCTGTAGCTTCTCGACCTCTAGGNGTTCTCATAATNAAACCTTGTTGAATTAAAAAAGGTTCNTAAACCTCTTCAATTGTCTCTGGGTTCTCACTTACAGCTGTTGCTAAAGTTGTTAATCCAACTGGGCCNCCAGCGAACTTNTCAATGATAGTACTTAATATTTTATTATCCATCTCATCAAGTCCACTTACGTCAACANTAAGTGCTTTNAGACTTGACTTTGTTATATTAATATCAATTTTACCATCACCTTTNATCTGAGCAAAATCTCTTACNCTTCTTAGAAGTGAATTTGCTATNCTTGGTGTACCTCTGCTTCTACTTGCAATTTCAATTGCAGCCTCCATAGAANTAGTAACATCTAAAATTTTTGCACTTCTTTGAACTATAGTTGACAGCAATTCTGAGTCATAATATTTGAGCCTATTGGTAATTCCAAATCTTGCTCGCATTGGGGCTGTAAGCAATCCTGACCTAGTTGTTGCACCAACTAAAGTAAAGGGGTTAAGATTTATTTCAACAGATCTTGCATTAGGGCCTGATTCAATCATTATATCTATCTTATAATCTTCCATAGCAGAGTACAAGTATTCCTCAACAATTGGACTCAATCTGTGTATTTCATCGATAAACAAGACATCTCTGTCTTGTAGGTTGGTTAATAAACCTGCCAAATCAGCTGGTTTATCTAAAACNGGTCCAGAAGTTACCTTAATTTCAACATCTAATTCCTTTGCTAAAATATTTGCTAGTGTGGTTTTTCCTAACCCTGGTGGACCATGAAATAATGTATGATCTAAAGCTTCATTTCTTTGATTTGCAGCCTCAACAAAAATTTTTAAATTATTGATTACATGATCTTGACCTGAAAAATCTTCAAAAGAAACAGGTCTTAAGTTATTTTCGAATTCCCTTTCATTTGACGAAAGATTTTCAGATGAAGGATCTAGATTTTCATTCATATAAACAAATATAAAGAAAAAGCCTTTCTAAATCAGAAAGGCTTTTTCTTTAATACATATTGTATTAATACTCCTCTTCCCCTTTCCTCAACGGTATGTGTTGAGGAACAAAATCTTCCTTATAGCCAGGCTTACTATAATCATATGGCCATCTGTGAACCTCAGGAATTTTACCTTGCCAATTTCCGTGAATGTGCTTTTGAGAGGCGGTCCACTCTAGAGTTGTTGATTTCCATGGGTTTTGAGGTGCTTTTTTACCATAAAATATATTGTAAATAAAATTATAAAGGAAGACTAACTGAACTGCAGCTCCCATCAAAGCAAACATTGTAATGATTTGATTTGTATCAGCAAGATCATCAAACAATGGGAAGTTTGAGTTAGTATAGTATCTTCTTGGAAGACCAGCCATACCGATAAAATGCATTGGGAAAAAGACTCCATAGGCAGAAATTGCAGTCACCCAAAAATGGATATAACCTAGATTTTTATTCATCATTTTCCCAAAAAGTATTGGATACCAGTGATAAATTCCAGCTAGCATTCCATACAAAGCAGATATTCCCATTACAAGGTGAAAATGCGCAACAACAAAATATGTATCGTGAACATTTATNTCCANGGCACTATCTCCAAGAATTATCCCAGTTAAACCACCNGTAATAAATGTTGAAACAAATCCAATTGCAAAAAGCATTGGAGTATTAAATTGAATATTNCCTTTCCACAATGTAGTTATATAGTTAAAAGCTTTGACCGCNGAAGGTATTGCAATTAATAANGTTGTAAATGTAAATACTGAACCTAAAAACGGATTCATGCCGGTTACAAACATGTGATGACCCCANACAATCGTTGATAAAAATGCAATAGCCAATATGGATATAATCATTGCCTTATAACCNAAAATTGGTTTTCTAGCATGTGTTGCAATTACCTCAGAGGCAATTCCTAAAGCAGGTAATAGTACTATGTANACCTCNGGGTGNCCAAGGAACCAAAAAAGGTGTTCAAATAAAACTGGTGAACCACCNTGGTANTGCAATACTTCNCCTTGAATAAAAATATCTGAGAGGAAGAATGAGGTTCCAAAACTTCTATCCATGATTAATAAAAGTGCAGCAGATANAAGAACTGGNAANGAAATTGTTCCAATAATTGCTGTTACGAAAAAAGCCCAAATTGTTAAAGGCATTCTNGTTAAAGACATACCTTTTGTTCNTAAATTCAAAACAGTAACNATATAATTTAATGANCCAAGTAATGAGGATGCTATAAAAAATGCCATAGAGACTAACCACAATGTCATCCCTAAACCGGATCCAGGCTGGGCCATTTCTAGAGCACTTAATGGAGGGTAAATTGTCCANCCTGCTGCAGCTGGTCCAGCTTCAACAAATATTGATGTAACCATCAANACAGTNGAAACAAAAAATAACCAAAATGCTACCATATTAAGAAAACCAGAAGCCATATCTCTAGCACCCANTTGTAATGGNATAAGTAGATTACTGAAGGTTCCACTTAATCCTGCCGTCAGGACAAAGAAAACCATAATAGTTCCNTGCATTGTTACAAGTGCTAAATAAATGTCAGCATCCATNACTCCNTCAGGNGCCCATTTTCCTAATAGGAAATCAAAAAATATNTTNGGTTCCTCAGGCCATGCAATTTGCATTCTCATTAANGCCGACATTAAAATTCCAATAATGCCCATAAAAAAGACACCAGTAAACAAATATTGTTTAGCAATCATTTTATGATCTTGACTAAAAATATATTTAGTTATAAATGTCTCTTTGTGATGATGAGCGTGNTGATCTTTATCAAATTCTATATATTCTGCCATAGTCTTAATTTTGTGCAATTAGCGAATTCTTAAATACTGTTTGCTGATTATACCAATTATCAAACTCTTCTTGAGTTTCAACAATAATTTTCATTTGCATATTGTAATGAGATTTACCACAAATTTTATTACATAAAAGTAAGTANTCAAATTCATATGGGTCTAAAGGCTCTTCACCCTTNAGGGCGAGCTCTTCACTTTTTTCTTCTCTAATATTATTAATGTTAATCACTTTATCAATCATTGATGGGTTTTGCCTCATTTCTTCTGTAGTAACAGTAGGAGTAAATGCAAATTTAGTAACCATTCCTGGAACACAATTCATTTGAGCTCTAAAGTGTGGCATGTAAGCAGAATGAATAACATCCTGTGATCTCATAACAAATAATATTGGTCTATTAACAGGTAAGTGAAGTTCAGTAGTTATCACATCGTCTTGTCCGTTAGGATCATTTTCATCAACCCCCAAAATATTAGCTCTATCAATATCTATTAATCTTACATTGGATTTTCCAAGAACATTATCCTTTCCAGCATATCTAGCCTTCCAATTAAATTGTTGAGCATATAATTCGATTACCATTGGATCATCATTTTTTTGCATATTCATAACATCTGACCAAGTNAAAAGACCATAGGTAATAAATCCAGTCAAAACTATNGCNGGAATAACAGTCCACATNAACTCAAGTTTGTGATTATCNGTATAAAATANTGCTTTGGATTTTTTATTACCCTTGTACTTNTATGCAAAGAAATATAAAAGNAATTGTGTNATTGTTTGAACTATGAAAATTAAAACCATAGTCCAAATCATAAGAGTATCTATCTGNGCACCATGNTCTGATGCAGCATTAGATATCAATGGAAATTTGCCATATTTTACAAGTGAAAAAATAGTTATTGCATANATAAAAGCAAGAAAACCAAGCATTAATTTAGCCTGCNTAGTATTATCCTTATCATTAGCAATTTGAGAATCATCAACTTTTACNCCAGAAATTGNTTTAGATAAGTCAAATATTTTAATCATTTGCCAAATGGCAATTGTNATAAATGTNAANATTAATACTATAAATAATGTAGTCATATTATCTTCTNNAATTTAGTAATGGAAGTTTTCACTTTCCTTAATCATTGGGTTTCCTTTTGCTAATAATTCTTCTTTTGATAATGAATAAAAAACAAGCAACAAAAATAAGCCTAAAAATATTAATATGGAACTAAATTCTGCAATTCCAAAGCCGTATCTATCAATTACNGTTGCAGGCATTATCATCATNTANACATCCATNTAATGNCCNATTAAAATTATCACNCCTGCCATTATTATAAATATNGGAACTCTCTTGTAGTCACTATTCATTAANACCAAAAATGGGAATATGAAATTNAGACAAAACATNGTAAAAAACGGAATTGGATACATCTCAATTCTAGTTACAAAGTATGTGACCTCTTCAGGAATATTAGCATACCAAATCAACATGAATTGTGAAAACCATAAATAAGCCCAAAATACACTAAAACCAAACATAAACTTAGCTAAATCATGTAAGTGACTATCATTCACATATTTCATAAGTCCTTTTGTTTGAAGATAAATCGTAATTAGAGCAATAACGGTAACACCACTTACAACCATACTTGCAAACACATACCAACCAAATAAAGTACTAAACCAATGTGGGTCAACACTCATTATCCAATCCCAAGACATCATAGATTCTGTGTAAATAAAGAATACTAGAAATCCTGCTGAGATTTGAAAATTTCTTTTAAAATTTTTATTATCCTTAGCATTATCTTGTGCTAAAGAGAACTTTCTTGAAAAGTACCTGTATAATGACCATCCACCAATATAAATTAAACCTCTTAAAATAAATGCATTTTTATTCAACCAACTCTCTTTACCTTGTATAATTTCATCATGGGCTACAACTTCAGGATCCATCCAAATAAATATGTGTTTATCACCAATAATTGCGATTAGAAGAACAATGATAGCTCCAGGAAGAAGATAATACGTGATGGATTCCATTACTCTAAATAAAACGGGTGACCAACCAGCTTGAGATGCGTACTGAATTGCATAAAATGCAAGTACACCAAGTGATATCATCATAAAGAAAAAGGCAGCAACATAAAGTGCTGCATATGGTCTATTATGTATTTGGTGTAAAACATGTTCCGCATGCTCATCCTCATGCCCATGGGCTTCATCTCCATGATGAGAATCTTCATTGTGATGTTTTTCGTTTTGATGACTCATGTTATGCATATCATCAGAATGAGAACCGTGATGAGATTCTTCGGCTATCAAAACCTTTACTTCATCAAGGGTCAAGTGTGACGCAGTGTAAGAATAGAACCACCCCAACGAACCTAAAATTATTAAGGATAATGAAAAAATCTTAAATCTATTTGATAAGGTATACATATTAAATTCTATTTACTTAAATCTGATTTTAGTTTCATAACATAACTTGTTACCATCCATCTTTCTTTTTCATTAAGCTGATTTGCATAAGATCCCATAGTATTTTTACCATAGTAAATTACGTGGTAAGTACTACCTGATGTTATTGCTCTTCCTTGATCAGCATAACTTGGAATTCCTAATATCTTTTCTCTTTTGACAAGAATTCCTTGACCTGCACCTTTTGCACCATGACAAATTCCGCAGTTAACAGTGTATAGCTCCTTTGCTTTTAACATATCGGCATCACTAAATTCGTAAGGATTAGTAAGTTCTTTTTTTGCCAAATCATAACCTTCATTAGTATCTTCATAATCATATAGTGAATAACCTCTCGGGATTGTACCCTCAACAGGTAACCTCGCAGATAATTCATCTTCAAATATTCGATTTTCAGAATAAGCCTCATAACTTAGAGACTCATACATATTCGGCATATATTCATAGTTTGGAGCACCTTTATCACCCCAACATGATTGTAGTAGTATGGTAAATATTAATAATATTTTATAACTATTATTCATCATTAATACTCTTTNGGTTTTACTTCGTTAATCTCAACAGCTCCTGAATCTTTTAGTAGTTTTTTTAGTCCAGCAACAGGTTTGTCAGTACTAATTTCAATCAAAAAATGATCATCAGTTGTTCTCGGATCAGGATTTTCAGCTTTTTTTAAAGGCCACATTCTACTTTTTAAATAAAAAGTAATTACCATTAAATGTGCAGCATGAAATACCGTCATTTCAAACATAATAGGTACAAAAGCTGGCATATTTTCTATAAAGCTAAAACTTGGCTTTCCACCGATATTCTGAGGCCAATCTACAATCATAATATAATTCATCATTAATGTAGCAACCGTAATTCCAATACAACCATAAATAAAAGCAGCTATAGCAATTCTAGTTGGTTCAAGACCCATCACCTTATCCAAACCGTGAACTGGAAAGGGTGTATAAACTTCATCAATATCATAATGTTTTTCTTTGATCTTCTTTACAGCTGAAAGTAAGATGTCATCATCATTATATAAGGCATGAAATGTTTTTGTTGATCCCATATTACTTTTTAATTTTTTTAATTTTTGAGGTTCTTATATCAGCACCAGTACCAACCAAAGACTTTCCGCTGTCTCTTAATTTCTTATACTTTTCACCTGANCTTTTTAGTATTGTTTTNACCTCGGCTTGGGCAATTACAGGAAAAGTTCTTGCATACAATAAAAACAAAACAAAAAAGAATCCTATTGTTCCAATGAATATGCTTATATCTGCGACTGTTGGAGAGAACATCGTCCATGATGATGGTAAATAATCCCTGTGAAGAGATGTCACAATAATAACAAATCTTTCAAACCACATTCCTATATTAACCACAATCGAAATAAAGAATGAAAACATTATACTNGTTCTCAACTTTTTAAACCACATAAATTGTGGAGAGAACACATTACAACTCATCATAGCCCAATATGCCCAGGCATATGGGCCTGTTGCTCTATTTAGAAATGCATATTGTTCATACTCAACTCCAGAATACCATGCTATGAATAATTCGGTTATATATGCAACTCCNACNATNGANCCNGTAATCATAATNACNATATTCATTAGCTCAATATGCTGTACAGTAATATACTGTTCCATATTATTAACCTTTCTCATAATTATTAGAAGAGTCTGAACCATAGCAAATCCTGAGAAGATTGCTCCAGCAACAAAATAAGGAGGAAATATAGTAGTATGCCAGCCAGGAATAACTGATGTAGCAAAGTCAAAAGATACNATTGTATGTACAGAAAGAACAAGNGGTGTAGCAAGTCCTGCTAATACTAGTGAAACTTCCTCAAATCTTTGCCAGTCCTTTGCTCTNCCCGTCCACCCGAAGCTTAAAATACTATAAATCTTTTTTTGAAAAGGCTTGACCGCTCTATCTCTTATCATAGCAAAATCTGGAAGTAAACCTGTCCACCANAAAACAAGAGAGACAGATAGATATGTAGAAATTGCNAAAACATCCCACAAAAGCGGTGAATTAAAATTAACCCACAATGAACCAAATCCATTCGGNATTGGAAGCATCCAATACGCAAGCCATGGTCGTCCCATGTGTATTATTGGAAAAAGACCTGCTTGAATAACAGAAAAGATCGTCATTGCCTCAGCAGATCTGTTAATTGCCATTCTCCATTTTTGCCTAAACAANAATAAAACAGCTGAAATTAGTGTTCCAGCGTGACCAATTCCTACCCACCAAACAAAATTAGTGATNTCCCATGCCCATCCAACAGTTTTATTTAATCCCCAAACTCCAATACCAGTTGAAATAGTATAAATTATCCAGCCAAGACCCCATAAAAACATCAATAATGATATTGTGAAAACAATCCACCATTGCTTATTAGCTTTNGTTTCAATTGGCTTCGCAATATCAACCGTCACGTCGTGGTAAGATTTCTCACCTGCGACTAATGGTCTTCTAATTGGTGCTTCGTAATGCGATCCCATAATCTATTTATTTCTAAACTTTATTTTTAGTATTTCTAACTTTTACTTGATATACAACATTTGGTTTTGTTCCGACCNCATCAAGTAAATGATATGCTCTGTCATCATTTTTGAGTTTGTATATCTCACTATCTTTTTCGTTAATATCTCCAAATTTAATAGCACCAGTTGTACACGCTGCTGAACAAGCTACCTTNTCNTTAAATTCACCCTCAGCAACAGGCCTTCCCTCAAGCTTTGCCTTTAAAATAACCGCCTGTGTACTTTGTATACACATTGAACATTTTTCCATTACTCCTCTTGANCTAACGGTTACATCAGGGTTAATTACCATTCTTCCAAGATCATTATTCATGTGGTAATCAAATTCGTCATTTCCATTGTAAAGGAACCAGTTAAATCTTCTNACCTTATAAGGACAGTTGTTAGCACAATATCTGGTACCAACACATCTATTGTAGGCCATATGATTTTGTCCTTGTCTTCCGTGACTTGAAGCTGCAACTGGGCAAACTGTTTCACATGGTGCGTGATTACAATGTTGACACATAATAGGCTGAAAAGCCACCTGAGGATTCTCCGACGGATTTTCTAATTCACCAAAAGATGTAAGCGAACTACTAAGGCCACTAATATTATCTTTTTTNATGTCATCTTCATAAAAAGAATCTTCTGAGGAATAGTATCTGTCAATTCTTAACCAATGCATGTCCCTACTCTTTCTAATTTCACTTTTACCTACAACTGGAACATTATTTTCAGTGTGACAAGCAATGACACAAGCACCACATCCNGTACAAGCATTAAGATCAATAGATAAATTAAAATGATGGCCAATTGATCTGTCAAACTCTTGCCATAAATCTACATCCGGGGATGAAACTGGTGTTTCAATNTGATTAAGTGATACAACCGCTTCACTATTCCAAACACTTGAGTCTTTGGTGTTAAAAATTTCTAAACTGGTTTCCTTAATAATATCCCCTCTACCCATAAGTGTATTTTGAAGTTGGATACATGCAAACTCATGAATTTCATTCGTTGAAGAAATTTCTACACTTTGAGAAGAGTTAAAGTTTTTATATAATTGATAAGCATTAACACCTGTCATCATTTCTGACTTAACCCCTTTTGATCTTCCATAACCAAAAGCTAATCCAACAGTACCTCTTGCTTGACCAGGTTGGATTAAGGCAGGTACTTTTAATTCTTTATTACCTAACTTAATAATTGCGTATTTTCCGTTAAGTCCACCATTTGCATCATTTCTTGACTGATTAAAAAACGTACTAGGTTCCAAATAAAGCCCAAGTTCTTTTGCATCATACTCAGAAATGGTAAGATAATTGTCCCAAGTTGCACGAGTTAAGGGATCAGGAAACTCTTGTAGCCAAGGATTATTGGCATGTTGTCCATCGCCCATTCCTGTTTTTGGATATATATTCAACTCAAATTTATTTGATGCTTTGACATTATCTAGCTTAAATGTATTTTTATTTGATTTTGACTTTGCGAAGATTTTATTTTTTCTTCTTTTAACAAAAACTCCGTCATGTAATGCTTTGTTCCAAGAATCAGTTCCTAAAATATTTTCATTCCAATAATTCTTAATGTAATCGTGAACAGTGGTTTTATTTTCATTCCAAACCAACAATATTTCTTGAAATTGTTTAGTATCGAAAAGAGTTTTAATAACTGGTTGGGCTAATGAAAATTCATTTGATACTATCTCATAATCACACCAGGATTCTAAATAATGATTTGAAGCAGCAACATATTTTGAATGGTTGGCTGTTTCATCATTTTTCATTGAAAAACAAATAGACATTTCTAATGATTTCAATGATTTAATAAATTCTTTAGAATTTGATAATGTGTAAGCAGGATTGACACCACACATTATGAGTGCGCCAACCTCTCCTTGATTCATATCTGAAATAAGTTGTAACACATCTTCATCTTTTCCGTCTCTGGTCAAGATTGTTTTTGATGGATTAAATGAATTGCTCGAAAGTTTTTCATTTATTTGAAGAATTAAATTCTGGTAATTTTCATCTTGAATTCCAGAAATAACCACAGAACCCTTTTTATTTGATTTAATTTCTTCAATTGTGTTATCAATGGCTTTTCTTAATTTATCTGAGATTGATAGATCTGAATCTATTTTTATTTTTTTTACTAAATAGCGAATTGTAAATTTCTAATATCACAAGCTTTTGCTCAGCATACTTTAAAGGGATACGCATATCTGAGTTTGCTCCTGAAAGGGTCATGTTTGATTCAAACTGAATATGTCTAGACATTTTTCCCTTATTAGGGACTCTACCTTTTGCATATGAAACATCAAATCCTCCGCCTTGCCAATCTCCAAGAAAATCAGCGCCTACAGAGACTATAACTTTAGACTTTGAAAAATCATAATTTGCTAATCCTCTTAATCCGTATTTTGACTCATATGCATCAAGAGCTTTCGATTCAGAAATTGAATCATATACAACATGTCTTACATTTTTGTATTTAGCTTTAAAATCGTCAATTAATTTTCTTGTTGATGGACTTGCAAAAGTTTGAGTCAGTAAAACTATATCTTTGCTAGATTTGGAAATTTCTTCCAGACCTGCTTTGGTTTCATACTCGAACCCAAACCATGAAATAGGCATATTATCTTTTGTTGGTTGTGCCAGTCTAGCATTATCATATAAATCAAGAATTGATGCATGAACTCTCGCATTAGCAGCATGTTCCTCAGGTGCCATAGAGTTTTTTTCAACTTTAATTGGTCTTCCCTCTCTATTTTTAATCAATATGTTTGCAAAATCATATCCGTTTCCAATTGTTGTTGCATAGTAATTAGCAACCCCAGGAATAATTTCCTTTGGCTGGACAACATAAGGAATTGATTTTACAACGGGACCTTCGCATGCAGCTAAAGTAGCTGCTGCTGTACTGAATCCAATATACTTTAAAAAGTCCCTTCTAGTTGTGGAACTATTAGTAAGATTATCCTTATCCGATAAAAACTCGTCAACAGGGATTTCTTCAACAAATTCTTTGTTTTGCAACTTGTCAAATACATTGTCATTTGCAGAATCAAGCTCTGCTAAATTTTTCCAATATTTTTTATTATTTGACATATCTAATTTTATCTGTTTTAATAATGACACTTACCACATTCAAGTCCTCCCATTTGAGCTGCAGTTAATTCTTCAACTCCGTATTTTTTTGATAATTCTGCATGGATCCTATCATAATATTCATTGTCTTTGATTTTCACATTAGTTTCACGATGACAATTAATACACCAACCCATGGTTAAAGGCGAGTGCTGGTACATTATCTCCATTTCTTCAACCGGACCATGACAAGTTTGACATTCAATTCCTGCTACAGACACGTGCTGTGAATGATTAAAATATGCAAAATCTGGAAGATTGTGAATTCTAACCCATTTTACCGGATATGTAACACCAGTGTATTCTTGCGCCTCATCGTCCCATCCAACGGCCTTATATAATTTTTGAATTTCTGCATCGTAGAATTCTTTGCTATATTCTTCAGTGGTTTCACCATTGTATTCGTAAATACTTTTATGACAATTCATACAAATATTTAGCGATGGTATTCCTGAATGCTTACTAACTTTTGCAGAGGAATGACAGTAGTTACAATCTATTTTATTATCACCTGAATGAATCTTNTGTGAATAATGGATTGGNTGCACAGGCATGTAACCNTGATTGACACCAACTTGCATAGTCCATCCGTAAAAACCGTATGCACTTACAAGCAAGAACAATATTGCTGTNCANAGCATTAAAAATTGGTTTTCAAGNTATGCTTTCCATATCGGCTTNCCTTTTTTCTTTTCTTTTANCTTNACACCTTTTAATTCAGCNAGATTTTTAAGGGTTTTTGTAACTACTACNANCCCNAGAGATAATAATAAAAANAGTATCGTAAATACNCCNAGNATAATTTCNTCGGTTAAACCAAGTCCNTTTGANGGGCCAGTGTTTACTGCAGCAACTACGGCTGCAGGCTTTGGTACAACTTTATCTTGAGCAGTGTATGCCAAGATATTATCAATATCTGTGTTGGTAAGTTGAGGATAAGCTGTCATTGCAGCTTTGTTGTATTCTTCGTAGATCTTTACAGCGTAAGCGTCGCCTGATTTGATTAGCGAAGAACTATTTCTTATCCATTTGTAAAGCCATTCTCTGTCTAGTCCTTCGTCCTCGGACAATCTTTTTTCGACATACCTTAGTGCAGGTCCTGTCATTTTTNNNTCTAGNTTATGGCAAGAAGCACAGTTNGTNTTGAAAAGGGCTTTTCCGGCAACNGGGTCACNNTCCTGCGCAAAAATTGATAAACTGNAAATTAAAAATAGGGCGAAAAAAATTGAACGATACGTTGTCGTTTTTTGGAAGATTAGTTGGTTAAACATAAATACTGAAAATCCTCTTCTATTGTNTTTTGAATCCATTCAAAAATCACCTGTTATAAATCAAGCACAAAAATAACATCTTAAATGTTTTTTTTATTCATAAATTTGCTAATATTATCGGTAAAATACTAATTTATATCGATTCTAAATAAAAAAATTNATTTCTTTCATTTGAAGCTAAATCAAACCAAATTTTTTAAAAAAATTGAAATGAGAATCTTATTTATTTGCTTACTATTTTCATGCTTTCCGATTCTTAGTCAAAACGGTAAAGTAACAATTAATCAAAGTAGTAAACTTGATAGTGTCGTTAAATTAAAAAAAGAATTAAATGGTAAAGTTCAGAATCTTAGAATACAGATTTTTAATGGAGATCGAGAAAATGCTGAATTAGTAATGAAAGAATATCTCGAGATTTTTAATGATACGTCTGCGAGCATTATATACGAAACACCTAATTATAAAATCTGGGTTGGTAATTTTTACAATCAAATTGAGGCCGATAAAAAACTTATAGAAATTAGAAAAAAATTTAAAAGTGCTTTTATATTTCGTCCAGAGCTTGCTGAAATAATTGATGACATGGATGAGTCAGAAGACAAGGAAAATTCTGAGTCAGATTAGATTTTTTTCTTTATCGCAACATTAATAAATCCTTCAATCTCATCACCTACTTTGATGTCATTATAATCTTTTACCTGTAATCCACAATCATATCCTTTTGTAACCTCTTTAGCATCATCTTTAAATCTCTTTAGTGATGATAAAGAACCAGTAAAAATCACAACACCCTCCCTAATTAATCTAATTTCAGAATTTCTAACAATTTTTCCTTTTGTTACCATACAGCCTGCAATGGTTCCGATTTTAGATATTTTAAAAGTCTCTCTAATTTCACATAGACCCGTTATTTCCTCTTTAAAGTCTGGGGATAACATACCTTCCATCGCGTCCTTAACATCATTTATTGCATCATATATAATTGAATAGGTTCTAATATCAATTTGTTCTTTATCAGCAATTTGTCTAGCATTACCCATTGGACGAACATTAAATCCAACAACAATTGCATCAGAAGCGGACGCCAATAAAACATCACTTTCGGTAATAGCTCCAACAGCCTTATGAATTATGTTAACTTGTATCTCTTCAGTTGATAATTTTTGAAGTGAATCTGTTAAAGCTTCAACAGATCCATCTACATCACCCTTGAGAATAATATTTAACTCTTTGAATTCGCCAAGAGCAATTCTTCTTCCGATTTCATCAAGAGTTANATGTTTTTGTGTTCTAACAGTTTGCTCACGTTGTAATTGTGTTCTTTTATTGGCGATTTGTTTGGCTTCTCTCTCGTCAGAAAAAACAGAAAATTTATCACCAGCTTGAGGTGCNCCNTCTAATCCAAGTATTGAAATTGGTGTTGATGGACCTGCTTCTTTAACTTCATTTCCTCGTTCATCATGCATTGCCTTTACCTTACCACTATTTTTACCTGCAAGTACAAAATCACCAATTTTTAATGTACCAGTCTGAACCAAAATTGTAGAAATATAACCTCTACCCTTATCTAAAAATGCTTCAACAACAGTTCCACTTGCATCTTTATTTGGATTAGACTTTAGCTCTAACAACTCAGCTTCAAGTAAAACTTTTTCTAGTAATTCGTTAACTCCG
This sequence comes from Flavobacteriaceae bacterium, assembly GCA_002691265.1. Lineage (GTDB taxonomy): Bacteria > Bacteroidota > Bacteroidia > Flavobacteriales > Flavobacteriaceae > MED-G13. Next base: position 26,702 of record NZHJ01000034.1, on the reverse strand, counting down.
TCACCCTTGAGGGCAGAAATATCATGTGATTGAATTTTTCCTCCCCAATCCTCAACCAGTAAATTCATATTTGAAAGACCTTCTTTTATTTTATCAGGATTTGAATTTGGTTTATCAATTTTATTAATAGCAAAAACAATCGGAACAGATGCAGCCTGAGCGTGAGAAATAGCTTCTTTAGTTTGTGGCATAATATCATCATCTGCTGCAACAACAATTATGGCTAAATCGGTCACCTGTGCACCTCTAGCCCTCATAGCAGTAAATGCTTCGTGACCAGGTGTGTCCAAAAACGTTATTTTTTGACCATCTTGTAGTTCTACCCCGTATGCACCAATATGCTGTGTTATTCCTCCTGACTCACCAGCAATAACATTTTCTTTTCTTATGTAATCAAGCAATGAGGTTTTTCCATGATCAACATGACCCATCACAGTCACTATTGGTGGCCTGTGTTCAAGATCTTCAGGTGAATCCTCAACTTCAATATTTTCCTCTTCAATTTCAGCGGTAACAAATTCAACTTTATATCCAAACTCTTCTGCAACAATTGAGAGTGTCTCAGCATCTAATCTTTGGTTTAATGTAACCATCATTCCCAAAGTCATACAAGCTGATATTATTTCTGTTGGGGAGATATCCATCATTGTAGCAATTTCACTAGCGGTGACAAATTCGGTTACCTTTAATATTTTACTCTCCTCTTCAAGAGCAGCTAATTCTTCTTCTGATTTTTGCTTATGTTGATCTCTTTTGTCTCTTCTGTATTTTGCAGCTTTACCCTTTGATGATTTTCCTTGTAATTTTTCAAGTGTCTCTTTAATCTGTTGCTGTACTTCTTCTTCACTTGGTTCTTCTTTCGTTGGTCTTTTAAATCTTTCTTTTTGCTTAGCTTTAAAACTTGTATTATTTTGATTTGGATTATCCTGCTTGGAAACAATTCTCCTTCTTCTTTTCTTGGACTTAGGAGTAGATTCTGATGATTCTGTTTTTTTAAATTGATTTAAATCAATTGTTTCACCAGTTGACTTTAGTCCAGATAATTTTTTGTAATTATCTTTTTTAACGTTTTCGGTATTTTCAGGTGTAGATTTTTGAGTTTCTTTTTCTTTTGCTACACTACTTGTTTCCTCTTGAGTTTTGGCTTTTTCGGTTTCTTTTTTTGGCTCAAGATCAATTTTACCTAATTTTTTAAACTGAACTACTTTTGATGAAGCCTTAATAATTTCTGACTGAGGTTTTATTGAATCCTCTTGGTGACGTTCTTGTTTTTCCCTGATCTCTTCTTTTTCTTTATTTTTTGCTTCAACAACTTCCTTTGAAGCAATTTTCTTATCAGCGTCAATTTGAAACTCATCACANAAAAGGCTATAAAGATCTTTAGAAATTTTAGTTGTTGGTCTCTTTTCAATAGTATGACCCTTTGACTCTAAAAAATCTGCTACTCTNTCAATGGAAATATTTAATTCCCTTAGAACTTTATTTAACCTGATTGTGTCCGCCATATAACTTTTAGTTATTNTTAATCTTCAAATTCNTCNTTTANAATCTTTAATACATCATTNATTGTTTCCTCTTCTAAATCAGTCCTTTTTACTAAGTCTTCAGCATCTTGTTCCAAAACACTTTTTGCAGTATCAAGTCCTGCTTTGGCTAATTCTTCTATGATCCATGAGTCTATTTCATCTGAAAACTCTGTCAATTCAACATCCTCTTCAACACCCTCTCTGAATACGTCAATCTCNTAGCCGGTTAGTTGACCAGCTAATCTNATATTATGACCACCCCTACCAATTGCTTTACTAACTTCNTCNGGGTTTAGAATTACCTCAACTCTTTTGTTATCNTCATTAATTTTCATTGAATTTATTCTAGCAGGATTTAATGCCCTTGTNATAAACAACTGAAGATTATTTGTATAATTTATAACGTCTATGTTCTCATTACCCAACTCCCTAACAATACCATGTATTCTGGATCCTTTCATTCCTACACACGCTCCAACAGGGTCAATTCTGTCATCATATGAATCTACNGCAACCTTNGCTTTTTCACCTGGAATTCTTACNACTTTTTTTATGGTTATTAAACCATCGAAGACTTCCGGAATTTCTTGTTCAAATAATTTTTCTAAGAAAACTGGAGAGGTTCTTGAAAGGATNATAGACGGCTTGGTNCCAATAAGTTCAACNCTTTCAATAANACCTCTTATGTTGTCTCCCTTTCTAAAAAAATCTGAGGGAATTTGTCTGTCTTTTGGCATCACTATTTCNTTTCCTTCGTCATCNAGTAAAATNATTGCCTTGTGTCTAATGTGATGAACTTCAGCAGTATATATTTCACCTTCAAGTTCCTTAAATTTTTTGTAAACATTAGTATTATCGTGTTCATGAATCTTAGCGGTTAGATTTTGACGTAAAGCTAAGATTGACCTTCTTCCTAAATCAATTAATTTTACCTCCTCTGAAACATCCTCTCCAACCTCAAAATCAGGCTCAATTTTTCTTGCTTCGGTTAGTCCGATTTCAAGATTATCATCTTCAACATTATCATCTTCAACAACAATTCTGTTTCTCCATATCTCTAAATCTCCTTTGTCTGGGTTGATAATAATATCAAAATTTTCATCATCACCATACTTTCTTCTAAGTGCAGATCTGAATACTTCCTCTAAAATAGCCATAAGTGTAACTCTGTCAATTAACTTATCGTCTTTAAATTCCGAAAATGATTCAATTAGCGTTAGATTATCCATATTTTAAAATTTTACTTTTACTTTTGCTTCTTTAATTTGATTATAATCAATATCAATTGATTTTTCCACTGTGATTTTTCCTTTTCCTATTGGTTTGGGCTCTCTTACTTTCCAAACAATATTTATAAACTTTTCATTAGCACTTGTTAACTTACCTTCGTACTGGTCATCAGATGTCTTAATTGAAAGTGTTCTACCATAATGCTTTGAGTACTGACGGGCTTTAATAAGAGGTGATGTTGCACCACAAGATGCCACCTTAAGAGAAAAATCAAATTCATCCCTATCTAAATTACCTTCAATTTCTCTACTGATAAACATACAATCTTCAACTTTTACTCCATTATCCCCATCAATAGAAACACTAATCTCATTATTTTCAGAAATCGAAAAATCTATTAAAAAGAGATCAGGTCTTTGATCAAAACAATCAGATAATAATAAGTCTATTTTTTCTTTTAACATTCCTCTATAAAAAGAGGGGACTTTTAGTCCCCTCATAATATTTTGATTAATCAGTTGTGCAAATATACAATAATTTATTTCATTAGCTAATATTTGCTCTTTGTTGGCCTACTAGGGATCGAACCTAGACTCTTCTGGACCAAAACCAGACGTGTTGCCAGTTACACCATAGGCCATTGAGGTTGCAAATTTAAAATAAATTTTATTTCAGCAATATAATTTCATTAATTATGTTTAATAATTGAACTTAAGAAGAGTATTTTATTAATACATTTGAAATAAAAATTTAAAAATGAACGATAGAAAACTTAATTTGATCATCGGGTGGGTTTGTTTTCTGATATCTTTTATCGTTTATTATTTGACCGCTGAGCCAACTGTTGGTTTTTGGGATACCGGTGAATACATAACCACATCAGCAAAACTTCAAGTGGGACATCCCCCTGGAGCTCCCTTATATCAAATGTTAGGAGCTATTTTTTCAATTTTTGCATTCGAAAAGGAAAACATAGGTTTTTTAATGAATTTAATGAGTGGATTTGCTAGTGCACTTGCCATTTCATTCATGTATTGGTCAATAATACTAATACTAAAAAAAATAACGAATACCAGCGAAGCTTCGATAAATAAACAAATATTAATTTCTGGATCTGCACTGGTTGGATCTCTGGCATTCGCATTTACAGATACCTTTTGGTTTAGCGCTGTTGAAACTGAGGTTTATGCAATGGCTACGCTGATTATGGCTGTTATCTTTTATTTAGGATTAAGATGGGAAGCTGACATGCATAATTCAAGAGGTAATAAATGGTTATTACTTATTTGCTTTGTTATTGGTCTATCGTTTGGAGTTCATTTCATGGGATTACTTGTAATCCCAGCAATAGTCATGATTTACTACTTTAAAAATCAAAAGACGATTTTAAACTCAACAAAAGTTAATCCAATTATTGGGTTTTTTATTGCTAATATTATTGGATTAGGAATTCTAATGGGTGTCTTCAAATTATTACTTCCCAACACATTAAAATTTTTTAGTGCAATTGAACTATTATTTGTAAATAATTTAGGTCTACCTTTTAATTCAGGAACTTTAGTAGCTTTTATAGTTATTGTTTATGCATTTTATTTTTTGATAAACTATACAAGAAAAAAAGGAATGGTAAGAGCAAACACTATAACTCTATGCTTCATATTTATTTTTATTGGTTTTTCATCCTGGTTAATTTTACCAATTCGTGCAAATGCTGATGTAGTAGTTAATGAAAACGATCCATCAAATGCAAGAGAACTTTTAGCTTACTATAATCTTGAACAATATCCGAAAACCTATCTTTTTTATGGACCATTATTTTCCGATCAGTATTCTGGATTAGATAAAAATAAGCCATACAAAGATGATAATCCAAAATACGAGAAAGACTTAGTTAACAATAAATATGTAATAGTAAATGACTACGAAAATGCAGTTCAAAATTTTAACTCTGAGCATGCATCCATATTACCTAGAATGTGGAGTTCTGAACATGCTAAAAACTATCTTAACTATTCTGGTTATTTGGATTTCAAAATAAAATCTAAATATATTTCTGAGAATGAATTGGTTGAATTTATAAGAAATTTTAAATCAAAAATTAATAATAATGAGGTTGATTATGAAGACTTTCATAATTTTTTGAGACAATATGGTCAATTCTTAGATATTGAAAAACCATCTATATTCAGTAATCTATATTATCTATTTGATTATCAAATTGGATATATGTATTGGCGTTATTTTATGTGGAATTTTTCCGGTCGACAAGATGATATTCAAGGTAAGATGAATATGAATGGAAACTGGATAAGTGGAATAAATTTTATTGATGAATGGCATCTCGGAGTAACACAAGAAAATTTACCCACTGATGTTCTGCAAAACAAAGCAAGAAACACATATTTTATGTTACCACTTTTGCTAGGATTACTAGGGTTATATTTCCTGTATAAGACAAATAAAGAATACTTCTGGATTCTATTATTATTTTTTGTATTTACGGGTTTAGCGATTCAAGTCTACACAAACGTAAGGCCCTTCGAGCCTAGAGAAAGAGACTACTCAGTTGTTGGATCCTTCTATGTTTTTTCAATAATCATTGGTCTTGGAACATACTACATGTCAAAATTCTTCATAAAAATTAAATTTAAAGGAATAATGATAATTCCGATTATTTTGTGTCTTTTACTAGTACCCCTCAATTTAGCAATAAATAACTGGGATGATCATGACAGAAGTAACAGATATACAGCATATGCAATGGCGGTTAATTATCTGGAATCTTGTGATGAAAATGCAATTCTATTCACAATAGGGGATAATGATACCTTTCCTCTTTGGTATGCTCAAGAAATCGAGGGAATTAGAACAGATGTTCGGGTGGTAAATACGAGTCTTCTTAGTACAGATTGGTACATTAACCAAATGAAAAGAAAAGCTTACGAAAGTGACCCTATTCCCTCAAGCCTATCGTCAGAGAAGTATAGACATGGAACAAGGGATTATATAATTAAAGAAGAAATTAGTCAAGATACTGTTGATGTTGACATTTTCTTAGATTTTATTACGCAAGATGAAAAGGACTTCAAATATGGGGAAATTCTAAAGAGACAGGGATATGAAGTTGCCGGTTTAAGAAGCCAAGACTACAATGCTAATTTTTTACCAACTGAAAACGTTAGAATTCCTGTAAATGTTGAAAATGTATTAAAAAATAAAATTGTTGGGGAAAAATATTCAGATTTGATTGAAGATGAGATATTTATTAAAATTAAATCACAAGCTCTTTATAAAAACAGATTGATAATGCTTGACATAATAGCTAACAATAATTGGAAAAGGCCAATTTATTTTACCGGTGGAGCCTTCGGAGATGAAGATTACTTATGGATGAAAGATTTTTTACAATTAGACGGAATGTGTTATAAATTAGTGCCGATAAAAACCCCAATTAATCAATCAAACCCCTATGAGATGGGTATGATTGATTCTGAAAAGATGACTAGTATAGTAAATAAATGGAATTGGGGTACAGATAGTGAAATTGATATATATTTAGATGTGGAGTCTAGAAAAAACAGTATTACATACAGAAGCAATTTATCCAGACTTGTTGATCAGTTGATAATAGAGAATAATTTTATCGACGCAGAAAGGATACTTGACAATTGTATGCAAAAGTTGCCGATTGATAAATTCGGATATTATACACTCCTAGAGCCGTTTATTAGTTCATATTACAGATTAAATAGCGGTGAGAAAGCCAGAAAAATATTTGATGAAATAGCTGCAAAATATCAGGAAAATCTATTTTACTACAGTACTTTTAGTAATTCAGCTAAAAACAGATACGCAGAAGAAATTTATTCCGGCATTGAAAGATATAGATCTTTAGTAGATGTATTAATAAATTTCGAGGAAGAAGAATTCTTAGACACTAGAATGAAAGAATTTAATGACTACCTGGATTTATTTCTTTAGATCACCCCCACGTTCAATCAATATTCGAAAATTTAGATTTTAAGATTAGTATTTTGATAAAAGTTTAACCTAAATCAATGTTAATCAATTAATTAAGCTATATTGTTAAAATCTTTAAAATTTAAGAATCTAATTATACATAGGTTTTTATTATTTTAGAACAAATAAACTAACCTTTCTAAATCATGAAAAATCAAAATAATTCTGCATTATTTACTTTAATAACTGTGTTTTTCTTTTGGGGATTTTTTGGAGCATCAAATGGTGTATTTATTCCTTTCTGTAAAACCTANTTTCAAATTGATCAATTTCAAGCTCAGCTAGTCGAATTTGCCTTTTATGGGGCTTATTTCATAGGTGCTTTAATCTTGTTTGTATGGTCAAGCTATTCCAAAAAAGATATTTTAAACAACTGGGGTTATAAAAAAGGAATTATTTACGGTCTAATTATTTCAATTTTTGGAGCGCTAATAATGTATCCNTCAGTAAACGGTGCTGAGCAAGGAGATACCCAAGTCTTTTATTATGTCTTAATCGCATTATTTATCATCGGACTTGGTTTTTCACTTCAACAAACTGCAGCAAATCCTTTTGCAGTATCCCTAGGAGACCCNTCTACCGGATCNAATAGGCTTAATTTAGCCGGTGGAGTAAATTCCTTCGGAACTGCCATTGGCCCAATTCTAATTGCTTTTGTTTTATTTGGNTCAGCTTCTGAGGTTAACTGGGANGTTATTNAATTAAGCTCTGTTCAAGGTTTATATATTGCAGTTGCAATCGCTTTTTTATTAGTTGCTGGATTTTTCTACTTNTCAAAAAAACTTCCCGANGCTAAAAANNATGAACCCTTTGAGTCTGCCTCAAAGGCTAAAACAATGTTGATTGTTATGACTCTGATAATGACTCTTTGTTTTNGCTGGATTTTCTATTCNTATACTCCAGCATTTGAAAATAGCTCGNTTGAAGATTTAGAAATAACAAGATTAGTTTTAACATTAATCTGTCTNATTTCTGTTTTTGCACTCGTATTNAGAGCTAATTCTTCGGCAAGTAAAAATTCTGAGGGATGGGGAGCTTTAAAATATCCTCAACTTGCTTGGGGAATGCTTGCCATATTTACCTATGTGGGTGTAGAAGTAACTATTCAAAGTAATCTTGGTGAATTATTAAAGGNAGATATTGGTGAAGGAATAAATGCAATAGGACTTCCTGTTCTTGATGAGGCTCAAAGTGCAAAATATATTGCATTGTATTGGGGTGGATTAATGATTGGAAGNTGGACTGGATCGATCGGAGCTTTTGATATTTCAGAATCTCTTAAAAAGATTCTTTTATTTATTACACCTTTCATAGCATTTGGTGTGGTAATAGCAGTAAATGCATTTAGTAACCCTCTGACTTTTTCAGAAATAGGAATATTTTCATTGTTAATTGTTATTCAAATTATTGGTTTTTACTTAGCTAAAGATAATGCTTTAAAAATCATGGCGATATTCAGTTTACTNGGTGTTATTGCCATGTTAATCGGAATATTTGGTTCAGGTGAAATAGCTTTATTTGCGTTCTTAACCGGNGGTCTTTTTTGCTCTATAATGTGGCCTTGTATATTTTCATTAAGTATTACTGGTCTTGGAAAATATACTTCTCANGGCTCATCTTTTTTAGTGATGATGATACTTGGTGGAGCAATTATACCTCCCCTTCAGGGAAAGCTGGCCGATATTTTTGGAATGATAACCTCATACTGGGTAGCTGTTTTGTGTTTTGTATTCNTACTNATTTATTCAATTACTACAAAACAAATTTTATCTAAGCAAAAATTGNTTTAAAATGAATAGAAGAAGTTTTATTAAAAGCACTGGGATTGCTTCACTTGGACTCGGTCTTAAAATTGATAAAACTTATTCAAACAACAGTTTATCTAACTTTCCCATAGTGATTGCAACCTGGGATGTTAAAAATGNCACTAAAAGAGCATGGGAGATTTTATCNTCTNGCGGAAATTCACTTGATGCCGTTGANCAAGGTTGTANAGTTGAGGAAGCAAACAAAGAAGGTCAATCCGTTGGAATTGGGGGACTTCCAGATAGGGAAGGAAATGTTACTCTTGANGCATGTATTATGGATTATTATGGAAATTGTGGNTCTGTAGTTTATCTTANGGAGATAAAGCACGCAATTTCTGTTGCAAGAATGGTAATGGAAAAAACTCCACACGTAATGTTAGCTGGTGAAGGAGCAAAAAAATTTGCTATTTCGATGGGTTTTAAAAAGGAAAATCTATTGACCGAGAANTCAAAAAAAGACTGGATTAAGTGGAAGGAAAATGAANAATATAAACCTATTNTCAATATTGAAAANCATGATACAATAGGAATNCTGGCAATAGATAAAGACCAAAATATAAGCGGAGGTTGTACTACAAGTGGATTAGCTTATAAAATGCAAGGAAGAGTAGGTGATTCTCCTATTATTGGTTCAGGANTATTTATTGATAATNAAGTTGGTGGCGCGGTTGCAACTGGATTAGGTGAAGAGGTTTTAAAAACAGTAGGTAGCTTTTTAGTTGTTGAACTAATGAGACAGGGATATTCNCCTGGTGANGCTTGTCAAATAGCTGTCGANCGAATTGTTAAGAAACCCAACAGTAATTANAAAAACTTTCAGGTTGGTTATATTGCATTAAANAANAAGGGAGAAACAGGAACATTTTCAATACAGAAAGGTTTTAGTATGACTCAATACAACAANGAAGGCAATTTAAATTTTGACTCCCCATATTATCACAAACAGGGATAAATGAATAAAAAAAAANGATTATTTCTNATTGATGCCTACGCTTTAATATTTCGAGGCTATTACGCATTTATCAAAAATCCAAGAATCAATTCTAAAGGCTTAGACACATCTGCAATTTTAGGNTTTACTAATTCNCTTTTTGATGTTATAAAAAGAGAAAGCCCTGATTATTTAGCAGTTTGCTTTGANAAAGGTGGTAGTCAAGACAGAATCAAAATATTTGATCAATATAAAGCTAATCGCGATGAGACACCTGAGGCAATCAAAATTTCTGTCCCGATTATTGAAGAAATTTTAAAATCTCTGAATATTTCCGTTTTAGTTAAAGAAGGCTTTGAGGCTGATGATATTATAGGAACAATTGCAAAAAAAGTAAAATCTGAAAATTTTGAGACATATATGGTGACNCCTGACAAAGACTTTGCTCAACTTGTTGANGAGTCAATTTATATGTATCGTCCAGTTTTTGGAGGGGGTTATGAAATCTGGGGTGTAAATGAAGTTCTAGAAAAATTTGAAATTTCTCAAACATCTCAGGTTATTGATTTTTTAGCGATGAAAGGAGATTCAGTTGATAATATNCCTGGTTTACCTGGTGTTGGAGATAAGACGGCAAAAAAATTCTTAAAAGAGTTTGGTTCATTAGAAGGNTTGCTACAAAATACCACTGAATTAAAAGGAAAGCTTAAAGAAAAAATTGAANAAAATAAAGAACTTGGTATTCTTTCAAAAAAATTAGCAACAATAATCACTGATGTTCCTATTGATTATAACATTGAGGAATTAAAATTAAATGTTACCAATCTTGATAAAGCTANGGAAATATTTGAAGAACTAGAGTTTAGAAGAATTATCAGCTCTTTAAATTCAATTTTTTCAATAAACAATGAAAAAAATAAATCTNAACCACAAAAAATAAAGAAAGAAAATAATATTGATTTGAATCCGGGCTNTGGNCAATTCAACCTTTTTGAAAACAATATTAAAGCCCATGATAAGGGAAAATTAAGTNTAATTTATCAACACATTGAATCTGATGTTTCAGTTAAATTATTTTTAAAAAAATTAGAGCAACAAACGGAGGTAAGTTATCATCTGTACACTGAAAAAAATGGGGATTATGAAACAACATTAAAATCCATTTCATTTTGTTGGCAAAATGATGTTTGCTATGTCTTAAAAAGTGATATTAAAAAGTTTGATGAAATAATCAAAATATTTTTTGAGAATGATAAAATAGCTAAAATATCAAACGATCTAAAATTTGANATTAAAATTCTAAACACAAAGAAAATTACCATTCTTGGTGACATCTTTGATATAAAACTTGCACATTATTTAATTAATCCAGACATAAGTCATGATTTAATTAATTTATCAAATAATTATCTCAATGTTTCTGTAAATAAGAAGTTCGAAGAATTAAAGGATTACGAAGTTTCTTGCCTTACATATAAGTTGAAAAATTTATTAAAATCTGATTTAGAGAGGTTTAATCAGACTAAGCTTTACAACGAAATCGAAATTCCCCTTTTAAAAACCCTAGCTAAAATGGAAATTGAGGGAATAAATTTAGACGTAAAGTTTTTGAAAAAATTGTCAGAAAGAACAACCATCGAATTGGAAGATATCACAAAAGAAATATTTGAATTAGCTGGGGAAGAATTCAATATTTCATCTCCAAAACAGCTTGGTGAGGTTTTATTTGATAAAATGAAAATAATCAGTAACCCAAAAAAAACCAAAACTGGGCAGTACTCAACATCAGAAGAAGTTTTAAATGAACTTTCATCAAAGAGTGATTTAGTGAAATTAGTTTTAAAATTCAGAAGTATATCGAAATTACTAAATACATACATAAATTCACTTCCCAAACAACTCGATAAATCCACAAACAGAATTCATACAGAATATGTGCAAACTGTTGCATCCACAGGCAGGTTGAGTAGTATTAATCCAAATCTCCAAAATATTCCGATAAGAACAAATAGAGGTCGAGAGGTAAGAAAAGCATTCATTGCAAGAAACAAAGATTATTTTTTAATGGCTGCAGATTACTCACAAATTGAGTTAAGAATTATAGCATCTCTTAGCAATGAGGAAAATATGATGAATGCTTTTAAAAATAAGGAAGACATTCACGCCTCAACAGCCTCTGCAGTTTTTAATGTTCCAATAAATAAAGTTTCAAAGGAACAAAGATCTAATGCTAAAGTTGTAAATTTTGGTATTATCTATGGTGTTTCTGCTTTTGGTTTAAGTAATCAAACAAATCTCAATAGAACAGAATCTAAGGAGCTGATTGAAAAATATTTTGAAAAATATCCAAAACTCAAACAATACATTAATAATCAAATTTCATTTGCAAGAAATAATGGTTATGTAGAAACTGTTTTAGGAAGGAGAAGATATTTAAAGGATATAAATTCTCAAAATAGTGTGGTTAGAGGGGCTGCAGAAAGGAATGCTATAAATGCACCTGTTCAGGGAAGCGCAGCAGATATAATAAAAATTGCAATGATAAATATTCAAAAAAAATTATCTAAAGGAAATTATAAAAGTAAGATGCTTTTACAGATACATGATGAATTAGTTTTTGATGTTTTTAAGCCTGAATTGAATGAGATGATAGAATTAACAAAAAATGAAATGGAAAAAGCATTCGAAATAAATGTTCCTCTTACCGTGGATTTAAATTATGGATTAAACTGGTTAGAAGCACATTAATAACCTGATAAAGTCTTTCAAGAAAAAAAATTTCTTCATCTATTTGCTAATAAAATATATAATTGTAGATTTGCATGCTCTTTTGAGAGACCGAAAAAAATAGAATTTTGGATACATTAAGTTTTAAAACAGTTTCAGCAAATAATAAAACAGTTAATAAGAACTGGGTTTTGGTAGATGCTGATGGTCAAAATTTAGGTAGATTAGCTTCTAAGGTTGCTATTCTATTAAGAGGTAAACACAAACCTAATTTTACTCCTCATGTTGATTGCGGTGATAATGTTATCGTTATCAATTCTAAGAAAATTAATCTTACAGGAAACAAGTGGGAGCAAAAAATATATATAAGATATACTGGTTACCCCGGTGGTCAAAGATCACTAAATGCTACCGAGCAGTTTGAAAAAAATCCAAATTCTATTATAGAGAAATCAGTTAAGGGAATGCTTCCTAAAAATAAGTTAGGAGCTGATCTTTTTAGAAACCTTCATGTTTTTGCTGATTCTAATCATAAGTTTGAGGCTCAAAAGCCATCATCAATCGATTTAAATAAAGTTAATTAATGGATACAGTTGTACATAAAATTGGTAGAAGAAAAACATCGGTTGCAAGAATCTATTTAAAAAAAGGTAAAGGCAATTTTACTGTTAATACAAAAGATTGGAAAGATTATTTTCCAACCTCAGCTCATCAATTCAAAATAAACCAACCTTTTAATGTATGTGACAATGTTAACAAATTTGACATGACTGTAAATGTATATGGCGGAGGTATGACTGGTCAAGTTGAAGCTATTCGACTAGCAATTTCCCGTGCATTATGTGAGGTTGATGAAAAAAATCGTGAACTTCTGAAGCCTCTTGGTTTATTGACAAGAGATCCAAGAATGGTTGAAAGAAAGAAGTTTGGTCAGAAGAAAGCTAGGAAAAAATTCCAGTTCTCTAAGAGATAATATAAAATTAGTTTAGCATCTAAATATTTAAGGCTTAAAATTAAATTTATACCACTTAAGTATTGCTAATAAACAAGAACGTAAACTAAAAAAAATGGGAAAAGAACAAGTTTCAGAATTAATTAAAGCAGGTGTACACTTTGGTCACCTAACAAGAAAATGGAATCCAAATATGTCTCCATATATTTATATGGAAAGAAATGGGATTCATATCATAAATCTTTACAAAACCGTTGCAAAGCTAGAAGAAGCCTCTAACGCATTGAAAAAAATTGCTTCATCAGGGAGAAAAATATTATTTGTTGCAACAAAAAAACAAGCAAAAGATATCGTTTCAGAATCTTCGAAGAAAATTAATATGCCCTACATTACTGAAAGATGGCCTGGTGGTATGCTAACAAACTTCGTAACTATTAGAAAGGCTGTTAAAAAAATGTCATCAATTGACAGAATGAAACAAGACGGAACTTTTAATTCTTTATCAAAAAAAGAAAAGCTTCAAATTGGAAGGTTGAGAGAAAAATTAGAGAAAAATCTTGGGTCAATTTCTAATATGACTAGATTACCTGGTGCAATATTTATCGTAGACATTTTAAGAGAAAAAATCGCCGTTAAGGAAGCACAAAAACTTAATATACCAATATTTGCGATGGTGGATACTAATTCTGATCCACGTGGAATAGACTATGTGATTCCAGCAAATGATGACGCTTCAAAATCTATTTCCAAAATTTTAGAACATGTTGGTTCTGCAATTCAGGAAGGTTTAGTAGAAAGAAATTCAGGAAAAGATAAAGAAGAAACTCAAGATAAAGAAACTGAAGCTGTTGCTGAAGAGGCCCCAGTGGAAGAAACTGTTGTTGAAGAAACTCCAGTGGAAGAAGCTGTTTCTGAAGAGACCCCAGTGGAAGAAGATGTTGCTGAAGAGGCCCCAGCTGAAGAAAAAGAGACAAAGAAAAAAAGTAAAAAATCAAAAAAGTAAATCATGGTAAAAGTAACTGCCGCTGAAGTAAATAAATTAAGAAAAACAACCGGTGCTGGAATGATGGATTGCAAGAAAGCACTAGTTGAATCAAATGGTGATTTTGATGCTGCAATCGAAATTTTAAGAAAAAAGGGGCAAAAAGTTGCNGCTAAGAGAGCTGANAGAGAATCATCAGAGGGNGTTGCAATTGCAATTGCTAATGAAGATAATTCTTCAGGGGTAGGTATTGTACTTGCTTGTGAAACTGACTTTGTTGGGAAAAATGAAGATTTTATCAGTCTAGCTCACAAGATTGCNTCTGCCGGATTAAATTGCAGAACTAAAGAAGAATTATTAAAATCTGACATTGATGGAATGAGNATCGAAGAAAAGCTTATCGAACAGACAGGTGTTATCGGNGAAAAAATTCAGATTAATGACTTTAGCAGGATTGATGCTGATTTTGTTGGGACTTATATACANGCTGGTAATAAAATTTCTTCACTAGTNGGTTTTTCTAACAAATGTGAAAATATTGAAATAGCTGCAAAAGATATTTCTATGCAAATTGCAGCTATGAATCCGATTGCACTAGACNAGGATAGTGTTGATTCTGCAGTTATTGAAAAAGAAATTGAGATTGCTAAAGACCAACTTAGAGCTGAAGGNAAACCAGAANAAATGCTTGACAAAATTGCTCANGGTAAATTAAAAAGATTCTTCAAGGATAATACTTTAATTCATCAAGCTTTTATCAAAGATAGTAAGCAAAGTGTCTCGCAATANTTATCATCATTTAGTACTGAAACTAAAATTACTTCATACAGTAGAGTTTCTATAGGCTAANTATATTTCTTATTTTTTTTCACACTAAATGTGTAGTATATTTGTTTGAAANACATTATTTCAAATGANGTACAAAAGAATTCTACTTAAACTTTCAGGNGAAGCTTTAGTAGGAGATAAAGCANGAGGAATTGACCCAGANATCTTAATTAAATACTCNAATGAAATNAAAAAGATTTATGATANGGGGGTTGAAATTGCAATAGTAATCGGNGGTGGAAATATATACCGAGGTTTTAANAACGAATTTAAAATTGACAGGGTTCAAGGAGATTACATGGGTATGTTAGCTACACTTATNAANGGTCTAGCACTACAGAANACTCTTGAGAATATTGGGATACCGACAAGATTACAAAGTGCAATAAATGTTAATAAGGTTGCNGAGCCATACATAAAGAGAAAAGCATTAAGACATCTAGATAAAAAAAGAATTGTGATTTTTAGTGCTGGTACAGGAAACCCGTACTTCACTACTGATTCTGCTGCTGTTCTTAGAGCTATTGAAATTGAAGCTGACGTAATNCTNAAAGGAACTAGAGTCGATGGTATTTACAATGAAGATCCTAACAAGAATTCTGATGCATTTAAATTTGAAAAAATCACCTTNAAAGAAGCTATNAGTAAAGGTCTGAAAATCATGGATACNACAGCATTTACATTAAGTCATGAAAATAAACTTCCAATTATTGTATTTGANATGAATCAAGAGAATAATTTATTAAAAGTTCTNAANGGTGAAAATGTAGGAACATTNGTCAATTTATAAAACTTAANTATGAATGAAGATTTNGAAATTATATTTGATTTAGCAAANGACTCGATGTCAAATGCTATNTCTCATCTTGAAAAAAAACTTTTAAATATCAGAGCTGGAAAAGCAAACCCAAATATGCTNACAAATGTATTTGTNGATTATTACGGAACAAGCACTCCAATTTCNCAGGTTGCTAATGTAAATACACCAGATGGNCGAACATTAATAATTCAACCNTGGNACAAAACTATGCTNCNAGAAATCGAAAAAGGAATTGAAGTAGCAAATCTTGGCTTCAACCCAATGAATAANGGNGAAAATATTATAATTAATGTACCAACTCTGACTGAAGANAGNAGAAGAGAGCTNGTAAAACAAGCAAAAAGCGAAATTGAAGAAGCTAAAATTGCTATTAGAAATGCNAGGAAAGATGCTAATAATGAGATAAAAAAATCATNTGATTTTTCTGAAGATCTAAAAAAGAANTCAGAGCTTGATATTCAAGAAATTACTNATAANAACATAAAAAAAGTAGATCAAATTTTTGAAAAAAAGCAGCAAGAAATAATGACCCTATAAATTTCTATTTTTTCACTTTTTGACAACTAGTAATTACTATCTTTATACACAGCAATCAAANTAAATGTTTAAGTNTATTTTTTCTGGATTTTGGAAAAAAATCTCAAAGTTAATTNTAAATAATAGGATNCTTATTATTTTTTCTCTTGGNTTGGCTACCTNTTTTTTTAGTACTAATTGGGATAATATAAGGTTTACTTANACTGAAGCTAACTTACTTCCTGAAACACATCCTGAAAATATTAAGTANAAAAAATTTACTGATAAATTTGGTGAAGAGGGTAATCTAATAGTTATCTCNGTAAAAGATTCNACTCTTTTTACAATTGAAAAATTAAATGCATGGAATAATCTGTCTCAAAGCTTCAAAGATCACNCAGATGTATCCACAGTAATTGCCTTTGGAGATCTTCAAAAACTTAAAAAAAACAAATCTTCAAGACANTTTTTCATAGANCCGTTTATAGAAGANTCGATTACAAATAAATCTCAACTTGATTTACTTAAAGAAGAGATTTTTANTAAATCTCCTTTTTATGATAAGTTTTTGATTAATTCTGAAACAAAGGCTNTTCGAACAGCAATCAATCTAAGAACAGAGGTTGTAAATACGGTCAAAAGGGAAGAGTTTGTTGTAAATATTCTAGAGCCGAGGGTAAAANCATTTGAAGAAAAATATAATCTTNATGTAAGAATTTCTGGGATGCCATATGTAAGGACTAAATACTCTCAGACAATTAAAGCAGAATTAGGTAAGTTTCTNATTCTTGCTGTTTTAGTTACATCTATTATCTTCTTTTTATTTTTTAGGTCNTTCAGAGCAACTATTATTTCCGTTTTTACAGTTTCAATNGGCGTNATGTGGACCCTNGGAATTGTTGGATTATTGGGNTACGANTTGACNGTNTTAACAGCTATAATTCCTCCNTTAATAATTGTAATNGGAATGCCTAACTGTATTTTTCTAATCAACAAATATCAGCGAGAGCTCAATATACANGGCAANAAACAAATAGCATTAGATAAAGTTATTACTAAGATAGGAAANGCAACTCTNATGACTAATGTAACAACTGCNTCTGGATTTGCAACATTTATTACAACAAATAGTAAACTACTNTCTGAATTTGGATTGGTAGCATCACTAAGTATTTTATCAATNTTTATTCTNTGTTTATTGATNATTCCGATTGTTTACAGCTTCTTACCTATGCCNAAAGAGGAGCACCTAAAACATCAAAATAGACAATGGATTAATAAACTATTAAATTGGATGGTCAGTGTTGTTAAAAATAAAAGGATTGAAGTTTATATTATTTCTATAATCATGTTAGCNGTTAGTATCATTGGTATATATAAAATCGAAATCTCTGGAAGCTTTATTGATGATATGCCAAGAAATACCGAATTTTTTGATGATATAATGTATTATGAAAAGGAATTTAACGGAATTCTACCACTAGAAATATATATTGATGGGGGTAGGAAAGAGTCAGTTCGTAGACTGTCAACAATAAGAAATTTAGAGAAAGTTCAAAATGCAATTTCTGAATTCCCTGAATTATCTAAACCTATTTCTTTGGTTAATGGAGTGAAATATTCAAAACAAGCTTTTTATAATGGTAATCCAAAATATTATCAAGTTCCAACAAAGCAAGAAGAAACTTTTATAGCATCTTATGTTAAAAATTCTGATGTTTCTGGAGATGTTGACCTTCTTAAGCCCTANATTGATAGTACAGCTCAATATACCAGAATAACTACATTCATGAAGGACATGAAAATTGAAAGAATGGAAAGAATTGAAGAAGAATTAAATGAAAAAATAGATAAGTTTTTGCCTCCTGACAGATACGAAGTGTTTTTAACCGGAAAGGCATATCTTTTCCAAAAAGGAACTTATTTTTTAGTTGATAACCTGGTTTGGTCATTAGGACTTGCAATCTTTCTGATATCGTTATTCATGGCATATTTGTTTAGGAATTTCAGAATGATTATTATTTCTCTTATTCCTAATTTATTACCCTTACTTATAACAGCTGGACTAATGGGTTTTATTGGTATTCCTATCAAACCCTCAACAATTCTAATTTTTAGCATTGCCTTTGGTATTTCAGTAGACGATACAATACATTTTCTGGCAAAATATCGACAAGAACTTCAAGATAATAAGTGGCAAATAAAAAAATCTGTGTATAACTCAGTAAGGGAAACTGGATTAAGTATGTTTTACACCTCAATTGTTTTATTTTTTGGTTTCTCAGTTTTCATTGTTTCAAATTTTGGAGGTACCGTTGCTCTGGGTGCGCTAGTTTCAGGAACACTTCTTCTTGCAATGCTTTCTAATTTATTATTACTGCCTTCTTTACTTTTATCCCTTGAAAGATCGATAGCAAATGAAAAAGTACTAAAAGAACCTAAAATTAAGATACTTTCAGATCAAGAGGAATTATAATATTAACTTTCAAAAACATATATTTGAATAAATAATTTGAAATGAATGAAGTTTCGATAAATGATATTTTACATTCTAATAAGTTTTTAAATAAAAAAGTATCTATTTCAGGCTGGGTTAAAACATTTAGAGCCAATCGATTTATTGCATTAAATGACGGGTCTGGTTTAGGTAATCTTCAATGTGTGATTGATTTTGAAAATACGGATGATGAAATTTTGAAAGCGATTTCCACCGGGGCGGCTATTAATATTAGCGGATCTTTAGTAAGCAGTCAAGGCTCTCAGCAAAATGTTGAATTAAAAGTTGATAGCTGTGAAATTTTAGGAGATTCTAATCCTGAAACATACCCCATACAACCGAAGAAACATTCTTTTGAGTTTCTAAGAGAAAATGCTCATTTGAGAACTAGGACAAATACATTTGGAGCGGTGATGAGAATTAGATCAAATTTATCTTTTGCAATTCATCAGTATTTTAAAAATAATGGCTTTTACTATGTTCATACTCCTATAATTACAGCAAGTGATGCAGAAGGTGCTGGTGAACAATTTAGGGTGTCTACATTAGATATAAAAAATCCACCAATAGATGATAACGGTAAAATTGATTATAAAAAAGATTTTTTTGGTAAAGAAACTAACCTCACAGTCTCAGGTCAATTAGAGGCTGAAGCTTATGCGATGTCAATGGGTAAAGTATATACNTTTGGACCAACTTTTCGAGCTGAAAATTCAAATACTTCTAGACACTTATCTGAATTCTGGATGATTGAGCCTGAAGTTGCATTTATGGACATTAATGGGAACATGAAACTTGCTGAAGATTTTTTAAAATATATTCTTTCTTATATAGTTAATAATAATATCGAAGATTTAAAATTTTTAGAAAATAGACTTATAAGTGAAGAAAAACAAAAACCACAAAATGAGAGAAGTGAACTTACTTTAATCGAAAAACTAAAGTTTGTAATTGAAAATGATTTTAAAATTATTACCTACACTGAAGCATATGAAATTTTAAGAAACTGTAAGCCTAATAAAAAGAAGAAATTTAAATATTTAATCGATGAATGGGGGGCTGATTTACAAAGTGAACACGAAAGATTTCTTGTAGAAAAAGAATTTAATTGTCCAGTAATAATTTANAATTATCCTGCAAAAATCAAATCTTTCTATATGAGGCTAAATGATGATGAAAAAACAGTTAGGGCTATGGATATATTATTCCCTGGTATTGGTGAAATTGTTGGAGGTTCTGAGAGAGAGGAGAGATTGGATGTTCTATTGAANAAAATTAAAGAAGTTGGTATAGATGAAAAAGAATTATGGTGGTATNCAGATTTAAGAAAATATGGAACGGCTGTTCACTCTGGATTTGGATTAGGCTTTGAGAGGCTTGTTATGTTTGCAACAGGGATGTCAAATATTCGTGATGTAATCCCATTTCCAAGAACCCCTCAAAATGCTGANTTTTAATCAAAATGAAACAATATCTAAAATTAAAATTATCACAGAAGTTATCTCCTCANCAAATTCAACTTATGAAGTTGATACAACTTCCCACNTTAGATTTTGAACAAAAGATTCAGCGGGAAATTGAGGAAAATCCAGCACTTGAACAGGGACAAAATTCTGACGATGACAATCAACAAGAAAGTAATGATGATTTCTCTGATTCTGATGATATTAATATTGACGACTATTTAAATTATGANGATACACCATCATACAAACTAAGTTCAAATAATTCTGGTAAAGCAGAAGATAAAAACATTCCTTTTTCGTCGGGTATTTCTTTTANTCAACATTTANTTGGACAACTAAAACCAATAAGCCTTGACNAAAAAAAAATGAAAATNGCCGAATTTTTGGTTGGTAGCATAGACGAGTCTGGATATATTAGACTAGAATTAGAAGAAATTGTTGATGATCTNGCNTTTACTCAAAATCTTTTTGTAGATGAAGACGAATTAATGGATGTGCTAAATATAGTTCAGGATTTTGATCCACCTGGNGTTGGAGCGCTTAATCTNCAACAATGTTTAATTATCCAATTAAAAAGAAAAAAAAGAACTAAATATGTTGATTTAGCNATTGAAATTATCAAAAATTCATTTGAGCAATTCTCAAAAAAGCACTTTNAAAAGTTGATGAATAAGTATTCGATTGATGAGTCCGAGCTTAAAGAAGTAATTTCATTAATATCAAAGCTTAATCCAAAACCAGGNGGNTCTTACTCAGGTGGNGGNAANCCAATTGAGCAGGTGATTCCAGATTTTAAAATAGCGATTGAAAATAATNAGCTTACGCTTGATCTTAACTATAGAAATAGCCCAACTCTGAATATCTCGAGAGATTATGATGAAATGCTNAAGGGATATAAACTTGAAAAAAATAAATCTAAATCTCAAAAAGAGGCTATTCAATTTATTAAACAAAAACTTGATTCAGCCAAGTGGTTTATAGATGCTGTAAAACAAAGACAGCAAACCCTAATGATAACAATGCAAGCAATAATGAATTATCAAAAGGAGTATTTTCTAAGCGGAGATGAAAGGAANATAAAACCTATGATTCTTAAAGATATTGCTAATGAAATAGAAATGGATATATCTACAATTTCTAGAGTAGCTAATAGTAAGTATGTTGACACTCCATATGGAACAAAATTATTAAAAGAGTTCTTTAGTGAATCAATGAAAACAACAAGCGGGGAAGAAATCTCAACAATAGAAATTAAGAAAATCCTTGAAAAGATTATTCAAAATGAGAATAAAAGAAAACCTGAAACAGATGAAAAGCTTGTTAAAATTCTCAATGAGAAGGGTTATAAAATAGCAAGAAGAACAGTTGCAAAATANAGAGAACAGCTTAACATTCCCGTTGCAAGGTTAAGAAAAGAAATATAGTTTTACTGCTTGTTTAATGAAACATCACCAATCCTTGTGGTATAGTTTATCTTCAAAGCGTTAACTTTTCTGAGCTCCTGTTTTATATCACCAACAATACCCATATTAGTTTCTTTATCAACCTTTAGTGCTGTGGTTAAAAAAGGCCTTAACTCTTCCCTCTTTGATTCTCTTTCNGCATATATAAAAGCTGGTATGTCAGAGACTTCTGAAAACTTNTCGTTAAGCTGTAATCTAGCCTCGGTACCAAATTTAGATTGATAGCCAAAATTTGGTTTTCCTGCATATATGTACATTACTAACTCTTTTTTATCTAGTTTTTCGACTTCGTTAGCAGCTGGTAATTCATTTTTAATTTTTAACTCGTTATCTCTCATTACAGTAGCAACCATAAAAAAGAATAAAAGCATAAAAACAATATCAGGAAGCGAAGCTGTATTTACAGCGGGTAAATCTCCTTTTTTCTTTTTATTAAATTTTGACATCCTATTTATAATATTTTATTGAACTTCAGAAAGTTTNTGTGGGTATTCTTTTCTAAGTCTATTAATATTTTCCTTAAGTTTATCTCGATTNCCTGGCCAATTAACGTCCTTATAATTCTTCATCATTTCAGAGTAACTCTCANC
Organism: Flavobacteriaceae bacterium; assembly: GCA_002691265.1. Taxonomy (GTDB): domain Bacteria; phylum Bacteroidota; class Bacteroidia; order Flavobacteriales; family Flavobacteriaceae; genus MED-G13. The sequence goes on along the minus strand of NZHJ01000034.1, from coordinate 4,346 downwards.
ATATAATTCTTGAGCTCGAACATTTCTAAGATGAGTATATGCGGCAACTAATTCATTTTGAACGGAAATATAAGTTGCATAAGAAGTTTCCCTCTCATTTTTTAGAGAAATAATGGCTTTATCAGGATTGTCTGAAGATTTTGGGTCTTTCTTCCCCTTACAGTAATTACACNCATCCTCTCCTGTACCACCNCCATTATCCAANAATTCAATTGCTGATTCTCTCAGTTCTTCTAAATCCATTAATTCATCTTCCACTAANAGTTGATCTTTACCGTTTANTAAAACAGTAAAAATATTTTTTTGTTTAATAACAACATCTTCTTCAGACTCTTCCATTGGAGGAAGTTTTCTNCTAATTCCAGANTCAGTTTCTATTGTTGTAGTGACTAANAAAAATATTAATAACAGAAAAGCTATATCNGCCATTGATCCTGCATTAACTTCAGGTGATGATCTTCTTGCCATAATTATTTATTTTCTGTTTTTAAATCCAAAAAACAANATTNTTCCACTGGCTATAACTATCANCNNATAAAACATGAATAATGCCGCTCCGATAAATTTAGAACTTGTAGCAGATAGTATTTTTCCTTCTCTCATTAAAGTCTCCTCTCCGGAAGCTATTAAAAAGCAAACAAGGAATAACCCTAAAAACGATCCAACTCCTTTCAAAGTACTCNTAAGGCTAGACTTGTTTCCAANCATNTTTTTTATTCCAAAATATAATACAGATGAAACAATGATGAAAAGAACAACATANGCATTATATAATATCATGTCGATACCAAAAAGGTTATCTGCCAGAATAAGTAGAACAAATAGAATACCCAGTAGAGATAGTCCTAAAGCTGTGTATTTAAGTATATTATAGTTCATAATTATTTCTTATTATTTACTAATATATCCATTAGGTCAATTGATGCATTTTCCATATCATTCACAATGCTNTCAATTTTTGCAATTATATAATTGTAAAAAATCTGTAGAATGATAGCAACAATTAATCCAAATACAGTTGTTAAAAGTGCAACTTTAATACCACCNGCAACAAGAGATGGTTGCATATCNCCAGCTGCTTCAATTTTATCAAAGGCTTGAATCATACCAATTACTGTACCCATGAAACCAAGCATTGGAGCAAGTGCAATAAATANAGAAATCCAAGAAACATTTTTTTCTAATTGGCCCATTTGAACACCACCATAAGCGATTACAGCTTTTTCAGCTGACTCAATACCTTCACCNGACCTATCTAAACCTTGATAAAATATTGATGCAACTGGTCCAGGNGTATTTCTACAAACCTCTTTAGCTGCATTAACTCCACCAGACTTCATAGCNGCTTCAACATCGCTTGTTAATTTGCTTGAATCAGTTGTNGTTGATAGGTTNAGATATATAATTCTTTCAATAGCAATTGCTAAACCAAGAATNAAACAAAGTAGAACAATTCCCATAAATCCAGGTCCACCCTCAATAAATCTCTTTTTAAGTTCTTGGTGAAAATTTAATTGCTCTTCTTCTACAGGTTCTTCNATTACAGGTTCTTCCATTTCAACNACATCAGTTGTTTGAACTGAATCCTGCTCCATCATTTCCATATCATCTTGAATAGGAAATGNTTGNATTNGNTGNACAAATNTTAATAATANTATTCCCAATAAACTAANTAATCTTTTCATCTTTTTTTTGTTTAATATTTTAGTGTGTTAAAGATATAAAAATATATCNCATAAATTANATANTCTGCAGAGAGGAAGGGATTCGAACCCTCGATACACTTTAGATGTATACACACTTTCCAGGCGTGCGCCTTCGACCACTCGGCCACCTCTCTAAGCACAACTAACAAATAAAATGAAAAAAATAGAAAATATAAAATATAAAACGTTGTTTTTTTAAGAATTAAATCCCAAAAACATCTTTAGAATTTTGGGTAGTAATTTTAGCAATTTCATGAAATGAAAGATTATAAATATCACATAATTTTTCTGCGATGTATTTTATGTTTGAACTCTCATTTCTTTTTCCCCTAAGTGGTGCTGGAGATAAATATGGTGAGTCGGTTTCCAAAACAATATTACTTATTTCAATATTATTTAAAAACTTATCAATTTTTCCATTTTTAAATGTGACAACTCCTCCGATCCCAAGTTTCATACCCATATCAATAATTTTATTTGCCTGAGACAAATCACCTGAAAAGCAGTGAAATATTCCTCCATTATTAACTTTGTTTTTATTCAAAACATTATAAATTTCATCAAAAGATTCTCTACAATGTATTACTATTGGTAGATTATGATTATTGGCAATAGAAATTTGAGACTCAAAAGCTTCTATTTGAATTTCTAAATTAGTTTTATCCCAGTAAAGATCTATTCCTATTTCACCAACAGCAACAATCTCATTTTCATTAATAATCATTTCAACATGTTTAATTTCGTCTAGAAAATTTGCCTCAACATAACAAGGATGAAGTCCTGACATTAGAAAAATATTTTCTGGGTATCTTTCTTTTAAGAGAAACATGGATTCCGTATATGAGGAGTTTATTGCAGGTAAAAACAATCTATTTACGTTAGAAGAAATCGAATTCTCTATTACTGAGTCTATATCATCATTAAATTGTTCGAGATATAAATGGGTATGAGTATCCGTAAAACTCATAATTAGATTAATTAAGCTCTAAAGCTTCTTCAATTTTATTATTCATAAGAATTTCTGCTGGATTTTCAAGTGCCTCTTTTATATGCACCAAGAAACCAACGCTTTCTTTACCGTCAATGATTCTGTGGTCATATGAAAGAGCTAAATACATTACAGGTTTAATTTCAACTTTTCCATTGACAGCAATTGGTCTTTCAACTATATTATGCATTCCAAGTATAGCACTTTGAGGAGGATTGATAATCGGAGTAGATAACATGCTACCAAAAACTCCTCCGTTAGAAATTGTAAAAGTACCTCCAGTCATTTCATCTACTGTAATTTGACCGTCTCTAGCTCTTTCAGCAAGTCTTTTTACTTCTAATTCAACTTCTTTAAATTTTAGTTCTTCAGCACTTCTTATGACTGGAACCATTAGACCCTTTGGACCTGAAACTGCAATACTAATATCACAATAACTATAAGAAATCATCTCAGAGCCGTCAATCATTGAGTTTACAGCTGGGAATTCTTTAAGTGCTCTTACACTAGCTAGCGTGAAAAAAGACATAAATCCAAGATTAACTCCGTGTTTTTCCTTAAACTTTTCTTTATATTTTTTTCTTAATTCAAATATCGAAGACATATCAACTTCATTAAAAGTTGTGAGCATCGCTGTTTCATTCTTAACAGTCACTAGTCTTTCAGCAACCTTTCTTCTAAGCATCGATAATTTATTTCTAGATTCTGATCTATTTGAATTATTAAACTTACCCATGGCAGGTTTGCCAAGTAAAACATCCTGTTTTGTAATTCTACCAGCTTTTCCGGTACCAGTAATCTGGTTGATATCAATATTTTTTTCCTCTGCAATTTTTCTTGCAGCGGGACTTAAAACATCTGATTTAGTATCAATAACTGGCTGTGATACTTCTTTTTTATCTTCGACAATTTCTACAGGCTTTGTAGCAGAGGTTTCTTTTGGAGAACCTTTAGCAGAAATATCGATGTGACAAACCACTTGCCCAACTTGAACAACATCTCCTTCGTCTGCTTTTAATGTAATTACTCCAGAATGCTCTGCAGGTAGTTCAAGAGTTGCTTTATCGCTGTCAATCTCAGCAATAATTTGATCCTTCTCAACATAATCACCATCAGCAACAAGCCACTCTGCAATTTCAACTTCTGAAATTGATTCGCCAGGTGATGGTATCTGCATTTCTAAAAACATATATTCTTATTTCTCATATAGAATAATTTATTACCATTTTCTACCATCAACTTCTCTGAACATTCTTTTTCAATATTACTCAAATCAAATTTAATATTATATTCATTCTCACCCAATCTTTTAATGTATATTTTATTTATATATTTATCTGTAAATTTTCTCATATCATATAACCCATCATTTTTTCTTTAATAGAAACCCTCATCACTTTCTCCTTCCTCTCTTTTAACACTAAAATATCTATTACCTAAATTCTTTTTTTTCAATTTAACCTCATTATCTCAACAACATTTTTCAATAAATCATCATCAATTTCTTTCACTTAATATTCATCTAAAATTTTTGCATTAGAAATGAAGAATTTTTTATCACGTTTATTTTATTCTGAAATCTATAATTGCTATTTTTAAATATTATGGTTTTTCATTAGGTAAAAACTTTAATGAATTTATATGGAACAGAA
>NZHJ01000033.1 GCA_002691265.1 Flavobacteriaceae bacterium | reverse complement strand
GGAGCTACAAACTTAGTAACTGGATTAGCCGATGCTCAAATTGATTCTACTCCAATGGTTTGTATTACTGGTCAAGTTAGTTCACACTTACTTGGTAGTGATGCATTTCAAGAAACTGATATAATCGGAATTTCAACCCCTATTACAAAATGGAACTATCAAATAACTAAAGCATCAGAAATTCCTGAAATATTTGCTAAGGCATTTTACATAGCTAAAAGTGGACGACCTGGACCTGTGTTAATTGATATAACCAAAGATGCCCAATTTGAAAAAATTAATTTTTCGTATAAGAAAATTGAGGGTATTAGAAGTTATAAGGCTGTACCAAAAATTAATCATAACAATATTAAACTTGCCGCTGAATTAATAAATAATGCAAAAAAACCTCTTATCGTTTGGGGTCAAGGTGTTATTTTAGGCAATGCTGAGAAAGAGCTAATTAAATTTGTGGAAAAATCTGGAATTCCTGCCGCTTGGACGATTTTAGGAGCTTCCGCAATTCCAACAAGTCATCCGCTTAATGTTGGAATGCTTGGAATGCATGGAAATTATGCTCCAAATATTCTTACTAATGAATGTGACGTGCTTATTGCGATAGGAATGAGATTTGACGATAGAGTTACAGGTGATGTAAATAGATATGCAAAGCAGGCTAAAGTTATCCACTTTGAAATTGATCCCGCTGAAGTAAATAAAATTATTGATGTTGATGTTGCAGTATTAGGTGATGCTAAACAAACTTTAAATGAAATTTTAAAAATAACAGAAAATAAATCTCACAAAAAATGGCATGCAAAGTTTAAAGAATTATATGAAATTGAATACAAAAAAGTAATACATGATGACTTAAACCCAAAGAAAGAAGGGTTAACAATGGGTGAAGTAATGAAGGAAATTAATATTCAAACCAAGGGTGATGCAGCTATTGTTTCAGATGTTGGACAGCACCAAATGATTGCTTGTAGATATTCAAACTTCAATAAAACAAAAAGCAATATAACATCTGGTGGGCTAGGGACAATGGGATTTGCATTACCAGCAGCAATTGGAGCCAAAATGGCTTGTCCTGAAAGAGAAGTTGTTGCGGTAATTGGTGATGGTGGTTACCAAATGACTATTCAGGAATTAGGTACTGTTTTTCAAACAAAAGCAGCAGTTAAAATAGTTGTCTTAAATAATGATTTTTTAGGAATGGTTAGGCAATGGCAGCAATTATTCTTTGATAAAAGATATGCTTCAACTGAAATGGTAAACCCTGATTTTGTAAAAATCGCTGAAGGTTACTATTTAAAAGCCAAAAGGGTAACTAAAAGAGAAGATTTAGCTAATGCTGTAGAGGAAATGATAAAATCAGATGAACCATATTTTTTGGAAGTTGTTGTTGAAAAAGAAGATAATGTATTTCCAATGATAACTACTGGTTCTTCAGTGTCAGAAATAAGATTAAGCTAACTAGTTATGGAAAAAAAATTAATAAAATATACAGTTTCTATCTACACTGAAGATAGTGTAGGTTTACTTAACAGGATTTCAGCCATATTTCAAAGAAGACACATTAATATTGAAAGCTTCAATTCATCAATGACAGAAATTGAAAATGTTCAAAGATGGACTATTCTTGTCATTGCATCTGAATCCTTGATAAAAAAAATAGTTGGTCAAATTAACAGACAAATTGAAGTTATTCAGGCATATTATCACACGGATGAAGAAACAATATACCAAGAATCATGTTTGTTTAAAATAAAATCATCGCTGTTATTTGATGACAGAAAAATTCAAAACATAATTAAAGAAAGTAATGCAATTATAGTAACGGTTAACCCTGAATTTTTTGTAATTGAAAAATCAGGCAGAACACACGAGCTAGATGACCTATATGAAAAGTTAAATAAATACGGGATTTTACAATATGTTAGATCAGCGAGAATTGCAGTAACAAAAGCTCCATTAATGATTTCAGAAATACTAAGAGATTTTAAAAAAAAAATAACACCATATGAGTAATTATTTCAATTCACTTAACGAATCAGAGAAAAAATCACAGTTATCTAAGTGTAGATTTATGAATATTGATGAGTTTCAAAATGAAAATAAAATTTTAAAAGAAAAAAATATTGTCATTGTTGGTTGTGGTGCACAAGGCCTGAACCAGGGTTTAAATATGCGAGATTCAGGTTTAAATATTACATATGCCTTAAGAGATAGTGCAATTTTATCAAAAAGAAAGTCATTTATAAACGCTAGTAGTAATAATTTTAAAGTAGGATCTTTTGATGAGTTAATTCCAAATGCTGATATGGTAATTAATTTGACCCCTGATAAGAATCATACTCACGTAGTTAATACGGTTATGCCTCTGATGAAGCAAAATTCAATTCTTTCATATTCACATGGTTTTAATATAGTGGAAGAAGGAATTAAAATCAGAGAAGACATAACAGTAATTATGGTAGCCCCAAAATGTCCAGGAACAGAAGTTAGAGAAGAGTTTAAAAGAGGTTTTGGTGTGCCAACATTAATCGCTGTACATTCTGCAAATGACCCCAATAGTCAAGGGTTAGATTTAGCAAAAGCATATGCGTATTCACTTGGTTCACACAGGGCTGGTGTTCTAGAGTCATCTTTCGTTGCAGAAGTAAAAAGTGATTTAATGGGAGAGCAGACTATTTTATGTGGAGTACTTCAAACGGCATCAATACTGTTATTTGAAAAAATGGTTAACGAGGGTCTAGAAAAAACATATGCCGCAAAACAAATTCAAAATGGTTGGGAGGTTATTACTGAGTCATTAAAGCACGGAGGTATTTCTAAAATGATGAATTCGATGTCTGATAGTTCCAAAATCGAAGCAAACAGAATTGCAGAAGAACTTAAAGAGATTATGAAGCCCCTATTTAAAAAGCATATGGATGATATAATGTCTGGAGAGTTTTCACAAGGTATGATGGAAGATTGGAATAACGACGATAAAAAACTTCTTAATTGGAGGGAGGAGACTGGTGAGACAGCATTTGAAAAAACACCTTCAACGGAAGACGCTATTTCTAATCAAGAATACTTTGAAAAAGGAATCGCCATGATAGCATTTATAAAATCTGGGGTTGAATTAGCTTTTGAAACAATGGTTGAAGCTGGTATCATTGACGAATCAGCATATTATGAATCTTTACATGAATTACCTTTAATTGCAAATTTAGTTGCAAGAAAGAAATTATATGAAATGAATAGTATAATTTCTGATACAGCTGAATATGGATGTTACTTATTTGCTAATGAAGCAAAACACCTTTTAAAAAATTATATTAGTAAATTAAGCCTATCTTCTTTAGGCATAGAGCCTAATATTAATAAAGAAATTGATAAAGACTTACTTAAAAAAATTAACTTTGAAATAAACAATCATCCTATTGAAAAGATTGGACTGGAGCTTAGAAAGTCTATGACAGCGATGAAAAATTTATTTTAGTGGGTAATTTTATCGGATTAAATGAAATAAAAAAAGCTAGCCAAATATTGCAGACAGTAGTAATTGAATCTCCTTTCCAGAAAATTGAAAGTTACTCTCAAAAATATAATTCTAATATATTCTTTAAAAGGGAAGATTTACAAAAAGTTAGATCATTTAAGATAAGAGGTGCCTTTAATAAAATTTCATCTTTAAATCAATCTCAAGTAATAAATGGAATAGTTTGTGCTAGTGCCGGAAATCATGCTCAAGGTTTTGCTGTAAGCTGTAGCACCCTAGGTTATATGGGGAAAGTATTTATGCCTACAACTACTCCAAATCAAAAAATTGAACAAGTAAAAAAATTTGGAAAAACCAATGTTGAGGTTGTTTTGTTCGGAGAAAACTTTACCCAGGCGTATGAAAAAGCGTTGCAAGAATGTGATAAATATGATAAAACTTTTATACATCCTTTTGATGATAAAAAAGTAATTGCTGGACAGGCTACATTATTTTTAGAAATTATTAATCAATTTAAAGATCATCTAGATTATCTGTTTATTCCAATCGGGGGTGGCGGATTAATTTCAGGCGCAATAAATGTTTTCAAACAATTGAGTCCAAAGACAAAAATAATAGGCATTGAGCCTAAAGGAGCCCCATCAATGTCCAAATCCATTGATAAAAATAAGTTAATTACTTTAAATAGCATTGATGGTTTTGTTGATGGAGTTGCGGTTAAAAAAGTTGGCAATTATAGCTTTGATTACTGTAAAGAACATTTAGATGATTTAATAATTTTGGATGAGAATGAAATTTGTAATTCTATTCTAGAACTAAAATCGTACGAAAATATTATTGCTGAACCGGCAGGTGCAATGTCAAGTGCTGCTCTGAGACATTACAGACATAAAATCATAAATAAAAATATTGGTTGTATAATTTGTGGAGGAAATAACGATAATTCTAGAATGCCCCAAATAATAAAAAGAGCTGATATTTGGAAATCTAATAATCCAAAAAACTAGTTTTTTCTTGCTGCCCAGTGAAATGAAAGTATTTTTCTAAAACCAACAATGATATAATGTCTTCTCTTCTTTTATTTTTGAATTGTACAACATAATCATTGGCATTTTTGATAATCCTTTTACATTTTTTAGGATTCTTTATGTAGTATTCAATTTTACTTTCTAAATCTGAATAATCTTCCTTTATTTCAATATAATGTTTTTCCGGAATCAGCTTATTTTCCATAAACCAAGATTCAATTTTAGGTCTGGGCATCACAGCAATTGAATTTGAAGACATTACCCATTTTAGATTTGTAGCAACATCAACTCCCTCCACACACATAATAAATTTATATTTTAAATGATCTTCTATTGATATTTTATTTTTTAGCCATTCTGGGTGTGGTGTATTCTTATTTATTGCTCCAAGGTCGCATAACTTATTATTAAAGTATATTTTAAAAAAATCAATTCTTTTTTTATGCTTTTTAGTTATCGCAGATCTTCCAATTAGTTTATTTATTTTATGATCAAATTCATTAGAATCTTTTGTGTATGTAAAATGCCTGATTTTATTTAGTTTCAGCAAAATTGAATTTTGATTATTTTCATTGATTGGTCTACTTTTTACAATCGATGGAACATCAGGGCTATGAGTGATATCTCCAAATAGCGTTTTCAATTTTAATCTTTTTTCAAAGAATCTAGTGTATTGGTAAGTATCAAAAAAATAAGTTCTATGGAAGTTTTTAATTTTAAAATTATTAAGACTTTCAACATCCTTATTTAGTTTAATTTCTTTGTTTATTTTGTTGTAATAGTTTACCCTATTTTTAATATAATCAAAATCAAAATCAGATAGTGAGTTTAATTTCTTTCTTAAATTATTTCTGTAGAAAAAATTAGGAATTAATAAGCTCAAATAATTTAATAAATAATATTTCTGCTTATTGTTGCGATGTTTAATACTTGAAAGCATCAAAAATGATAATTAATGAATTTCAAACTTAGTAATTTATTTTTTTGGAATGGAAATTGCAGCTACTTAAATTAATTATTATGGAATTTAAATTTAGGCAGATACCGCAAGAGTTTGAGATAACTGAAAAGATAAAGCAAGATAACTATCTGATTAATGGGAGTTTGGTTAAATGGGATGGTGAATTTTCACCTGTTTATTCTACAATCTCATCAACACCTGAATATAAGCCTACTTTGCTTGGTGAAATACCAAGTTTAGGTAAGGATGAAGCTATTGAGGCGCTAGACTCTGCTTGTAATGCATTTGATAAAGGAAAGGGTTTATGGCCAACGATGAAGGTTGTAGATCGTATTAATGCAATGGAAAACTTCGTTGAAGAAATGAAGCAGAAAAGAGATATTGTAGTAAAGTTATTAATGTGGGAGATTGGAAAAAACTATACTGATTCTAAAAAAGAATTTGACAGAACCGTAGATTATATATACGATACAATTGAAGCTTACAAGAAAATTGATAGAGATTCTGCAAAATTTCAAAAACACAGCGGTATTAATGCACACATTCGTAGAGGACCACTTGGTGTGGTTCTTTGTTTAGGACCATATAATTATCCGTTGAATGAGACATTTTGTCTTTTAATTCCAGCTTTAATTATGGGTAATACAGTGATATTCAAGCCAGCTAAACACGGTGTGCTATTAATTTCTCCATTAATGGAAGCTTTCAAAAAACATTTTCCACCCGGTGTAGTAAATATTTTATTTGGAAGAGGTAGGGTTTTAGCAACCCCTATTATGGAATCTGGTAAAGTAAATGTCTTGGCACTTATAGGACATAGTTCATCTGCTAATTCCTTGCAAGAATCTCATCCAAAGAAAAATAGACTAAGATTAGTCTTGGGTCTTGAGGCAAAAAATCCAGCGATTATATTACCAGATGCCGACTTAGACTTAACGATTCAGGAATGTATAAACGGATCCCTTTCTTATAACGGACAAAGATGTACCGCTCTTAAGATAATTTATGTTCATGATGAAATTAGAGATGAATTTCTCAACAGATTTTCTAAGGCTGTTGATAAACTAAAATACGGAAATCCATGGGAGGACAACGTTAAGTTAACTCCGCTACCAGAACCAAATAAACCCGAATACATACAATCACTAATTACTGATGCAAAACAGAAGGGTGCTAAGATAGTTAATCCTAAAGGTGGAATTCAATGTGAAAATTATGTATATCCAGCTATTTTATACCCTGTTACTAAAGATATGAGTGTTTATAAAGAAGAGCAGTTTGGGCCAGTGATTCCAATAATTTCATTTAAAGATATTAATGAACCTCTTGATGACATGGCAGAATCAAATTACGGACAACAGGTTAGTATTTTCGGAAAGGAAACAAAGAAGCTTGGACCCCTAATTGACACTTTGGTGAATTTAGTTTGTAGGGTCAATATAAATAGCTCATGTCAACGAGGCCCCGATATTTATCCATTTACAGGAAGAAAAGATTCTGCATTCAGTACATTAAGTGTTCATGATGCACTAAGATCATTTTCAATTCGTACGTTTGTTGCCTCAAAGGATAATAATGAAAATAATAAGATAATTAAGGATTTGTTAAGTTCTGATAATTCTAACTTTGTATCTACAGATTATATTCTTTAGATAATTTTCTTTTTTTTAATAAATATTATTTACATTAGACCAATCAATCATTAAAAATGCTATTTTTTAACTACAACTTTAACTTATATTACTTCTTTTATTTAAAAAGGATGTAGAGGCTGTGGTTATATATAACTAATCAAATTTATTTATGGTCTCGAAATTTCGAGACTTTTTTTTTATGAAAAAAAACATAGGTATTCAGGGAATAAAGGGTTCATTTCATCACATAGTTGCAAATAACTATTTTGAAGAAGATATTAATTTGATTGAATATCTTTCCTTCGAAGAATTGATTTTAAATTTATTTAATGATAAAATAGATTATGCTATCATGGCAATTGAAAATTCTACTGCTGGATCTATTATTCCTAATTATGCATTGATTGATGAATATCGAGTAAATATTGTAGGTGAATATTATCTTCAAATAACACATAATTTGATTGCCTTAAAAGGTCAATCAATTGAAGATATAAAAGAAGTGCAGTCTCATCCCATGGCTCTTCTTCAATGCAGAGATTTTTTTAAAGATAATGTGGATATTGTTTTAATCGAGGATAAGGATACTGCTCAGGTAGCAAAGAAAATTTCTGAAAATAAAATAAAGGGTTTAGGTGCAATTGCAAGTGATTTAGCCTCAAAAATTTATGGGCTGGATATTATAAATGATAATATTCAAACTATAAAAAAGAATCAAACAAGATTTGTTATTCTTCAAAAAAAAGGTCCAACTAAAAACTTAAATTTTAATAAGGCCTCAGTAAAATTTGAATTGGATCATAAAAGGGGAAGCTTGGCAGCTATTTTAAATGTTTTAAGTGATTGTAAGTTAAATTTAACTAAGATTCAATCAATGCCTAAGATTCAAACTCCTTGGAGATACTCATTTTTTGTTGATGTCACTTTTGATAAATTAGAGGATTATTTTAAGGCTAAGTCCATAATTGAAATTATGGCTAAAGATTTTAAAGTATTAGGTGAATACAAAAACTCTAAAGATGATTGAATTTTCAAAAAGAATAGAAGGATTAAGTGAGTATTATTTTTCCTCCAAACTGAGAGAGGTAAAGTCTTTAATTGACTCTGGAGAAGATATTATCAACCTTGGAATTGGGAGTCCAGATTTATCTCCTCCAACTCCGGTAATAAAAAAATTAAAACATTCGTTAAATGTTGCTGGAGCGCATAAATATCAAAGCTATATCGGAGTTGAAAAATTTAGAAAGGAAATATCAAATTTTTATAAGTTACATTATAATTGTGATTTAAATTATCAATCTGAAATTTTACCATTGATTGGAAGCAAGGAGGGAATTTTTCATATTTCAATGTCTTTTCTTTCTGAAGATGATAAAGTCTTAATACCAAATCCCGGATATCCAACATATTCATCAATAACAAAGTTGATTGGAAATGAAATTATATATTATGATTTAAATGAAAAAAATAACTGGCTGCCTGACTTGGAGCAATTAACTAAACTTGATTTATCTAGTGTTAAGATAATGTGGATTAATTATCCTCATATGCCAACAGGAACAGTAGCATCCCATGAGTATTTTTCTGAAATTATAAATTTTGCGAAGTCTAATAATATTTTAATTGTAAATGATAATCCATATAGTTTCATTTTAAATAATAATCCATTAAGTATTATGAATGTTAACGGAGCGAGAGATATTTGTATTGAGTTAAATTCTTTAAGTAAAAGTTTCAACATGGCTGGATGGAGATTAGGCTTTGCTGTGGCAAATCCTAAATACATTTCAAATATTTTAAAGGTAAAAAGTAATGTTGATTCAGGTATGTTTTTTCCTTTACAAATGGGTGCTGTCTCAGCATTAAGTCAATCAAAGGATTGGTTTAAAAACTTGAACTTTGAATATTCAAAAAGAAGAAAATTAGTATGGGAATTAGCTGATAAATTAAATTGTGATTTTTCAAGATCTTCATCGGGAATGTTTGTTTGGGCTAAGATTAAAAGTAATAAAACCTCTATAGATTATGTGGATAGTCTTTTAAATGAAAAAGGTGTTTTTATTGCACCTGGTAGTATTTTTGGATCAAATGGTGAAGGATATGTAAGGATTTCACTCTGTAATTCTGAAATCAATATTAAGAAAGCAATTTCAAGATTATGAAAAAGAAAATTTATGTGATTGGTGTTGGTCTTATTGGTGGCAGCTTTGCCATTGATATGAGAAAGTTATTTCCAAAATCTACAATTATTGGAATAGATAAGTCAGAAATTCACCTTCAGAAAGCTCTTGAGTTAAAGTTAATCGATGAAACATCTGAACTTTTAAAAATAAATAATCCAGATATTATTGTAATCTCAGTTCCTGTTAAATCCATACTTAATATTCTGCCGATAGTTTTAAAATCTGTGAATAATAACAGCTTAGTTATCGATTTTGGTTCCACAAAAAAAAGTATTTGTCAAATTGTAAAAGAACATCCTAATCGTCAAAATTTTCTAGCCACTCACCCGATCGCTGGAACAGAACTCTCAGGACCCGCGGCTGCTCATGAAGGCTTATTCGAAGGAAAAAATATAATTATATGTGATAAGGATAAAACAGATAAATCAATACTTGAGCTTGGACTAAAAATATTTAATTTAATGAAAATGAAAATTGGCTATATGGACTCTGATTCTCATGATAAGCATATTGCTTACGTTTCACATCTATCCCATATAAGTTCTTTCATGTTAGGTAAAACCGTAATGGATGAAGAAAAAAATGAAAAGAATATTTTTGATATGGCTGGAAGTGGTTTTGAATCAACAGTTAGACTCGCAAAAAGTTCACCTGAAATGTGGACAGATATTTTAGAGGATAATAAAAAAAATATTATTAAATCATTAGATGATTACATTGAAAACTTAGCATATATAAATTCTTTGATTAAAAAAGATAGATTCGATGAAGTTGAATCTCAATTAAAGTCAACTAATTATATAAAAACAATTTTAAAAGGAATAAATTAGAATATGAAGAATAGTAAAAATTTGAGAAAATGGTTGGATGATATGAATCTTTCACACCCACTTTTAATTGCAGGACCATGTAGTGCCGAAACTGAGAATCAAGTTTTAGATATTGCCCACCAACTTAAAGATTCAGATACAATAGTTTATAGAGCAGGTATTTGGAAGCCAAGAACAAGACCTGGAAATTTTGAAGGTGTTGGATCTTTAGCATTACAGTGGATGAAAAAAGCAAAAAAAGAGACAGGAATTCTTACTACTACAGAGGTTGCTAATGCTAACCATGTTGACTTAGCACTTAAAAACGAAATTGATATTTTGTGGATTGGAGCTAGGACGACTGTAAGCCCATTTATCGTTCAAGAAATCGCGGAAGCACTTCGAGGTACTGAAAAAATTATTCTAATTAAAAATCCTGTAAACCCTGATTTATCCTTATGGTTAGGAGCAATTGAAAGATTTTTTTCTTCAAATATTAAAAATATTGGAGCAATACATAGAGGGTTTTCAACTTATGAAAAAACAAAATACAGAAATAATCCAGAGTGGCAAATTGCTATTGATCTTCAAAGAAGACTTCCTGATTTGCCATTGATTCTGGACCCCTCACACATAGCAGGAAGAAGAGATCTTATTTTTGATTTATGTCAAACTGCACTAGACTTAAATTATGATGGATTGATGATTGAATCACATAATGATCCAGATAATGCATGGAGTGATGCCAAACAGCAAATAACCCCTGAAAAGTTAAAAGAATTGACTAAAAATCTTACAATCAGACGTGTCACAAATGATGATGAAGCATACTTAGATAATTTAGATAATTTAAGAGCACAGATTAATGTTCATGACAATCAATTAATAAATATCTTGGGTAATAGAATGAAAGTTGCAGAAAAAATTGGTCTTTTAAAGAAAAAAAATAATGTTGCTGTACTTCAGTCTAAAAGATGGAATGAAATTTTAGGGAAAATGATTTTAGAGGGTGATGAAAAAAACCTAAGTGAAGAATTTATTTTAAAAGTTTTCAAGGCAATTCATCAAGAATCAATAAATCACCAAGAAAAAATATTAAAGAATTAAACATATTTGAAAGGATTAGTCTACAAATCAACAGGTTCATGGTACACGGTTAAATCAGAAACCGGAGATACATTTGATTGTAAGATTAAAGGGAAACTTAGACTGGAAAATATAAATAGTACAAACCCAGTGGTAGTTGGAGATTTTGTTGAATTTGATGTTGAAGACCATGATCAGCAAGAAGTTGGTATTATTAAAAAAATATTTGAAAGAAGAAACTATATTTTAAGAAAGTCTGTTAATCTATCAAAGCAGACACATATTTTAGCATCAAATATAGATCTTCTTTTACTGGTTATTACTTTAAAAAACCCGATTACAACTACTAGTTTTATTGATAGATTTTTAGTAAGTGCTGAAGCGTATTCAATCAAAACTCTGCTAGTTTTTAATAAGTGCGATTTATATGATGAAGCAGATGAAGATTCATTAAATTCCCTGATTAATATTTATGATAGTATTGGTTATGAAACAATTAAAATATGCGCAAATTCAGGTAAAGGTATTAAAGAATTGGAGAATAAAATATCAAATAAAACCATAATGTTAGGAGGACATTCCGGGGTGGGTAAAACGTCAATAATTAATGCAATAGATGGTGCTTTAAATTTAAAAGTAGGTAATATTTCTAATCAACATTCACAAGGTAAGCATACAACCACTTATGCGGAACTTTATGATCTTGAAAATAACATTAAACTTATAGATACACCAGGGATAAAAGGATTTGGATTAGTGAATTATAATATTGATGAAATTAGTAATTTTTTTCCTGAATTTTTTAATGTTAAATCAAAATGTAAGTTTAATAATTGTATACATTTAAACGAGCCTAAATGCTATGTGAAAGAAAAAGTAAAGTCTGGAGAAATTTCAAAATCTAGGTATGATAGCTATATTCAAATAATAAATGATGATAATTTAAAACATAGATAAATTGAAATTAGTTATTCAAAGGGTAATAGAATCAAATTTAAAAATTGATAAAAAGATATATTCTTCTATTGGATACGGAATGGTAATATTCATTGGAATTTCTGCAAATGATAATGAAAGTTTTTTGAACAAAATAGCAAGTAAAGTTTCAAAACTTAGAATTTTCAATGACGAATTTGGGAAAATGAATAAAAAAATAAATGATATTAAAGGAGAAATTTTATTGGTTAGTCAATTTACTTTGTATGCAGACACAAAAAAAGGAAATCGCCCAAGCTTTATTAAAGCTGCCAAACCAGAAAATGCTATTAAAATTTATAATAGTTTTATAAAAGAATTACAAACATATATAAATACAAAAATTAAGACAGGAAAATTTGGTGCTGACATGAAAATTAATTTGATTAATGATGGCCCGGTAACAATAATCTTAGAAAACTAAACACTTTAGAAAACAGCTAACAAAAATTCATAAAATGGAAATAAAAAATTTACAGTTAAAAGTTGATAATTGGATAAAAAAACACGGGGTAAGATATTTTAATGAATTGACAAATATGGCACAACTTACTGAAGAAGTTGGTGAAGTAGCTCGTATAATTTCCCGTCAATATGGAGAACAAAGTTTTAAAGAATCCGACAAAGAAGTTGATTTAGCTGCTGAACTTTCGGATGTTTTATTCGTTTTGTTATGTCTTGCAAATCAAACAGGAGTTGACCTTCAAACATCGTTCGACAATAGACTAAATATGAAAGCAAAACGAGATCATGATAGACATCATTCAAATCAAAAACTTGACTAATGAATCTTTCATTGAAGAGTGCTCAACTTGAAGATGCTCATATTGTTATTCCAGGATCTAAAAGTGAATCTAATAGGTTATTAATTTTAAGCTCGCTTTTTAAAAAGTTGTCTTTGGAAAATATATCAAATTCAGATGACACAAATTATTTATTAAAAGCTCTGAGTTCTAAATCAAGTACTATTGATATNGGTCATGCAGGAACGGCAATGAGATTTTTAACCTCATACTTTTCATTAACCACTAAAAAAGANATAGAATTAAGAGGNTCNCAAAGAATGCATAATCGACCAATTAAAATACTAGTNGACTCTCTTCGTGAAATTGGGGCCTCAATTCATTATATAGATAAGGAAGGTTATCCACCTCTTCTNATTAAACCATCCGAATTAATTNGTAAGAATTTGATTATNGATTCTTCAACAAGNAGTCAATATATATCATCTTTATTATTAATCGCCCCTAAGATTTCTGGTGGATTGAAAATACAATTAACAGGNAGGGAGACATCCAAGCCATATATTGACATGACCATTTCTTTACTAAAAAAACTTGGGGTTGAAATTACTACAACANATAACCAAATATCTATTTGTGAACTTCAGAAAATTGAATCTAAAAAACATTANATTGAGTCTGACTGGTCNTCAGCCTCNTATTTCTATTCAGTAGTTGCACTAGCAAAAATTGGTTATACTTTGAAGCTTTCAAAATTTTCTTTTAAAAGTTTACAAGGTGATTCTAAAGTTGCAGANATTTACAAATCNTTTGGGGTTAAAACAANATATAAAGATGATCTTGTAATTTTAAAAAAANTCGAATCGAATACNGATAAATTTTCATTTGATTTAACTTCAAACCCAGATTTAGCACAAACAATTTGTGTCACTTGTTTGGGTCTTGGTATTAAATGTANTTTAACCGGTCTACANACATTAAAAATTAAAGAAACNGATAGACTTTTAGCATTAAAGAAGGAGTTAAGCAAGTTTAATCTAAAAGTTATAATTACCGATGATTCCATTTCTTTTGATAATGTTGATTTTTTAAAACNAAATGTAGTAATAGAAACATATGATGATCACAGAATGGCAATGTCATTNGCTTGTTTNGCGACTAAAGTNAAAATTATAATCAAAGATCCNAAAGTTGTAAGTAAATCCTACAGTTCCTTTTGGTCAGATTTAGAGAGAATAGCTATATATTCTNAATAATTTTGTCAAATTACTTGACATCCCCTATTTCCACATTGTATATTTGCANCTTTCAATACCCCACTTTAATATGAGAATGAAACTTTCAGATTTCAATTACGAACTTCCNAAAGAATTANTTGCTGAATATCCAAATAAAAATCGNGATGAAGCTAGATTNATGGTGATAGATAGAAAAGACTATTCAATTCAACATAGGCAGTTTAAAGATATGATTGAATACTTTGATGAGAACGATGTAATAGTACTAAANAANACAAAAGTATTTCCAGCTCGTTTGTACGGAAACAAAGAAAAAACNGGAGCTAGAATTGAAGTTTTTTTACTCCGTGANCTAANTGCTGAACAGAGGTTATGGGATGTGCTAGTTGATCCAGCTAGAAAAATCAGAATAGGAAATAAATTGTATTTTGGAAATGATNATACACTTGTTGCAGAAGTTATTGANAATACAACATCTAGGGGGCGAACTTTGAGGTTTCTTTGTGATGTTGGTTATGAAGATTTTAGAAAACTTTTAATTGATTTAGGTGAGACCCCNTTACCAAAATATATAAATAGAGAAGTTGAGCCNGAGGATAAGGATNGATATCAGACTATTTATGCCAAAAATGAAGGAGCTGTTGCAGCTCCAACAGCTGGATTACACTTTTCAAAACATCTCATGAAAAGACTTGAAATAAAAGGTNTAAATTTCTCNGAAGTTACTTTACATGTTGGTCTTGGTTCNTTTTACCCTGTAGAGGTAGAAGATTTATCAAAGCACAAGATGGATAGTGANAGGGNAATTATNGAAGNTGATTCTGCAGNNATTATTAATAAAGGACTGGCAAATAAAAANCGAATATGTGCAGTTGGAACAACTGTGATGAGAGCAATTGAAAGCTCNGTATCTTCAATGGGAACCCTAAATGAATATGATGGATGGACAAATAAATTTATTTTTCCTCCTTACGATTTTTCAATTGCTAATTCAATGATAACCAATTTTCATATGCCTAAATCAACACTATTGATGATGACATCTGCCTTTTTAGGTAATGATTTTATTAAGAAAGCCTATGAAGAAGCGATTAAGGAAAAATATAATTTCTTTAGTTATGGAGACTCAATGCTAATCATTTAAAATTTTGTCTTCTAAAAAGGACATTAGATCANTTAACGAAGATGAGTTAAAAGAAATTTTAACTAANAATTCCTTTAAATCATTTAGAGCNAATCAAATTTATCATTGGATTTGGAAAAAATCAGCTCATAGCTTTGATGAAATGTCCAATCTACCTGAAAGTTTAATAAAATTTCTCAAGGATAATTTTGTTATAAATTTTATAAAGGTTCATAGAATGCAAAAAAGNTCTGATGGTACAATAAAAAATGCTATTANGCTTTTTGATGGATATATTGTCGAGTGTGTCTTAATCCCAACAAAAAANAGAATNACCGCATGTGTCTCCTCNCAGGTTGGTTGTAGTCTAAACTGTAAATTTTGTGCNACCGCAAAACTTAAAAGAATGAGAAATCTAAATCCTGATGAAATTTATGATCAGGTAGTTTTAATCCATCAGCAAAGTATTGAGCATTTTCANAGACCCCTAACAAATATTGTATTTATGGGTATGGGTGAACCATTAATGAATTATAATAATGTTTTGAGTTCNATTGGAAAAATCACTTCAAAATCAGGTTTGGGAATNTCTCCAAAAAGAATAGTTGTTTCGACCTCAGGAATTCCAAAAATGATAAAAAAAATTGCTGATNAGGGAGTNAAATTTAAACTTGCAGTTTCNTTACATTCTGCGATAGATGAAAAAAGAACCTCAATTATGCCATTTAATGATAAAATGAATCTAATTGAATTAGAAGAGGCCTTGAAATATTGGTATGATAAAACAAAAAAAATTATAACTTATGAATATGTTGTTTGGAAGGACATTAATGATCGTGATGAGGATATTGCAGCTTTGGTCAAACTTTGTAAAAGAATTCCAAGTAAAGTTAATCTTATTCAATATAATAGTATTGATGATCCAGGTTTTGTTCAAGCATCAGATGATGTAATTGCTAAATATGTTAAAACCTTAGATTCAAATAAGATTAAGGCAACTATCAGAAAATCTAGGGGTCAGGATATTGATGCGGCCTGTGGCCAACTTGCGAATAAGTCGTAAACCAATTATCTTATTTATTATTTATCGAGAATAATTCCTTAAATTAATTGATTCAAATAAATTTTTAAATTGATTTCAAAAAGAACCTTAGAAAAAGTTTTTGAAACTGCTCGAGTCGAGGAAGTTATCGGAGATTTTGTTCAGCTTAAAAAATCTGGATCAAATTATAAGGGCTTAAGTCCTTTCACTGAAGAAAGAACTCCAAGCTTTATGGTTTCACCCGCTAAACAGATTTGGAAAGATTTTTCCAGTGGTAAGGGCGGCACTGTTATAACATTTTTAATGGAGCACGAAAAGTACTCTTATCCTGAGGCCATCAAATATATCGCTAATAAATACAATATTGAAGTTGAGGAAACCGAAAGAACACAAGAACAAATCTCTCAGGATAATGAAAAGGAGAGTTTATTTTTAGTATCCGATTTTGCAAAAAATTACTTTATAAAAAACCTCTTTGAAGAGGAAGGTAAAACGGTTGCGTTAAGTTATTTAAAGGAAAGAAATTTTAATGATGAAATTATTCAAAAGTTTGAAATTGGATATTCGGTAAATGTAAAGGATAATTTCTCTAAAGCTGCTATTCGTGCAGGATATAAATTAAACTTTTTAGAAAAAACTGGCTTAACAATTGTCAAAGAAAATGAAAATATTGACAGATTCAGGGGAAGGGTTGTTTTTCCTATTAGAAGTATGTCCGGAAGAATTTTGGGATTTGGTGGAAGAATTTTGGGTTCTTCAAAAAATATTGCTAAGTATATTAATTCTCCCGAAAGTTTAATTTACCAAAAGAGTAAAGTTTTATATGGGATATTTGAAAGTAAGCAATCAATAGTAAAGAATGACAATTGTTTTTTGGTTGAAGGCTACACTGATGTGATAAAAATGCATCAATGTGGAATTTCTAATGTTGTTTCTTCTTCTGGCACAGCGCTGACTGAAAATCAAATCAGATTAATAAATAGGCTAACCAAAAATATTACTGTTGTATTTGACGGTGATGCTGCGGGCTCTAGGGCGGCTCTTAGAGGTATTGACTTGATATTAGAGCAAGGAATGAACGTAAAAATATGTAATCTTCCTGAAGGTGATGATCCTGATTCTTTTGTTTCTAACAAAAATTTAGAAGAAGTTCAGTCATATTTAAATAAAAACACTAAAGATTTTATCGTTTACAAAGCATCATTATTATTAGATAATTCAGAAAATGATCCTGTAAAAAAGGCTGCAGTAATTAGGGATATGGTTGAAAGTATTTCTAAAATATCTGATTATATTAAACGTGAATTATATATAAAGGAGTGTTCAAGCATAATGAACATTAGCGAGCAGGTGTTATATAGCACCTTGGCTCAAATTGTTAAGAAAGATTTTAATAATTTAAAGAAGAAGCCTGTAAAAGAATTTGAGCCAATCTCAATTGTTAAAAGTGATAAAAAGAAAAGTCAGGTTAATGAATTATACGAACTTGAAAGAAAAATCATTGAAATATTAATTTTATACGGAAATGATTTAATTGATTTCGANGAAGANGTTTTTTCACAAAGTAANGATGGTGGTTNAACNAGAAAAAANTCGANGAGATCATTAAAAGTTTTTGAAAAAATCTATATGGACTTACATATTGACGAAATGGAGTTTTCAAATGACAATTTTAAAAATATTTATTTTAGGATAATTGAATGTTTTAATGAAAATAAAGAAATCAATATTGATAAATTTATNAATGAATTAAGNGNCGAGCAACAGTTAGAGGTGACTAATATCGTTATGGATAACGAAAAGTATTTTTTACATGATTGGGAAAAAAATAATATATACCCCAAAANAAAAAAAGACACTCTTGCACAGCTGACTNTTGAGACGGTCTTAAATCTAAGGTGTTTCTTAATTGATAAAAAAGTTAANGGATTTAGGGATGAAGTCAAGGAAAATCAATTGGATAAANATAATCTTGANGAGGTCATAAACTATTCNAAATTAAAGAAGCTATTATCCGAAAAGTTAAACAGAGTTTTATGATTTTAATTCCNTTGGNATTTTACAAATTGGAATACCAATCATTTTATGTTTGTTAGCCATATGATGTTTAATATATATATCATATTTTCCCTTTAACTCATCAGCTATNTCGTCAGGGTNTACTCCTTTTTCTAAAATATTCATTATTAGTTCTAAATCATTGTATGTTGCCCCTATTTGATCTTCATCAGATCTATCATCATCCCATAAACCGTCTGTCGGTTTTGCATCTAAAATCTCGTCATTGATTTGTAGTGCTTTTGAAATTTTAAATACTTCAGACTTCATTAAATCAGCAATCGGGCTTATATCAACTCCACCATCTCCGTATTTTGTATAAAATCCAATTCCAAAATCTTCAACTTTATTGCCTGTCCCAACAACTATTGAGTTATTAATTCCTGCATAGTAATATAAAGTTGTCATTCTAATTCTAGATCTGGAATTGGCAAGCGCTAAGTTATTTTCCGAAGAATTATTTTCAACTGTGGATTTGAACTCGTTAAAAACTTTTGTTAAATCAATATCTATCGAATTAACATTTTTAAATTTATTTTTCAACCAATTGATGTGTTTATTCGCTCTATTGTACTGTTCTTCTTTTTGTCTTATAGGCATATTTAGGCATAATGTATTGATGCCAGTCATNGCACATAATGTTGANGTTAANGCAGAATCAATACCACCAGAGACTCCTACAACAAAACCATTAACTNCGTTGACTTCCTTATAATTTTTAATCCAACTAACAATANAATCTATTGTTTTAGATGTTTTCATTTAATAAATATTAGCTCAAAAAGTATATTATATTTGTAATACAAAAATATATAAAACCTATGTCAATTTCTCTGCCAAACTACACAAAAAATACGTTAATGATTTTATTTTTTTTTATTGTAGTTTCCTGTAATGAAAAAGTTGATAAATCCGATAAATATATTATTGATAGGTTTGAAAAACAATTTTATAATTCCAAGCCAATTGAGTTAAATGAACTCAAAAAAAAATATCCTTATTTTTTTCCNNAATCNTTNCCAGAGAGTGTTTGGGTAGAAAGACTTAATGANCCCATACAACAAGAAATTTTTAACGAAATTCAGAAAGAGTATGAATCTGTAAATTTTTTAGAATTNGAAATTTCTNGTTTTTTCAATAGAAATTTAGAGATAAATAAAAACTTTATNAAACCCAAAGTCATAACAGTTAATACAGATATTGATTACAGAAATAAAATTATTCTTGCTGATTCAATATTAATTATAGGTTTAGANAATTATTTAGGCNCAACNCATCGCTTTTATGAAGAAATACCTTTGTACTTAAAAGAAGATTTTACAANTTNAAATATTNTATCAGATATTGCTGAACAATTTGCGATTGACATNGTGCCAAGAATTGAATTTTATACATTTCTTGATAAAATAATTTATTATGGGAAAATTTTATATTACAAAGATTTCTGTCTAAACATNGAAGATAGACTTAAAATTGGATATTCTAAAGATAAAATGAAATGGGCAAAAGAAAATGAATATTTTGTTTGGACTTATTTCATTGAAAATAATATCTTATTTAATCCAGATAATAATCTGATGAATCAATTTATATTTGATGCTCCATTTTCAAAATTTTATTTAGAAATTGATAATGAGTCGTCTGAAAAGATAGGTAAATATATAGGTTGGCAGATTGTTAAATCTTACATGAATAATAATGATGTATCATTAACGGAATTACTAAAAACAAGTCCTAAAGATATTTACAATAAATCAAAATATAAGCCTAACAAGTAATGAAAAATAAAAAATCTAAAATAGAAATTCTTGTGGAATTAGATGAAAATAAAATTCCTGAGAAAATACATTGGTCAGCAAGTGATGCTGGCATAAAAAATAGTGAAACTAAAGCTACGTTTCTTTCTGTGTGGGATTCAAATAGAAAAGAAAGTTTGAGAATTGACCTTTGGACAAAAGATATGCCATTAGATGAAATGAAAATATTTTTTTATCAGATACTTACAAGTATGTCTTCAACATTTAAAAGAGCTACACAGGATGAAAAAATGTCACAAACTATGTTAGATTTTTGTGATTACTTTGCTGAAAAATTAGAGATAAAAAAATAGTTTTACCATTCATTTTTTTTGTTACCGTCAAGTCTTAAAAATATCGAAAGTAATAAAGTAAATGCTATCAAGCTTGAACCTCCATAACTTAAGAAGGGTAACGGGATTCCAATTGTTGGGGTTAATCCAAGGACCATCCCAATATTAATCATAAAATGAATAAATAAAATTGAAGCAGTACAATAGCCATACACTCTGCTAAATTTGTTTTTCTGATTTTCAGATAAATATATTATTCTAATTATCAGGATTGTGTATAAGAGAATTATAAATACGCTGCCAAAAAACCCCCATTCTTCACCAACCGTACTAAAAATATAATCACTATGTTGTGCCGGAACAAAGTTCCCCATGGTACGGGTACCTTTTAGATAACCTTTTCCTGTAAGACCCCCAGAACTAATAGCTTTCTTAGATTCATTTAAATTATATAAAATGGTCCTTTCCATTTGCTTAATTTTATTTGGATCTTTTTCTAAATTAAGCCATACTTTTATATAGTTTTTTTGATGATTTCTAAGGATATTATCATAACTATATATAGTTCCAAAGCAGGTTATTAAACATAAAGATGATAAAGAAATTATTTTAATAATTTTATTTCTGACCTTCCTTTTAAATAGATAATAGATTAAAATAAAAGATATTGAAACTGATGCTGTAACTGATGCTGAAAGTTTTAACGATAGTATCGCAAGGATAATTATACTAAAAATAGCTTCCACATAGTTTTGTGAAATTCCCTCACGATATAAAACAAAAAATAAAGAGAAAAAAACAATTGAGCTACCGGTATCATTTTGAAAAACTATAATTATAATGGGTATAAAAATGATAAGGAAAAGTTTCAGCTGATCATTTGTGTTTTTTAAATCTGTCTGAAAGTCACTAATATATTTAGAGACTGCAAGTGCTACTGTAATCTTTACAAATTCACTTGGCTGAAGATTAAACCCTCCTATAGGAAACCATGACAAAGCTCCATTAACTCTTTTTCCAAATAAGAATAGGCATAATAAAACAATCAATGAGATTAAATAAAATATACTAGAAAATCTTTCATAAAATTTAACCTCAATTGAAATTGCAATAAATCCCAAAAAAATTGAGATTAAGGCATATAAAAGTTGTTTGCTGTAAAGATTAGAAAGGTCCAGAAAATTTACTTCTTCACCAGAGATACTTGATGATAAAATATTACCTACACCAAAACCCAGTAATAAAAAATAAAGCAGAATTATAACCCAATCTAGTTTAAGTATGTTTTTTCTCTGGCCAATCAAAGTTTATTAATTTTAAATGGTTTATTTGAGAAGGGTTTTTGGTACTCATCGTCTAAACTTTTATTTATGACCAGCTTTTCAATTCTTTGATTACTAATATTACCTTTTAAATATTTTTCAATCATTAAGCTTGAAATTCTTCCTGCCCATGTTGAACCATAATACCCATTTTCAACTAAAACAGCTATTGCAATTTGGGGATTATTTTTTGGTGCATATGCTACAAAAATAGAGTGATCTGTAAGTTGGGTTTTTTTACCGTTTATTTTTGTAAAATTTTCGGCAGTTCCAGATTTTCCACATATTTCAATTCCTGGAATATTTAAAAGTTTTCCTGTACCACTTTCGTAAACTTTTGAAAGACCGACTTCAATTATATCAAAATATTTTTTTTCAATGTCAATTGTTTTTTTCTCTTTAAACCTCATTGAAATAGAATCTCCCTCGATTTTTTTAATTATATGAGGTGTGTAATAAAACCCTTTGTTTGCAACAGCAGCTATCATATTTGCTAGCTGAATAGGGGTTACAAGTATTTCTCCCTGACCTATTGAATTTGAAAGGTTTGTTGTTGGACCCCATCTAAAGTCAGGATACCACCTATCATAAAATTCTGAAGTTGGAATCATACCTTTTTTTCCTATCGGCAGGTCGTTGTTTAGATAGTTTCCTAAACCAAAACTTTTAACACTTTCACTCCATGAATTGAAGTTATCCGAAATTTCATTGTTTTTACTAATAGTTTTTCTATAAATATCTGCAAAGTATGAATTGCATGATTCAGAAATTGCATTATAAATATTTCTGTAACCACCTCCGCAGTGACATTTCATAGATTTTTTATTTCTTCCGTATATATATTCACCTTTGCAAAAAATTGTACTCTTTTCATTGATAACCTTCTCCTCCAATGCAATTAATCCAACAATAACTTTAAACGGAGATCCCGCTGGAAATGTAGACAGAAGACCTTTATCTAATAGAGGTTTATAAATACTGTCTTGGTATAATTCGAAGTAGTTTTTTGACCTTTCTCTGCCAACCAATAGATTTGGGTTATATGAGGGGGCAGAAACAAGTGTTAATAATTCACCAGAGCTAGGTTCAATAGCTATAATTGCCCCTTTCTTATTAGACATTAAAAGCTCGCCATATTTTTGAAGTTCCGAATCAATTGTAATAGTCAAATCATTTCCGGCAATTGAATTAATGTCATTTAGACCATCATTGAAACTCCCAATATCTCTGTTAAATCTGTCTTTTTGAATAAACTTAATTCCTTTTTTGCCCCTCAAATATTTCTCATATGATAATTCAACTCCTTGTTTACCAATAATATCCCCCTGAGAATAATAGTTATCTTTTTCTAAATTTGATCTATTGACTTCAGCTACATATCCAAGAACATTGGCTCCTATTGTTGTATTATATTGACGTAAATTTCTTTTTTGGATATAAAAACCATCATATTTTCTAATCTTTTCAGCAAGAAAACCATAATCTTCTTTTGAAAGATGAGCTAGAAAAACCGATGGAATTCTTGTTGAATATCTTTTTGTTCTTTCAATTTTATTATCAAAATAATCCTTTGATATTTTTAATAGTTTACAAAATTCTGTAGTGTCTAGTTCTTTAACTAAACCAGGAATAATCATTACATCATAAGAAGGTTGATTCGATACTAATAGGTTGTTATTTCTATCATATATATATCCTCTTTTTGGATAAGTAAAAACTTTGCGAATTGCATTATCTTCATAAACAGAATAAGGTTCTGTAGCATATACTTGTAAATAATAAAGTCTCAGTATAAAAACCAAAGAGGTGGAAATAACAATTAGAATTAAAAGAGTTTTTCTCATTTCTTTCTGTTTATTATCAATTCAAAAAGAATATATATTACAACAAAAGTAAAAATTGTACTACCCAAAGTATTTTTTAAAATCAAGGATATTTTAGAAATATCAAATATTTCTAGACCAAATAAAATTAGATGATGAATAAAAATTATTGAGAATAGATATAATAAGTTCTGCCTTAGATCAATTGAATCAAATTTAACAACTTGGTGTTCATATGCTATCCCAAAAAAAAGTTTTAGGAGATTTGGCCTAAGAAACGAAATTACAAGAGTAGCTGCTGCATGAATAGCGTGAGTGTCAGAAAAAATATCAATAATTAGTCCATAAATAAAAGCACAAAAAATGAAAAATGTCCTGTTATTTTTTAAAGGAAAATATGCAATAAAAAAAACATATACAAAGGGATTAATTGAGCCTAAAAAATTAATNTTATTAAAAAATAACCCCTGTGCAAAAATTAATATTAATGCTGTAATTATATTAGACACAAATTTATTCATCCAATGANTTTATNTCACTTAANTTATTATTTTTNAGCACATAAATTTTTTCAATGTTGGCCATGTCTGTAGCTAATTGAATCTCTAATTCAAGATAGTTTTGNGAATTATCNAATTTATATGACTCAACATACCCAATNGGAATNCCCTTTGGGAAAATTAACGAATTCCCNCCTGTGACAATTGTATCTCCAATAGAAACGTTTGCTTGTTTTGGTATATCTTTTAATTGTACTTTGTTAATATTTATNCCATCCCANGAAAGTANTCCGAAGTAGTTTGAGTTTTTAAACTTTGCNTTNAATAAAAAATTAGTGTTTAAAACCGAAATAAATCTTGAATAATTAGAGGTNGTTTTATCAATAATTCCAACAACNCCTTTNGATGAAATCACTCCATGATCAANTTCAACACTGTCCTTTTTTCCNACATNNATNGTAATAAAATTATTTGTAAATGAATAGCTNTTTTTTATAACNGATCCNGATGTTACATCAAAGTTAATTTTTTCTAANTCGTCANCTTTTTTATCATCCATATTATAAATANGGAGTCTTAATTTTCTATTTTCTTCGGTNAGAATTTNATTTTGATATTCAAGATTNAAATATTTTGAAATTGTAAATTTTGTGTCNTANAAGTANGANAAAAGAGANTTGCTTGAGTTTAAAAATTTACTCTTATTGTATTCATTATAATTTATGTTTATNGACAGACAAATTAAAAGCAACGAAAGAAATAAAATAAAATCCTTATTTCTAATTAAGAAATAAATAATTCGCTGCATATTTATCTAACTATTTTATAAGCACACTCTTATATTTTGGAATATTTTTAAGTACGATACCAGTTCCTCTTACAACTGCTCTCAGTGGGTCTTCAGCGATATAAACAGGTAGATCGGTTTTTTTAGAAAGTCTCTTATCAAGTCCTCTCAACATTGAGCCCCCACCGGCCAAATACATTCCTGTATTATAAATATCTGCTGCAAGCTCGGGTGGTGTCTTTGAAAGTGTTTCCATAACAGAGTCCTCAACCCTTAGAATAGACTTCTCAAGTGCCTTAACAATTTCCCTATACGATATTTCAATTTGCTTTGGTTTTCCAGTCAATAAATCACGACCTTGAACACTCATTTCTTCTGGTGGATCGTCAAGGTCCTCGGTTGCAGCACCTATCTGAATTTTAATCTTTTCTGCGGTTCTATCTCCAACATACAGGTTATGCTGAGTCCTCATGTAGTAAATAATATCATTGGTAAATACATCTCCAGCTACCTTTAATGATTGATCACACACAATACCTCCAAGGGCTATAACAGCAATTTCAGTTGTCCCTCCGCCAATATCAATAATCATATTTCCCTTGGGCTGCATAATATCTACACCTATACCAATGGCTGCAGCCATTGGTTCATGTATTAAGTATACTTCTTTTCCGTTAACCCTTTCTGCAGACTCCTTTACAGCTCTCATTTCAACTTCGGTAATTCCTGATGGAATACAAATAACCATGATTAACGAGGGTGAAAAGATTTTATTTTTAAGTGTTGGTATACTTTTGATAAACAAATTAATCATTTGTTCAGACGCATCAAAATCAGCAATCACACCATCTTTTAAAGGTCTAATAGTTTTTATGTTTTCATGAGTCTTACCCTGCATTAGATTGGCCTCATTTCCAACGGCAATTATTTTACCTGAAATTCTATCTTTGGCAACAATTGAAGGACTGTCAACTACAACTTTATCATTATGAATAATTAGTGTATTAGCAGTACCTAAATCAATCGCAATTTCTTCCGTTAAAAAATCAAAAAATCCCATAGGGTTAAATCAAAAAAATCAAGTTTCTAATACTTAGGCCTGTAATGTAAATCTATGAATAAAAATTAAATAATAAAACAATAAAATGATATCAATGTTTAAAATGTCTGACCCCTGTAAAAACCATTGCAATATTATTGTTATTACAGTAATCAATACTTAGGTTATCTTTAATTGACCCACCCGGTTGAATTATAGAGTTTATGCCTTTTTTGTGGGCAATCTCAACGCAATCTGGAAAAGGAAAAAATGCATCACTAGCCATTGATGCACCTGATAAATCAAATCCAAATTTCTCAGCTTTTTCAATTGCTTGATTTAAAGCATCAACGCGACTTGTTTGTCCAGTTCCAGACCCTAAAAGTTGTTTGTTTTTTACCAACACTATTGTATTAGATTTTGTGTTTTTACAAATTTTCGAAGCAAATAGTAAGTCGTCAATTTGTTTATCATTTGGGTTAAGTTTTGTTGGATAACTCAAAATTTCTCTATCATCAGTAATATTATCAGAACTTTGTATTAATTTACCGTTCAAACATGATCTCATAATATTATTCTTTTTTGGGAACAATTTAAGTTCTAAAATAATTCTGTTTTTCTTTTGTATTAATATTTCTATAGCACTCTTTTCAAATTCAGGAGAAATGACAACCTCACAAAAAAGACTATTTATTGTTGAAGCTGTCTCACTATCGATTTTGCTATTTGAAATTAGTATACCTCCAAATGCCGAAACTGGATCAGCTTTAAGGGCTGCATCATAAGCTTCTTTTATATTATCTCTCATTGCAATACCACATGCATTATTATGCTTTAAAATTGCAAAAGTTGGTTTATCCTCTTTAAATTCTGACATTAAATCCATTGCAGAATCAATATCAAGTAAATTATTATAGCTTAAGTCTTTACCACTTAATTTAGTGAACACATCATCTAATTTCCCAGAAAAAATCCCACTTTGATGAGGGTTTTCCCCATATCGCAGGCTTAGGTTTTCTACACCATCAAAATAATTAAATATCGCTGAATCATATTTTGATGAAGTTAGAAATGAATTTCTTGCAAAATATTTTCTTTCATCTAAACTAAGTTGACCGTTGTTGTTTTTGTAAATTTCTAAAAAAGATTCATAGTCATGTACAGACGAAATACAAACCACATTTTTATGATTTTTTGCCGCAGCTCTAATTAATGCAATACCTCCAATATCAATTTTTTCGATTATTTCATCTTGGGTTCCGCCTTTTTTTACAGTTTCTTCAAATGGGTATAAATCAACAATAACCAAATCAATCGAAGGTATTTCATATTTTTCTTTTTCTTCAATGTCCTCATTGTTTTCTCTTCTGTAAAGAATGCCACCAAATATNTTTGGATGAAGNGTTTTTACTCTTCCTCCAAAGATGGATGGATAGTCTGTAATATTCTCAACTTCNATAACATNATAACCAAGTTTAGAAATATATTTATATGTTCCACCGGTTGAATATAATTTCACTTTATTTTCTACCAGCTCATCAACAATTGGGGCAATNCCTTCCTTTGAGAAAACTGAAATTAAAGCAGATTTNATTTTGANATTATTCATAATTTCAAAAATAATTAAATTGGAATATGAATTATCCTTATTTTTAACTAAAGAATTCAATTTTGTTAACACTGATATTTAATAAGTTANTANAAGCTGAGTATGCGTAAAATTCATATTAAAAATATGGTTTGTTCAAGATGNACTGAAGCTGTTGAAANTATTTTTAAAGNTCAAGGAATTGGCATTAAAAATATACAACTAGGAGAGGTTATTGTAGATGAAATTACTGATCTTCAAATTTTATCAATTGAATCCGANCTTAATCAAAAAGGATTTGAAATTTTAAAAGAAAAAAACTCNNTATTAATTCAAAAAGTAAAAAATATTATTATNNATCATATTGAGTTTNCAAANNAATNAAANGAAAAATTNTCNGTNTTTCTNTCTAAAAAAATTGGNTATGATTATTCCTATATAAGTAGAATATTTTCNTCAAATACNGGATATACNATTGAAAAATATTTTTCGATGCAAAGGATTGAAAAAACCAAAGAATTAATAAAGTACGATGAACTTAATTTAAGTGAAATTGCTTATAAATTGAATTATTCAAGTGTTGCACATTTATCCAAGCAATTTAAACAGGTAACAGGTATGAGNCCNTCNGAGTTCAAAAAACAGCAAAATTCTCAAAGAAANGGTATTGATCAAATTTGAGATAATTTTATAAATATATTCAATNATTGTATAAGTTTTTAANNTAACTCTTTANTAANTTTGTATTGTAAAATTTATNNANATTGANTAATAAGANTTCTTTTTTAACAATTATATTTNTTTNCATTTCNNCCTTTGNATTTTCTCAAGATGTNAAAGGGANAATTCTNGAGATTGTTGAAAATAAAGAGACACCNGTTGTTGGTGCTAATATATATTGGATAGACAATTCAGGTGGTACAATTTCTGATANNGATGGTAAATTCAAATTATCCAACCCNNATAATAAGAANAGCTATGTTGTCAGTTTTGTTGGATANNAAAATGATACCGTAAGCGTNGCATCATCAAATGCTAAAATTATATTAAAAGCGGATTCAGAGTTAGANGCAGTCTCCATTAGATATAATACTAAATCATCNTCNGTTTCTCTNNTAAGCTCTGCAAATGTTTTAAATATATCTTCCGATGAATTATTAAAGGCTGCATGTTGTAACCTNNCTGAGAGTTTTGAAACAACCCCCTCAATTGACGTCAATTTTTCAGACGGTATTTCCGGTAGAAAACAAATTAATATGTTGGGTTTGAGTAGTCCAAATATTTTGATGTCNATTGAAAANATNCCTTCCATTAGAGGAGCTCTTCAATCATATGGTTTAACATATATTCCTGGAACTTGGATAGAAAGTTTACAGGTTGCAAAAGGTTCCGGTAGTGTAGTAAATGGCTATGAAAGCATTTCGGGTCAGATTAATGCAGAGTTACGTAAACCGTTAACAGATGATAAGTTTTTTTTAAATCTGTTTGCTAATCAGATGGAGCGTCTAGAATTAAATACGCATTATACAGCCAATTTAAACCAGAAATTAGATTACGGACTTTACTTTCATGCAAATAAAAAAGATACAAGTGCAGATAATAATAATGATGGTTTTAGAGATGATCCAACTGGTCAACAATTAAATATTTTAAATAGGTTTCAATACACAAATCTTGAAAAAGGACTTGTTGGGTTTTTTGATTTTAATTATGTTTTTGATGAAAGAGTTTATGGGGAAAACGAATATATAGATGGAATTATATTTCCGGAAAATCAAAATTACTGGGGAGGAAAAACCGACTCAGAAATGGTAAAAACAAATTTTAAATTTGGATACGTTGACCCTGAAATTACTTACAGATCTTTGGGAATTCAATTCGCATATACTGGGATTGATATGGGGTCTTCTTTTGGAAACAGTATTCATGATACAAATCAATCAAGTATTTTTACAAATCTTGTATATAATTCAATTATTGGAAATATTAATAATAAGATTAAAACAGGAATTTCTGTCTCTTATGATGAGTATGATGAATATGTAAACAATCTTGGTTTTAATGATTTTGATATTTCAAGAATTGAAAAGTCAGTTGGTGCTTATTTTGAATACANTTATGATAATTCGGATAAAATAAATTTATCAGCTGGAATAAGGTTTGACAATCATAATAAAATTGGAAATTTNATTTCTCCCAGATTTCATATGAACTATATGGTTTTACCAAAATCGACAATTAAATTTTCTTTTGGNAAAGCAACTCGTCTNGCTAATATTTTCTCNGAAAATCAAAAANTATTTTATAGNTCAAGAGANATAATTTTTACAGAAAATTCATTACCTANNGATTTTTCAAGTATGAAAGCNGATCAAGCTTGGAATTATGGNGTTTCGATTATTAATAGCTTTAANTTATTCGGAAANGAATCTCAATTNATTCTTGATTATTACATAACTGACTTTGAAAATAAAGTGGTTGCAGACTGGGAAACTCCANNTCANATTAATTTTTATAATNTGANNGGAAAAAGCTTNTCNAANAGTTTTCANGCTCAANTTTCTTANACNCTTTCANATTCNATTGATTTATTATTTGCATATAAAAATACAGTTGCAGAAACNGACTACAGTTCACATGGAAGGTTAAAAAANCCNTTAACTCCNAGCGATCGTATTTTCTTTAATNTAGCATATAATGGACCAACAAATGATAAAGGAAGAAATTGGAAGTATGATTTTACTTTCAATCATGTTGGNCAACAAAGACTACCTTCAACTNNAAACAATCCNTCAGANTATAGNCTTNCNGANACATCNGANAGNNTNAATCTTNNTAATNCNCAAATNACNAGGGTCTTTAACGATTCGTTTCAGCTNTATCTNGGNGTTGAAAATNTGACNAACTANANGCAAAAAAATANAATACTTGNANCNGATGATCCATTTGGAGATTANTTTGATGCTACATATATATATGGCCCAATTTTTGGACGAATGNNTTACGTTGGATTAAGATATTATATTAATTAAATNAAATATTATGAAATCAAATTTTANACTAACNNTTTTANTTCTTTTTTTTACTNTTGATAGTATTTCTCAAACCAANTCNGANGTTATTTTTGTTGATGGTGTTTGTGGAATGTGTGAAAAAAGAATNGAATCAAATTGTTTAGCTACAAAGGGAATTAAATTAGCTGANTGGAACAAAGAAAACAGAATGCTTAAGGTNATTTTCAATGAGAAAAAAATTTCTNTAGAACAAATACANAAAAAGATTGCTTCAATNGGTCATGATACNAAATTAGAAACTGCANCTGATGAGGCATANAANAACCTTTATATGTGTTGTAAATATCGNGANGAAGAAGTNGTAAAGAATCATCAATAAAAAAAAAGAGCTGTNTNNNAAACAGCTCTTTTTTTTNATATACATTTTACATCATTCCTGGCATTCCACCACCACCCATTGGCGGCATTNGAGCAGGTGATTCCTCTTTAATATCAACNACTGCACACTCAGTTGTTAAAATCATCCCAGCAACAGANGCAGCNTTTTCAAGCGCAATTCTTGTNACTTTTTTCGGATCAATAATACCAGCTTTGAGCATATCAACATATTCTTCATTTTTAGCATCATATCCAACAGTATCTTTACTTTCTAAAACTTTAGAAATAACTATACTACCTTCTCCNCCTGCATTTTCGACAATAGTTCTTATTGGAGCCTCAATAGCNTTNTCAACAATCTGAATTCCTGTTTTTTCNTCNGTATTTTCAGNTTTAAGCTTAGCTAATTTTTCTTTTGTTCTAACAAGAGCAACNCCACCTCCNGCAACAATACCTTCTTCTACNGCAGCCCTTGTNGCATGAAGAGCATCATCAACTCTATCTTTCTTTTCCTTCATTTCNACTTCACTTGCAGCTCCTACATANAGTACCGCNACTCCACCTGCTAGNTTAGCTAATCTTTCTTGTAATTTTTCTTTNTCATAGTCACTAGTAGTTGTTTCGATTTGNGCTTTGATTTGATTTACTCTNGCNTTAATTTCTGAAGCTTTTCCNGCACCGTTAACAATTGTTGTATTNTCTTTATCAATTGTAATTGTTTCAGCTGTNCCAAGCATGGTTAAATCAGCATTTTCTAGCGAAAATCCTCTTTCNTCNGANACNACAGTNCCACCTGTAAGTATTGCAATATCTTCAAGCATTGCTTTTCTTCTATCNCCAAAACCAGGAGCTTTAACAGCAGCTATCTTTAATCCCCCTCTNAGTTTATTTACCACTAGAGTTGCTAGAGCTTGTCCTTCNACNTCTTCAGCNATTATCAATAAAGATCTTCCAGATTGAGANACNGGTTCNANNATNGGTAAAATTTCCTGAAGATTTGATATTTTTTTATCAAATAATAAAATGTATGGATTTTCCAGTTCAGTTATCATCTTATCAGCATTAGTGACAAAATAAGGTGATAAATATCCTCTATCAAACTGCATACCTTCAACAACATCTACATATGTATCAGTTCCTTTTGCTTCCTCAACAGTTATTACTCCTTCTTTACCAACTTTTTCAAATGCTGTAGCAATTAAATTCCCAACAGTTGAGTCATTGTTAGCAGAAATACTAGCTACTTGCTGTATTTTTTCTGAAGAATTACCAACCTGCTTTGCTTGTTTATTAAGCTCTTCTGTAATACAAGAAACAGCTTTATCTATCCCTCTTTTTAAATCCATAGGATTTGCACCAGAGGCTACATTTTTTAATCCTTCTTTAACGATTGCTTGCGCCAAAACAGTTGCTGTAGTAGTTCCATCACCTGCTAAGTCATTTGTCTTTGATGCAACTTCTTTAACCATTTGAGCACCCATATTTTCTAGTTCATTTTCTAACTCAATTTCTTTAGCAACAGTTACACCGTCTTTGGTTACCTGAGGTCCACCAAAAGACTTGCTTATAATAACATTTCTACCCTTAGGGCCTAACGTTACTTTTACAGAGTTGGCTAGGGCATCAACCCCTCTTTTAAGTCCATCTCTTGCTTCAATATCAAATTTTATATCTTTTGCCATTTTAAATTTCTTTTGTTACACAATTGCCAGAATATCTTTTTCTGACATTATTAAATAATCTACCCCGTCAAACCTAAGTTCTGTTCCAGAATACTTTCCATATAATACAACATCACCAACTTTAACGGTCATTGGATTTTCTTTAGTCCCATTTCCAACCGCTACAACTGTAGCTTTTTGTGGTTTTTCTTTTGCATTATCAGGTATAATTATTCCTGATGCTGTTTTAGTTTCTGCTTGCATTGGTTCTACTAGAACTCTGTCTGCAAGCGGTTTAATATTTAATTTCATATCTAATTAATTTGATTTAATTCGATTTAAAAATTCCACAAATCATGCCATTTCAAAAAATATGACAAAATTACATGAAAAGTAAAATTCTTATTGGTCTTCAGGTGTATTTTCCTCAGAAGTATTAATTGGCAGTGGCTCCACAACTATTTCTTCAGTATTTAAGGCTTTAGACTCACTAGTGGCATCAGATTGTGTGAATGTAATATTAGATAATAATATTAGTCCAATCAAGGTTGCACCAAGAACCCAAGTACTCTTATCAAGAAAATCTGTTGTTTGCTTCACTCCACCTAATTGTTGAGTACCTCCTCCACCAAATGAAGATGATAATCCACCTCCCTTGGGGTTTTGTACCATAATTACAACAACCAGAAGGAATGCAACTATCACTATAAGAATTAGAAATATTGAATAAGAACTCATTTTTTTAAGCTTTTAATTTTTTTAATTTGGTCTGCAAAGTAACTGTTTTTTTCTGGAAATTTCAAAATTAATATTTTGTAAGACTGAATAGCTTTCTCATAATTTTTTTGATTAAAATATAGTTTAGCCAATGTCTCAGTCATGTAACCTGCTTGATTACTAAGATTATCTGCTTTATCATTATTTGACTCATTCTCACTTACTTCAACTTTTAATTTAGGTTTTTCAGATATAAACTTATCTATTGTTTCTGTTTCATTACTTCTGTCAATCGGCTTTAAGTTTGATAATTTTAACCATTTGACAAAACTATTTTCCTCAATAATCTCTTCTTCAATAATTTTATATTCACTTTGTACAGTTGTGATTTCATTTTTGTTAAAATAAACTTTTTCATTTTGATTTTGACTTTTATTAATAAAATCAAAAAGAATTTTTCTGTCTCTGGAATAAGCTGCAGTAGATCTGAGAAATTTTTTAAATTTTATATCATCATTTTCCTTCATGGTCTTTAAATAAATAGCCTTGCTTATTTGAAAGTATGGAAATTCACTATTGATTTCGTCTAAAAACGATAATTCCTGCGTAGTTAGATTTTCAGGATTTTGAAGGATTTTTATAAAATTTTTTTTATTCATTTTACCACTTTGCTAGTGAAGCATTAAATACATCTTGTGTAATTCTTTCAAAAATTTCATCAAGTGCAGTATCTCTCTGTCCTCCGATTAATTGAATGTTTCCAGGATAATCATAGTAGAATGAGAATCTTTTTTCAAAATCTGCTTCGCTATCATTTTTATCATAAAATCTAATATTTACGCCTACTGTCAATCTATTTTGAGCTGCAGTATTATTTGCGGTTGCAGTAGTTGGTGAAATTCGATACTCGACAATTTCACCTTCGTACGTTAAGTCACCATTAATTTTAACCAATTCTAAGCTGGTTTGATTAATTAGTAAATCAATCAGTTTATTTGTGAAATCTCTTTCAATTCCTGGTTCAATTAAAGGGGCGCTATTTTGAAAATAATTGACTTGAAATGTTTTGGTCTCAGGAGATATTGATGCGCCTGTTAAACTGTATTTTACACTACAGCTTGTGGTGAATAGAATTAAAATTAATAGTCCAACGAGTCTCATTTGTTATAAATCAAATTGTTTTATTTTCCTATATAAGGTTCTTTCGCTAATCCCCAATTCTTCAGCTGCTAATTTTCTTTTACCCGCGTGTTTCTCTAAAGATTTTTTTATTAGTTCTAGTTCTTTTTCCTGAATTGATAATGATTCAATTGCTTTAACTTCCTGAATATAATCAAATTTGTCTTCAAAATCTTTATTTTCTTCTATGCTTTTGTTATTTTCTACATTAACTATTTCAATATTTTTTTCTGATGAATAATTTTCATTCTGATATACCTTATTAATCAATTGTTCATTATTTTTTTTGAATTCACTAATGTTAGAAGTTTGCATTAATTCTAGGGTTAATTTTTTTAAATCATTCAAATCCCCTTTCATATCAAATAATACTTTATATAAAATCTCACGCTCATTATTAAATTCAGACTTTTCAGACTTTTCAGAAATAATCGCTGGTAAATTATCACCCAAATTAGGTAAGTAATCTATAAGAACGTCTTTTTTTATCATCCTATTTTCTTCTAAGACTGATAATTGTTCTGCAATATTTTTTAATTGTCTTATATTCCCGTGCCATCTGTAATTTGTTAAAATACTGATAGCTTCTTCATCTAGTTTTATTGTTGGCATACTATACTTTTGAGCAAAATCTGAACAGAATTTTCTAAATAATAAATGAATGTCTTCAGTTCTTTTTCTTAGTGGTGGCAAATTAATTTCTACAGTACTCAACCTGTAATACAAATCTTCTCTGAATTTATTTTTTTTGATTGCTTCTTGCATATTTACATTTGTAGCTGCCACAATTCTGACATTGGTCTTCTGAACTTTACTGGACCCAACTTTTATAAACTCTCCGTTCTCCAATACCCTTAGCAATCTTACTTGTGTTGTTAATGGAAGTTCGCCAACTTCATCTAAAAAAATTGTTCCCCCATCTGCAACTTCAAAATATCCAGCTCTGGTTTGGGTAGCACCTGTAAATGCCCCTTTTTCATGACCAAATAACTCACTATCAATTGTTCCCTCTGGAATAGCACCGCAGTTAACAGCAATAAATTTAGAGTGTTTTCGATGTGAAAGCTGATGAGTAATTTTTGGAATAACTTCTTTTCCAACACCGCTTTCTCCTGTTATCAATAATGAAATATCAGTGGGAGCTACTTGCATAGCTTTTTCTAGAGCTCTGTTAAGCCCTACACTATTTCCTATAATTTCAAATCTTTGTTTTAATGCTTGTAATGAAACCATAATCTTAATTATTTTTAGAAAAAGCAATAGCTTCACCTATGAGGGTAGCACTGGTGCAACTATTGATTTTAACATTAACAAAATCTCCTATACTATAATTTTCTTTTGGAAATACAACTGTAGTGTTTTGTTGATTTCTTCCTGCCCAATGTAAATTTGATTTTTTTGATTCTTTTTCTATTAATACCTCGACAGTTTTACCAATAAATTCTTTACTCCTGTAAAGGGAATGCTTTTGTTGTAATTCCACAATTTCGCTTAATCTTCTGCTTTTAGTTTCCTCATCAATGTTGTCCTCCAATTTTTTTGCAGCAAGAGTTCCTGGTCTTTCAGAATATTTGAACATGTATCCAAATGAATATTTCACTTTTTCCATTAACGATAAAGTATTATTATGATCTTGTTCTGATTCGTTAGGAAATCCAGAAATCATATCATGGCTAATACT
This sequence comes from Flavobacteriaceae bacterium, assembly GCA_002691265.1. Lineage (GTDB taxonomy): Bacteria > Bacteroidota > Bacteroidia > Flavobacteriales > Flavobacteriaceae > MED-G13. The sequence continues at coordinate 10,552 of NZHJ01000033.1, read as the reverse complement.
GCAATCAGGAATAATTTGGAAAATATTATCAACCAATTTTATATATTCCTCTCTTGTATGCTGTCTATTCATAGCCTTGAGAACTTTATTACTACCGCTTTGTACAGGTAAATGAATGTAGTTACAAATATTTTCATACTTTGACATCACTTTTATCACATCAAGTGACATGTCCTGCGGGTTTGATGTTGAGAATCTTATTCTCATTTTAGGTTGAGTTAATGCACACATTTCTAATAGCTTAGCAAAATTTATAGACGATACTTTTAGAATTTCACTTGCTTTTGAAAAGTCTTTCTTTAATCCGCCCCCATACCATAGATAGCTATCAACATTTTGACCTAGTAAAGTTATTTCCTTAAAACCTTTTTCATGTAAATCATTCAATTCTTTTATTATAGATTGTGGGTCTCTACTTCTTTCACGTCCTCTGGTAAATGGAACAACACAAAATGTACACATATTATCACATCCTCTAGTTATTGATATAAAAGCACTAACTCCATTTGAATTAATACGAGTTGGTGTTATATCGCCATATGTTTCATCCTTTGACAGAATCACATTAACGGCAGACCTACCATCTTCAATTTCTTGCAGTAAATTAGGTAGGTCTTTGTAAGCATCCGGACCAACCACTAAATCTACAATCTTTTCTTCTTCTAAAAATTTATGTTTCAATCGCTCAGCCATACAACCTAATACACCCACCTTAACATTCGAGTTGGTTTTTCTAACCTTGTTAAATTTTTCAAGTCTTTTTCTAACTGTTAGCTCAGCCTTTTCCCTAATTGAACAGGTATTCACCAAAATTAGATCGGCAGTGTATAAATCATCAGATGTTTTATAGCCATTTTTAGAGAGTATTGATGCAACAATTTCGCTATCACTAAAATTCATAGCACAGCCATAGCTTTCAATGTAAACAGATTTGGTTTTACTTTTATCGTTTTTGTTTTCAACAACTAATGCGTCACCATTATATTTATATGGATTCTTTTCTCTCATTTTCTTAAACATTTTGCAGAGCAAATATATTAAAAATACGACAATTTGTCATGCTTTAAATTTTTTCATTTTTATTCTGGCTTAATATTTGGAATATAAAATTATTAAAAAATAATCTACATTTGTACTCATAAAAATCAAAAATGGCAGAGAATTTAGTAATTGTTGAGTCCCCGGCAAAAGCCAAAACAATTGAAAAATATTTAGGTGAAAACTATAAAGTTACCTCAAGTTTTGGTCACATTTCTGACTTACCTTCAAAAAATATAGGGATTGATATTGAAAATGATTTTAAACCTAAATATGAGGTTTCATCTGACAAAAAAACTATTGTAAGAAACTTAAAAGATTTAGTTAAAAAGTCTAAAACTGTTTGGCTCGCAAGTGATGAAGATCGTGAAGGAGAAGCGATTGCTTGGCATTTATTTAGAACTTTAAAGTTAGATGTTGATAACACTAAAAGAATTGTATTCAATGAGATAACAAAATCAGCCATTACAAATGCAATCAATAATCCTAGATCGATAAATTATGACCTAGTGGATGCACAACAGGCAAGGAGAGTTCTTGATAGGATAGTAGGTTATGAACTATCACCTGTGCTTTGGAGGAAAGTTAAGGGTGGACTATCCGCTGGAAGAGTTCAATCCGTTGCTGTAAGGTTGATTGTTGAAAAAGAAAGAGAAATAAGAAATTATGTATCAACATCAACCTATAAAGTTGAGGCGATATTCAAAAATTCGAACGGAAAAGAGTTTGTTGCTAGACTTTCAAATGAGTTTAAATCAAAAGATGACGCTATTGATTATCTTAACAGTACTACAGAATCTACATTTAAGGTTTCAGAAATAGTAAAAAAACCTGTAAAAAAATCGGCACCAGCTCCATTTACCACATCAACATTACAACAAGAAGCATCTAGAAAACTATCTTTTCCTGTTTCCAAGACAATGAGTGTTGCCCAGAGATTATACGAATCAGGACATATTACCTACATGAGGACTGATAGCGTTAATTTATCAAACCTTGCTATTGATGAGGCAAAAAAGCAGGTTGTTAAAAATTTTGGTGAAGCATACACAAACCCTAAAAATTTTAGCACTAAAGCAAAAGGCGCTCAACAAGCCCACGAAGCAGTCAGACCAACAAATTTTGATATGTCACCTCAAAACGTTAAAGATTATGATCAAAAAAGATTATACCAACTAATTTTGAGCAGAACACTTGCGTCCCAAATGAAACCTGCTGAACTTGAAAAAACCAATATTAAAATTTCAAGTTCTAATCGCAGTGAATTATTTACAGCTAATGGTGAGGTAATCAAATTTGATGGTTATCTAAAATTATATCAAGTTTCAAAGGATGATGATTCAGCAGAAGATGATGAGATTTTACCTAGATTTAACGAAGATGAGATCTTAAACTTAGAAGATTTATTTGCTACACAGAAATTCAGTAGACCTCCCTACAGATATTCAGAAGCATCATTGGTAAAAAAACTTGAGGAATTAGGGATTGGTAGACCATCAACATATGCACCTACAATCTCCACGGTTCAAAATAGAGGTTATATCGAAAAAGGATCCACTGAAGCAAAATCAAGAAAAGTAATAAAGGTTTCAATCATCAACGGAGTAATTTCTGAAAAAACCCTAAGTGAGAAATTTGGTTCAGATAAAGGAAAATTAGTTCCAACTGATATTGGAATGATAGTTACTGACTTTTTGAAAAATCACTTTGAGTACATAATGGACTATAATTTCACAGCGAAGGTTGAACAAGATTTTGACAGTATAGCTAGTGGTAATAAGGATTGGACAGAAATGATGAAAAGTTTCTATGGAAAATTTCATCCGGTTGTTGAGGATGTTCAACAAAATGCTACTAGAGAAAGTGGTAAAAGGGTATTAGGTCCTCACCCTGAAAATGGCAAAGAAGTAAGTGTAAGATTGGGTAAATTTGGTCCAATGGTTCAGATAGGAACTGTTGACGATGAAGAAAAGCCAAAATTTGCTAGCCTTCCCCAAGATTTTCAGATTGAATCTGTGACACTTGATCAAGCCTTATCCTTGTTTGAATTACCAAGAATATTGGGAGAATTTAAAGGTGAAACATTAGAGGTCAATAATGGTAGATATGGACCGTACATCAAATTTGGGAAAAAATTTGTATCAATTCCTGCTGGAAAATCTCCTACATCAATTTCATTGGAAGACGCAATAGTGATTATAGAAGATAAAATTAAAGCTGATGCTCCAGTTCATGTTTATGAAAATATGGATGTTCAAAAAGGAAAAGGAAGATTTGGGCCTTACATCAAATGGAATAATATATTTATCAATGTTAATAAAAATTATGATTGGGATAATCTTTCGATTGATGATATTGAAGAATTAATTGAAGAAAAGAAACAAAAAGAAAAAGACAAGGTTATTCACAACTGGGAAGAGGAAGGAATTAAAGTTGAAAAAGGCAGATGGGGTAAATTTTATTTGATAAAATCTAAAAAGAAGATTTTGTTAGATAAAAATCTTGATGTTGCGTCAATTGATTTAGATCAAGCCAAGGAGATATACAAAGCAAATACATCTAAAAAGTAGAAAAATTAAATCATGGGTTCAGACTATTTAACATCACCCTTTGACGATTTGTTAAAACCTGTGGATGATCACCTTATAGTTCACAATGAGCTTATGACTCCATTGATTCTTGGAAATAGAATCAGTATTCATTCATCTGAAAAAGGTATTCCAGATTTGGACCTTGTAAAAATTGCGATAATTGGTATTCCCGAAGAAAGAAATTCAGTTGATTATTTAGGTGATAATCTTAATTTAAATGAGATACGCAAATCGCTATACAATCTTTATCCCGGAAACTGGTCCTCAAAAATTGCCGATTTAGGAAATTTAATTCTAGGGGATAGTGCTGATGAAACATATGGAAGAGTAGTTTCCCTTCTTACAATTATACTCAAGAAAAATATAATACCTGTAATTATTGGCGGTAGTCAAGATCTATTATACGCTGTATACAGAGCATATGATTCTATTCAAAATACCGTCAATATTGTCAATGTTGATTCAAATTTTGATTTGGGCGATTCCTCAAAACCAATCAATAATCTTAGTTATCTAGGTAAAGTAATCCTTGATGAGCCACACAATTTATTCAATTATTCTAACATTGGATATCAAACATATCATAACTCACAAGAGGAAATAGATTTGATGGATAATTTATATTTTGAAGCATACCGTCTCGGTGAGGTTTGTTCAAAAATCAGATTGGTAGAACCTGTCATGAGGGATGCTGATATCGTTAGTATAGATATGAAATCAATAAGAGCTGCTGACTTGAGTTCTAGACAAAAGTTCTCTCCAAACGGTTTTGACGGTAAAGAAATATGTGCAATTAGTAGATACGCTGGTATTAGTAATAAAGTTAGTTCGTTTGGTATTTTCGAATACAAATCCTCAAATGAGGATGAAGTTACAGAGATGCTTATTTCACAGATAATATGGTATTTTATCGAAGGGGTAAATTGTCGAATAATTGATTCTGATTTTAGCAATGAAGATGAATACAAAAAATTCACGGTGATTGTAGACGAATATGAGTTAATTTTCTATAAGAATAAAATCACTTCAAGATGGTGGATAGAAATTTTTGGTGAAGGTTCAAATACTAAACTGAAACAAACCACGTTATTATCCTGTACAATAGAGGATTATGAAACCGCTAAAAATGGTATAATTCCTGATAGATGGTTTAAAGCAATAAAGAAAAATATATTATAGTTTTTTTTTATTTTTAAAAAACTTAAAACAATAGCATTACATTATAATGTTTCATAATTTGTTTATTTAAATTTATATGGGTAAGTTTAACCCACTTTTTTTTAAAAGTAATGTATAAAATGAGAAAAATTTTACAACTTTTTATAGTAGCACTAGTAGCTTTTAGTTGTGGTTCTAACGGAAACGTAAATAAATCTAAAGGTGAACTTGTTGGGGTCAAAGGGAACAAATATTATGCAGAAAAGCCGTTTGGGATGGTTTTAGTCCCAGGTGGATCTTTTATTATGGGTAAATCTGATGACGATATGCCATCAATTCAAGATGCCCCTACCAAAACGGTAACAGTTAGGTCATTTTACATGGACGAAACCGAAATTACCAATGCTGAATATAGACAATTTGTAAGATGGGTTAGAGACTCTGTTATAAGGACAGCATTAGCAGAACAATTCAGAGACAGAGACGACATAGGTCCTGAAAGTGAGTATTTTCAATACTTGTATAAATCTGAAAAAGCCAGTAAAGAATCTGATGATGAATCTGATTGGGATGGAAAAACTGACTTAGACTGGGATGTAGATTTGGATTATTATGGACCTACTTATGTAAATAATAAATCATCATACTCTAGAGATTCAATCTTCTTTAATAGCGATAGTGAATATGCAGAAGTTGTTAGAAGGTTTTTATTTGACGAAGATGAGATTTTTAACGATATGGTATTTTCTTGGAAGGTTGATCAATTTGCATACGAAAATAAATATTCAAACTTATCAGGTACAAATGGATACTTGGCAAGAATGGAAGAATATAAAAGAATGGCGATTGAAGAGTTATATGATCAACAAACTGGACAATTAATTCAAGATGATCAGATGCAGGTTACTGATGTATCTCAGCCTGGTTCTTTTAGACAATTTGAGATCAGACTAGCAACTCCAAGTGGTGGTTATGGTGAAGTTGAAGAAACAATAACAATTAATGATGAGTATATACATGAAAGGTTCCCTTCAAGTAAAAGAAGTAATTTCATAAAGCAAATTCCCGTTCCTATATACCCTGATACAACGGTTTGGATTAAGGACTTTAATTACTCATATAATGAGCCAATGCATAATGATTATTTTTGGCATGATGCATACAATGATTACCCTGTAGTTGGAGTAACATGGCATCAGGCCAAGGCATTTTGTGAGTGGAGAACTAAGACAAAAAATGATTACCAAAAAACCAAAAAGAAAAAGAGTTTAGTTCCTGAATTCAGACTTCCTACTGAAGCTGAATGGGAATTTGCTGCAAGGGGTGGTCTTCAAGGTGCTATGTATCCTTGGGGAGGACCATATACAAAAAATGACAGAGGATGTTTCATGGCTAACTTTAAACCTATGAGAGGTGATTACTCAGTTGATCAGGCGCTTTATACAGTTGAAGCAAATGCCTATGACCCTAATGGTTATAATCTATACAACATGGCAGGAAATGTTTCTGAATGGATTGATTCGTCTTATGAGCCTGAAGCATACGAGTTTTCTTCAACAATTAATCCAAATGTAAATGACGAAGAAAACGAGTTAAAAGTAGTTAGAGGTGGTTCTTGGAAAGATGTAAAGTATTTCTTACAGGTTAGTTCAAGGGATTATGAAAATGCTGATCAAGCTAGAAGTTATATTGGCTTCAGAACCGTACATGACTATCTTGGTGCAGATATGACTGCAAACGCAATGACCAATGCATCAATTAGAAAACAAAATAATAGAAGAAGTTCTATCAAATAATATATAAAAACAACAATTAAAATTATAAAAAATGAGATTACTTAATAAAACACAAATGAATTTTGCCTATGGAATGGGTGCTGCTGTAGTAATTATTGGAGCATTAATGAAAATTACTCACTTTTCAATAGGCTTTTTAACAGGTAATGTTATGTTAACAATTGGACTTGTAACCGAGGCGATCATTTTTGCCCTTTCTGCATTTGATCCACCTGCTGACGAATATGCTTGGGAAGAGGTATATCCTGAGCTAGCTGGAGGTAAAAAGGGTTCTTCTGGTGACAAAAAGAGTCCAAAGGCCTTAATGAGCGACAAAATTGACGAAATGTTCAAAAACGCAAAGTTAGATGAATCAGTTGTAAAAGGTCTTACACAAAGTATTAAGGATTTTGAGACTTCTGCTAAATCTGGTGCAGACAATGCAGGTGAGTTGGCCAAAATCAATAAGGAATTTGCTGACAACGCAAACAAGCTTACAACTCAAATGGAAAGTTTAGCTAAAAACCTAGAATCTCTAAATAATGTATATGGTGGGGTTCTTAATGCTATGAATAAAAAATAATTTTTATTATTCGACCCCGCTTTTACCGGAGTTGATTTAATAATTAACGCTAAAATATAATATTATGGCAGGAGGAAAAGAGAACGCAAGACAGAAGATGATTAATCTTATGTATCTTGTATTTATTGCGATGCTAGCATTAAATATGTCAAAGGAAGTTTTAATGACTTTTGGTGAAATCGACAGAGAAGTAACAAAATCAACAAAATCCTTAAAAGAAAGTAACAAAGCAGCAGTTCAAGTAATAAAAAATAGTGCTAAAAACGATTCTTTGCAGTGGTATACTGCATATCAACCGATAAGTAAAATTGCTGAAGCGGCAAATGAATTAACTGATTTCATTAATAAATCTGAAAATGAATTTGTTTATCCTTATGAAGTTAATAAAGTTACTTATCAAAGTTTCAAAAGACCTATTTTAGAAAAGGAAAATGATTTTAAGAGAACAATTAACGGATCTATTCCAGAAATGGTAGGAGATTATGAAGTAATGGATAATTCCGCGGCTTATGATGAAATGCTCTTCAACGGAGCTTATGTTAATGAGGAAAATCCTGGNTACACCNATGCTGGNAAGGAATTTGTGAGACTTGTAAATAACTTTAGAAATGTAGCANTTAATGAAATTACTAACTCAGATATTTCACTTGACAGTACAAAAAATAAAATTTGGAATGATTCTAAGTCTGGATTAATAAGACAAATTGAGCAAAGCTTTAACACTGATGTTGTTAAGGTTGGAAAAGCTGACGATAAAATCAAAAGTTGGCTTCATTTCAATTTCGAAGGATTTCCTGAAATTGCATCCATCACNAAGCTTACATTGATGGAAGAAGATGTTGAAAATGTAATTCAAAGTATGATATCATCTGTTAATGAAATTATTCTTGGTGAAAATTTAACTTCATTAAGAGCTATNCCTATGAATGTNAATGTTTTTTATGAAAATTCAAAATTAGAAGGNACNGTAGCTCTTGGNAAATATGATGAAACATTNGTNGCAAGTAAGGTTAAAATTAAAAATGGTAANNCNCCAATNAAAGAATATAGAGCAATTGANGTTATGGAAAACGGAGAAGTTGTTCTAGAAAAACTAAACTTAAATGTTGGTTCTGCTGGTGCTAAACAATTGACTGGTGAAATTATTTTTGTAAGAACCGAAAATGGTGTTGATGTTGAGAAATCTATCCCGATTGATCATGAATATTTTGTGAATCCTCCATTAGCAAATGTTTCAAACAAGGATATGAATATTGTCTACGAGGATATTGAAAATATATTAAATATTACAATGCCTGGAGTTTCAAACGATAATATTCAAATTGTTTCACCTCCTACAATTAAACCTGGAAAGAATGGTGAATTTATAATGACAAATCAGAAAAAGGGTAGAACAGGAAAAGTTTCTATTGTGGTTAAGGATAAATTAACAAACTTTACTTCTCCTCCAGTAGTTTTTGATGTTGTTGCAGTTCCAGATCCATTCGCTTCTTTCTCTCAAAAGGGAGATAAGTTTTCAGCAAATCAAATTTTGACTGGAAAAATTGGTGGTACATTTAATAACGAGAGACTTGATAATAGTCTTCAGCTAAGAGTTTCTGAATTTAAAGTCAGAATTGGACTTCGTAATTTAGGTGTTGTTAGAAATACAAATGGTGCATTTAATGACAGACTTAAGAGTGAAATCAAAAAAGCTAGGAGAGGTACACAAATTACCATCTCAGATATAGTTTTTAGTAGTTCTAAAATTGATAAAGGAAGAAAGTCGCTGTTTTCTCAAAATCAAGTTGTTTTAACAGTTAGATAATAAATAAACTAAAATGAAATTTTTCAATAAAATATTTTTCTTTTTCTTTTTACTATTCTCTTATAGTATTTTTTCTCAAAATTCGGGATATAAAACAGGAGTAAGTAATATACTTAACGCTGTCAATCCTGAAGATATTGGAGTACGTACAGCTGTACAAGTTCAAGAGGATAAAGATGATCCATTAGAGTATGGTTATGTAAATGATAAGGATATTTTATGGTCTACCACAGTGTGGGAAATTATTGATCTTGATCAAAGAGTAAATTACCCTTTACTGTACCCTGTAGATACGAGTGTTGTAGGTGACGAGAGAAGACCTATGATATGGTGGCTTAAACAGGAAATAGAGAAATTTAATTTACCTGTATACGACGCTGAAAATACAGAAAGTGAAGGAGAGTTTATTGAAAGATTACCTGATGAAAGGGTAGAAAATATATTTAAAAGAAGGATTATTAGTGATGAAGGGAGAGAAAAGTTTAAAAATGCTATAGCTGTAATTGAAGAAAGAATAAGTGTTCAGTACGATAAGTACAACTTTAATCCTTATGAAGAGGAAATATCAGCTGAGGAAAAACAAGTTTTAGCAAATGATTCTACCTTTAATCCAATTTTTCCTTATACAATTAAAAAATTTACAGGTTACAAAGAGTTAACAGACGAGGTTTTCTCCTATGCTCAATTTTTAGGATTTACTAGTGCTGATGGTCCAGTCAGGGTTGTTCAGCCACAGGGTATACCTGAAGAATTAAGCCAAGATGCGATTAATGAGTATACAGCTGTTTTACGTGAAATCCTTGATACAGAGTTTTTTGTTGAAGACACTGATTTTTATTACAAGAACTTCCAATTTGAGGAACTTAAGCAGTGGCTGATTAAGGGAATATGGTATTTTGACAAAAAATATTCTGAGTTAATTTATAGACCAATTGGTATTGCTCCAGTTGCTACTTCTTTGGATGAAGACGGAGTTGGCGATGTTGGCGGCGGCGGTGCTATGATTGATCCAAGAATCCTTGATGAGCCTAACGGTGAAGATTCTGATGGTGATGGTATTTCTGATTTAGATGAGACGGATATTTTTGGAACTGACCCTCAACTAGCTGATACTGACGGTGACGGAGTAAATGATGGTTTAGAAAATCAAAATGGACTAGATCCTCTTTTTGGAGCCCCAGAAGATAAGCAACAGTTTGATGAAATGGTTGCTGAATTTGAGGCTTCACAAGTTTCAGGTCCAAGCGCTCCTGAAGATTCTATAAAGGAAAATATAATCCCTTTATTTTGGGTATATTATCCTCATGCAAGAGAAATCTTAAAGAAGGGTCAAGCATTTAATAACAGAAATACATCCAAGTACGTTTCTTTTGATGATATTATTAATTCTAGAAGATTTAGCTCTGTGATATACAAAGAGGAAAATGTNTATGANAATAGGGAAGTAAAAGATTATATTAAGAATAATTCCTTTATGAGNTTACTNGAATCNGAAAGAATNAAAGANAANATCAGAAATTTTGANCACGATATGTGGAGTTGGTANTTNATNNATTACNACTTCAAAAAAAGCGANTTANATNNGTAAATCNCTTTTTTT
>NZHJ01000032.1 GCA_002691265.1 Flavobacteriaceae bacterium | reverse complement strand
AAATAACCAATTGTATAATTTTGATTATGATGATATGTCTATTTTATATCAGAATAATCAGAGCAATATAATGAATCTATATTTTGTCGAATCCATAAACGATAATACTATAGCTGGTTATACTCATTTCCCTCAAAATTCACAATATTATGATGTGATTGTAATGGATAATCAAGCCACAACTAATAACATCAGCTCTACTCTAATTCATGAGTTTGGGCATCATTTTGTTCTTTTACACACACATGGTACTTCAAACGTACCTGGCTCTACTGATGAATATGTGAACGGAAGCAATTGTGCAACCACTGGAGACAGATTCTGTGATACACCCGCAGACCCTCTCATAAACAGCTCAAATGTTAGCTCTGTTAATTGTCTATATAATGGAAATGCAACTGATGCACTTGGACAGGTATATGAGCCTGACACATCAAATATTATGTCATATTCACCAGACGTATGTACTGATTTTTTTAGTGAAGAACAGTATGCTTACATGTATGCTGGTTATCATGTATTTAGAGGAACATATTATGAATGTCCTTCTTTTAATGTTGACTTTGACGCTGAAATTAATGAGAGCTGTGATGATTATATGACAGTAAATTTTACAGATACGAGTGTAGGAGCAACAGCTTGGGAATGGGATGTGGATGGTGACGATATTGTTGATTACACCGATCAGAATCCATCACATGTTTATACACCTGGCCTGTATGATATAGCACTTAAAATTTACAATGGTAGTGAAAGCATTACAAAAGTATTTCCTCAGTATATTAATTTCACATCAAATATTTATGAAACTTCTAAGGTTAATTTAAAGCTGTTTATAGTTGATTTAAACGAAAATACATGGGAATTTAAAGATAGTGCAGGAAACATACTGTATGAAGGTGGTCCATATGAGCAAAATGGAGAACATAATCATGAATTTGATGTGGTTCAATCTGAGTGCTATACATTCACAATTTACGATACGGCTGGAAACGGTTTGGATGGATATAATTGGATGGTTGGTAATGAATCTTATGAATTAACAACTGAAGAAGGAGATCTTATTTATACCAATACTAATTTTGGTTCTGAGGAATCAAAATTAATCAGTACTGAATACTTAAGTTTAAATCAGAATAGCATCAATTCTATTTCAATTTACCCCAACCCTGCAGATAATTTTATTTATATAAGATATCAGAATATTTTACCTGACTCATACAAGATTTTTGACTTAAATGGAAGACTGATTAATTCAAAAATTATTAATAACGAAGATGATCTAGAAATTAATGTTGGTACTTTTGAGAGAGGATTGTATTTCATCTCAATTAGTTCTGGTGAAAATATGGATAATTTAAAGTTCTTGGTTAAGTAACTTTTTGTTAATTTTTCTCACAATTCCTGGGCCCTCATAGATAATTCCCGTGTACAACTGTATTAGATGAGCACCTGCTTCAATTTTTTTTACTGCTTGTTCCGGTGTTGATATACCGCCAACACCAATAATTGGAAGTTTTCCTTTAGTTTTCTTGGAAATAAAAGAGATGACCTCATTACTTTTGTCATATAGTGGGGCTCCACTCAAGCCACCTGTTTCGTTTTTATTTTTAGACTTTAAATTAGGATAATCAATCGTCGTATTAGTTGCAATTATCCCGTCAATATTATTTGTGTCTATAACTTCTAGAATTTCGAGAATTTTTTCCTTACTTAAATCAGGTGATATCTTAATAAGAATTGGTTTTTTAATGATTTCATTTAATCTGAATTTATTTAGATCAATAAACAAATCATTTAAAAATTCCTTTGATTGTAATTCTCTTAATCCAGGTGTATTAGGCGAACTAACATTTATAACAAAATAATCAACGTAATTATAAAGCTCTTCAAAACAAATTAAATAATCATTTTTTGCTTGAAAATTTGGCGTGACTTTATTCTTGCCGATATTACCACCAATAAGGACATTATAATTTTTCTTTAATCGATTTTTGATTTTTACTACTCCGTCATTGTTAAAACCCATTCGGTTAATTATGGCAGTGTCTTCTTTTAGCCTAAATAATCTCTTTTTTGGGTTTCCATCTTGGGGTTTAGGGGTAACAGTCCCTATCTCAATAAAACCAAATCCAAACTTTTCAAATTCTGAAATATGAGTTGCATTTTTATCAAATCCAGCAGCAATACCAACAGGATTTTCAAAGGTTAAACCAAAAAGTTTTCTTCCAAGTTTTGGGCTCTTAACTCTATAAAAAGATTCAATTATAAAACCAAGAATTGGGATTTTAAAAAAAACTTTTATCAGAAAGAATGTAAAAGTGTGGATTTTTTCAGGATCAAATAAGAATAAAAATGGAGATATTATTTTCTTATACATTTTTTAATTGACTAAACTACTTGTTTAATTCATTTGAAGCATCCATTGAAATCATTGATTTATTAAACTTTAATTTTCCAGCTGTAGTCTCTATAATACATGTTCCCTCTTTCTGATTTATATGGTTTACTCTTCCATGCATACCACTCTTCATAACAACTCTATCACCACTTTTTAAATCAGTAAGAAATTTTCTCTCTTTTTTTGCCTTCCTCATTTGCGGTGCAATCATAAAAAAGTATATGACTGCAAACATTAGCAGAAAAGGCGTAAACTGTGAAAAATTTTCCATATTTACTGAATAATAGGCCCAGCAGGTGTTGCTACACCACCAGGCTTGTTAATAAAAGCCGATATCCTTACTGATTCCGTTCCTTTTTGCGTGTTGGCTTTAATTGTAACAGTTTTAGAAGTTTTATTCATGCCTTTTCCGTTAAATTTTACAGTAAATTGAGAAGATTCACCAGGAAGTAATGGTGCCCTACTCCAATCCTGAGGAACTGTGCATCCACAAGTTGACTTTATTTCAGTAATAACTAAGGGAGCTTCACCGGTATTTGTGTAGGAAAAAACTGTTTCCTGAGCCTCACCGTCCATAATAGTTCCAAAATCATGAAGCTTTTTATCAAAAGTCATAACAGGAAATTTAGAAGGAGTATTATCTCTTACGGCTGCTTGCTCAACATTTTCTGTTTTCACTTTACTAAACGGATCATCACCACAAGAAGTAAAAACTAATGCAAATACGAATAAATAAATTATGTTTTTCATCGAAGAATTATTAATTGTTCAAAAGTAAAAAAAAATGTTATTCTCTCAAACCTCTACCCTCTTTAATTAAAGAATTATTTTTGATTAGATCTTTTACTATTTTATCAAGGATTCCATTAATAAAGAAACTACTTTTTTCGGTTGAATAATCTTTTGAAATTTCAATATATTCATTTAATGTAACCTTTACAGGTATATCTTTAAACTCTTTTAGTTCTGAAATAGCCAAATTTATAATTACCAAATCAACTTTTGCTAATCGATCTATATCCCAATTTGCTGCATATTTATTTATCAATTCATTATTGGACTCAAAATTCCGTAAAGAATNGTTGGCTAAATCATCAGCATACTTTTTGTCTGATTTATTTGAAAATAACTTAAAGTGAAATGATTTTTCATAATTATTTCTTGTTGAATTTTTTAAATACTTTAACAGCAATGTGTTAACTAACGGAAAATCGTCCATCCAATAAATATTTTTCTCCTCAATGAAAGCTTGAAATTTTTCATCTACTATAATTATTTCTTTGAAAATATCGTAAACAAACATTAAATCANCAGCAAAAGAATTTATTTTACTTTTCATGTATGAATCATAAATTTCACTATTAATTATCTTATCATAGGTTATGTTAACATATTTATAATCAACCTCCCAATCAATNAAGTCATTAGACTTTAATNATCCAACTATTTTTAAGTTTGATGCGAGATCGTTTAAAAATATATTTTCAGAAAATTTTTTGTTACTATACTTATCACTAACATTACCGATGACACTATGCTGTGAAATGTTATATTTATCCTTAGCCTTTTTTAAAATTTCAATCANGAATGAAATTTGTAAGAGAAACAAATAATGTAGAGAATGAATNCTGTTGGTAAGATTTTTATAATGTTCTTTTGTATCTTCGAAATCAGATATTTCGGCAGCATATAAATATTGCATTATTTTAAGCCTGATGTGTCTTCGATTTAACATTTAAANGAACAATTTAAAATTACCGCAAGATAATATTAATTATCTAAAAATATTTACATCATTGACTGAATTAAAATATTTAAATAAATATCTGTTCAAATATAAAACTAACCTGCTATTAGGTTTCTTTATAATAATTATTGCAAGAATTTTATTGCTATTTACACCTGGATTAATTAGAGAATCAGTAAATGTAATTGATGAGTTCAGAAAAGGTAACATAATATCCATTGAAACAGTTCAAACAGAACTTATTCAAAATATTTTTTTAATTCTTTTAGCTGCAATTGCTGCTGGTATATTTACGTTCTTGACTAGACAAACAATTATNAATGTTTCTAGATATGTAGAATTTGATTTAAAAAATGAAATTTACACTCAATACCAAAAGCTATCGTTAAGTTTTTACAAAAGAAACCAAACTGGTGATTTGATGAATAGAATAAGTGAAGATGTTTCAAGAGTAAGAATGTATTTTGGACCAGCATTGATGTATTCAATCAATACAATCACCCTTTTAATAATAACTTTTTTTTACATGTANAGACAATCTCCNGAGCTAACAATTTATACAATNAGCCCACTNCCGATTTTATCATATACTATATTCAAGNTAAGTGGAATAATAAATATTAGAAGTAGAATTGTTCANGAATCTTTATCTAAGCTTTCTTCTTTTAGCCAAGAAGTTTTCACCGGAATTCAAATTGTNAAGTCATATGCAATTCAAAAAAATAAATCATTAGAATTTGATAATCTTTCAAAAAAAAATAAAGACAATCAAATTAGTCTTGTAAAAATGCAGGCCTTGTTTTTTCCTCTTATGATATTNCTAATTGGNATCAGTAATATCTTAGTTATCTATGTGGGTGGAAAACAATATTTAAGTGGAGAAATTGAGAATATTGGNATTATTGCCGAGTTTATAATTTACGTNAACATGTTAACTTGGCCAGTAGCATCATTNGGATGGATNAGTTCAATTATTCAGCAAGCTGAAGCATCACAAAAAAGAATAAACGAATTTTTAAAAGAAAAGTCAGAGATTAATTATAATCAGAACGGACTTAAAAAAATAAATGGCTCAATTGAATTTAAAGATGTNTCATTTACCTACAGCGAATCAAATATTAACGCTATTGATAACATCAGCTTTAAATTAAATAATAGAAAATCACTTGGAATTATTGGTGTTACGGGTTCTGGTAAAACAACNCTAATTAAATTANTAACTAAAATTTATAACATTGANGCCGGAAAAATTTTATTTGATANTAATTCCATTANTAAATATNATTTAGAANGCCTNAGAAANCAAATTGGNGTTGTTTCACAAGATTCATTTCTATTTTCNGATTCAATAATCAATAATATCAGATTTGGAAAGGAAAAAGCAACACTCAAGGAAGTTGAAAACGTATGTAAAATAGCTGGAATTCATAATGAAATAATAAAATTTAGTAATGGATATGAAACGATTCTTGGGGAAAGAGGAATAAATTTAAGTGGAGGGCAAAAACAAAGAATTTGTATTGCTAGAGCATTGATCAAAGAACCTAAGATTTTGATATTGGATGACTGTTTATCAGCTCTTGACAATGAAACAGAGGAGAAAATCATACTTTCATTAAAGATTATACTCAAGAATACTACAACTATTATTTCAAGTCATAGATTATCATCTGTTCAAAACCTAAATGAAATAATTGTTTTAGATAAAGGTAAAATAATTCAAAAGGGCAATCATGAATTGTTGATAAATCAAAATGGATATTATAAGGATGTATATTCTAAACAGCTGACGAAAAAAGATGATAAGATTTAGCTGATTTATTAAAAAATTTTTTTACTTTAAAACATTAATCATAAAATTTATGAAGATGGAGAGAGAAGAAATTTTTTCAAAAGTATTAAGAGCTGGCAGAAGAACATATTTTTTCGATGTTAGATCTACCAAAGCTGGAGACTATTACTTGACACTTACGGAAAGTAAAAAATTCACAAATGAAGACGGTTCCTTCCACTACAAAAAACATAAAATCTATCTATATAAAGAAGATTTTACAGAGTTTTCAAATATCCTTAATGAAATGACAGATTATGTGATTTCAGAAAAAGGCGAAGAAGTGATTAGCGAAAGACACCAAAAAGATTTCAANAANGAGGATAANNCAGAATCAACGGAAGAAACAAATNATGANAATGAAAAAGAAGATGGNAGCAATGAATCATCAAATGAATTTACTGATGTTAGTTTTGACGACATTTAATCAGGTATTCAGCATGAGATTTTTTTATATTTTACTATTTATTNGTNTAGGAGTATATGCTCAAAATCCAAAATACGATCTTGACTACTACTTCTCAGAATTTGAAACACCAAATTCAAGTATTCCAACACCAAAAGAAATAATTGGGCATGAAGTTGGTGAATGGCATGTCACCCATGACAAATTGGTTCAATACATGTATGCATTGGCTGACGCATCAAATAGAATTACCATAGAAGACAGAGGTAAAACTTTCGAAGGAAGACCAATTTTACTTCTTACCATTACATCAGAAGATAATCATAATAACATTAATCAAATTATTACAAACCATAAAAAAATTACTGAATACAATGAAAATATTTCAACAGAAAAACAGCCGATAGTTGTTTATCAGGGTTTTTCAATTCATGGTAATGAAGCAAGTGGTTCAAATGCTAGTCTCTTACTNGCGTATTATTTAGCTGCATCNGANAGTGATTTTGTACAAGAACTACTTAAAAATTCGGTCATATTATTAGATCCTTCAATGAATCCTGATGGATTACAAAGATTTGCTTATTGGGCNAATATTAATAAAAATATAAATTTAACTTCAGANCCAAATGATAGAGAATATAATGAAGTTTGGCCTGGAGGTAGAACTAATCATTATTGGTTTGATTTAAATAGAGACTGGTTACCAGCACAACTACCAGAATCACAAGCTAGGATAAAATCTTTTAATAAATGGATTCCNAATATTTTAACAGATCATCATGAAATGGGAACCAATGCTACTTTCTTNTTTCAGCCTGGAATACCATCGAGAACTCACCCACTTACNCCTGATTTAAATCAAAAACTAACCAAAGAAATTGCAAAATTTCATGTTGAAAGTTTAGATAAAATAGGTTCTCTTTATTATTCAGAAGAAAGTTTTGACGATTTCTACTACGGAAAAGGCTCTACTTTTCCTGACATAAATGGGTCTATTGGAATTTTGTTTGAACAAGCAAGTTCAAGAGGACACNTTCAGGATTCCGATAATGGTTTATTAAGATTTCCCTTTACAATAAAAAATCAACTTACCACTGGCCTATCTACTTTGAAAGCAGCAAACAATCTTAGATTAGAAATTTTAGATTATCAGAAAAGTTTTTACAAAGAAGCTGCAAAGGAATCGGGTAAATTTAAAAATGAAGCNATAATATTTGGTAACTCNAANGATAGATACAGAACGAAAAAACTTGCTGAAATTTTAGAAAGACANGAAGTAGATTTTTATGAGTTAGATACTGATGTTAAACACAAAAATAAAACATACAGAAAAGGATATGCCTATNTAGTTCCAAAAAACCAGAAAAAATATAGACTTATAAATGCTATGTTTGAAACNAGAACTGAATTCTTNGANAGCTTATTTTATGATGTCTCATCCTGGACACTTCCNCTAGCATTCAACTTAGATTATGATTTAAATTTTAATGGTAATTATTCAAAAAAAGTTAAACAATTAAAATTCAATAAAAATACAAGNATTGAAAAAAGCAATTATGCTTATTTAATGGAATGGCACGAGTATTTATCACCAAATGCACTAAACGAACTATTGGATAATGAGGTAATAGTTAAAGTTGCTACTAAAAAATTTAAATTGGAAGGTAAAGATTATGACTATGGGACTATTTTAATACCTGTTCAGAACAACAATCATATAGAATTAAATGAACTATTAAATGATATCTCNAGTAATTGTAATATTGAGATAAACCCCGTTAAAACTGGATATGCTGAAGGTCCTGATCTTGGTAGTAATAATTTCAGAAGGTTACATAAAAAAAATGTTGCAATGTTAGTTGGAGATGGCATAACAGCATATGATGCGGGGGAAATNTGGCATCTTTTGGATACCAGATTCGAATTAAGTTTAACAAAACTTGATATTAGAAATTTTAACAGAATTGATTTAAGTAAATACACAACTTTAATTGTACCAAATAGTTCAATATCAAATAAGCTTGTCACTGATAAAATTAGTGAATGGGTTAAATCTGGCGGTAATTTAATTGCCTATAAAAACTCAATTAATTGGCTTAAAAAAACTAAACTTATTGAAGTTAAAGAGTTAAAAAATGATATTTCGGCTAAAAATATTTCATTTGAGGAAAGAAGTGCGTTTTTTGGGGCTCAAAGAATTGGAGGTGCGATTTTTAATACTAAAATTGATAGATCACACCCAATAAATTTTGGCCAAACAAATACAACAATGCCAATATTTAGAAACTCTACAATTTTTATTGAAAAAGATAAGGAAAGCTATAACAATCCGATTTTATATACTGACAACCCTCTTTTAAGCGGATATATTTCAAAAGAAAATATAGAACTGTTAAAATCAACAAGTCCTATTAAAATTAACAAAATTGGTAAAGGGAAAGTCATATATCTTACAGACAATACAAATTTTAGAGCCTTTTGGTATGGAACAAATAAAATTTTGATGAATGCTATTTTCTTTAGTAATATTATGTAAATCAAGCAATCCTAAGACCATTGTCTGTCTTTGAATCTGGTTTGAGCAATATAACTGAATGGTCGTCAACAACTCCTAAAACTAAGCATTCACTCATAAAATTTGCAATCTGTTTTTTTGGAAAATTTACAATAGCAATAACTTGAAATCCTAACAAATGCTCAAGTGTATAATTTTTTGTTATCTGTGTCGAAAATTTTAAAAACTCCTAGTTCACCAAAATCAATTTTTAATTTATAAGAAGGTTTTATAGCTTCTTCAAAACGCTCAACATGAATAATAGTTCCAACTCTGATATCTAAATCTTTAAAGGATTTAAATAAATTATTCAAAACAATTAATTTTTAGATCTGTTAGCAATAAAGCTCTTTATGAATACTACTAACGCCATTAATGTAGATAACATCATTAACCCTACCCTTGTAATCCTTAAAACACTTCCACTTTCTATTGTACTCATTAAAGGTTTAAAAAGTCCTCCTAATATTAAAAATGTTAATAATACAACTATATGAGCAACAGTTTTATTCTCTTTTTTCAATCTAGAATTCAATGCTAAAATTATAACACCAAAAACAACTGGAATCAGAGCAGTTGGAGAATAATCTACATCAATATAACCCCATAATCCAAAAGAAATTAGTGTTACTGCGTTAACAAAGCTTATTTTGTGTGGTTTCATAAAATTATTTTTTGTAAAATTACAACTAAATATTTTTTAAAAAAAATGGCAAGAACACCTTCAAATATGGTTAGCTTAGGAACTAAGGCGCCAGATTTTTCATTATTCGATGTAGTAAGTGAAGAATCCAAAAACTTAAATGACCTTAAAGGGAAAAACGGTTCAGTGATAATGTTTATTTGCAACCATTGCCCATATGTTAAACATGTAAATAAAACAATTGTAGAATTAGCTAATAAATTTAAAGATGACAAAGTTAATTTTATAGCAATTTCTAGTAATGACGTTATTAATTATCCTGAGGATAGTCCTGAATTGATGAAATTAAATGCTAAGCAAAATAAATTTACATTCCCATATCTTTATGATGAATCTCAAGAAATTGCAAAAAAATATGATGCTGCATGTACCCCAGACTTTTATTTATATGATAATGAACTAAAACTCGTTTATAGAGGTCAACTTGATGATTCTCGACCCGGAAACGGTATCGAATGCGATGGTAAAGATCTTAGTTATGCGATAAAATGTCTGATTAAAAATATTCAGAATTACAACATCCAAAAACCAAGTATTGGCTGCAATATCAAGTGGAAATAACTATTAAAATTCAACAAGCTCCACATCAAAAACTAATGTTGCATTTGGAGGTATGACACCACCTGCACCAGATTGTCCATAAGCCAATTCACTAGGAATTATAAAAGTTGCTTTATCTCCTAAACCAAGTAGAGAAATTCCCTCATCCCATCCTTTGATTACTTGACCAATACCTAAAGTAAATTCGATTGGCTGATTTCTTTTGTATGAAGAATCAAAAACTGTCCCGTCAAGCAACATTCCTTTATAATGAACCTTTACTTTATTTCCTGAAACAGGTTTTCCTAAATTATTTTCTTTTTCAAATTTGTATAGTAATCCTGAAGAAGTTTTTGAAAAACCTTTGGAAAGATCATTTAATATTTTTAGCTCTTTTTCTTTTTCATTTTTCATTCTGTCAGCTTTTGATTTATTAAAATCTTCAAAAGCTTGGGCAGGATCAAACGCTTGGGCCTTTTCACCTACCGCATTGATGTTAACTGAAATAATTTCATCATTTTGTGAAATAGAATTGACAATATCCATTCCGTTAATAACATGTCCAAAAACGGTATGCTTATTATCTAACCATGGGGTTTCAACGTGCGTAATAAAAAATTGACTACCATTGGTTGATGGTCCTGCGTTGGCCATAGAAAGAATTCCAGGTCGATCATGTTTGAGATCACCATTAAATTCGTCATCAAACTTATATCCTGGATCACCAGTACCAGTTCCTAATGGACATCCTGCCTGAACCATGAAATCCTTAATAACTCTATGGAATTTTAATCCATTATAATAAGGCTCACCAATTGGTCTTATATCATTTTTAATTTTACCTGTTGCTAAACCGGCAAAGTTTCCAACAGTCCCTGGTGTTTTCTCAAATTCTAGTTGGATAGTTATCTTGCCTTTACTGGTTAAAATTATTGCAAATAAACCTTCTTTCATGTTATTTTTTTTTGCGAATATATCAATAAAAAAGGATTATTAATTACCTAAATCACTTAAAAACCTAATTCTAAAAAGTTTTAACTCAAATTCATCATATTCTCCATCAAAGTCTGTAAGTGCTAGCTCAATATCATCAGATTCGGATTCGATAAAATAATCATATAACTCGTCTTGTTGATCTTCATCAAGGTAATCGTCAATACAGTATGATAAATCTAATTTTGTTCCAGAATAAACAATTGTTTCCATCTCAGAAATAAGTTCTTCAACCTGCATGGATTTTGATTGAGCAATATCATCAATGGACAATTTTCTGTCAATACCCTGAATGATAAACAACTTTAACGATGAATTTTTACCAGCTGATTTTACTACCATGTCATCAGGTCTATCAATATTATTTTCCTTAACATGTTTTGCAATTAACTCAATAAAATCCTTCCCATATTTTTTTGCTTTACCCTCACCTACTCCAAAAATTGATGATAATTCATCTGTGGAGATTGGATATCTGAATGTCATTTCATTTAATGACGGATCCTGAAATATGACATATGGTGGAATCGATTTATCGTCAGCAATTTTTTTTCTTAATTCCTTTAGTTTATTCATAAGGACTATATCTCCCGATTGAGAAATATTTGTTTTATGTACTTTTTCTGTAACAGAATTATTTTCATTAATTGGAATTAATAACTCTTTAGGATTTTTTAAATATTTTAACCCTTTTTCGGTAATCGCTAAAGATCCAAAATTTTCAACTTTTTTGAGCACCATGCCCTCAGCTCTCAAACACCACAATAAACCATTCCAGAATTGCTCATTTTTTGATTTACCACTGCCAAAATATTTATTATCAACTATCTTATGAGAAGTTAACAGAGCATTATTTTTTCCCAATAAGATGCCAACTAAATCTTTCTGCTTATAGATTCCCTTTGTCTCTGAAATAATAGTTAAAAGTTTAATTAAATTTTCCTTTACATCAATTTTTGGTTTTGGATTCTGCATGTTATCATCCATCAGTCTACCTTCTCCTGATTCTGAATCAAAATATTCACCAAAGTAATTCAAAAGATATTTTCTTCTACTTATTGAAGTATTACAATAGGCAACAACCTCATCTAAATGCATCGATGCTATATCTTTTTCAGTTTTATTTTTAGATTCCAAAAACTTTTCAAGTTTTTCGACGTCCTTATAAGAATAGTAGGCAAGACAATGTCCTTCGCCACCATCTCTTCCTGCTCTTCCGGTCTCTTGATAATATCCTTCTAAGCTTTTTGGAACGTCATAATGAATAACAAATCTTATATCAGGCTTATCAATACCCATTCCAAACGCAATAGTTGCAACAACCACATCAACATCATCCATCAAAAAGGAGTCTTGATTTTGATTTCTTACCTTAGATTCCAAACCAGCATGGTACGGGACTGATCTAATATTATTAATAACCAATAATTCAGAAATTTCCTCTACCTTTTTTCTACTCAAACAGTAAATTATTCCAGATTTTTCTGGATTTTTCTTAATAAATTTTATTAAATCATTATTTATATCTTCATTTTTGAGTCGAACTTCATAATACAAATTTGCTCTATTAAAAGATGATTTAAATACCGCTGCATCAACTATTTGAAGATTCTTTAAAATATCAGATTGGACTTTAGGAGTTGCAGTCGCTGTAAGAGCAATTATGGGAAGATTTCCGTTAATTTTATCTAAAATATTTCTAATATTTCTGTAATCAGGTCGAAAATCATGACCCCATTCACTAATACAATGTGCTTCATCAATTGCTAAAAATGAAATTTTGATAGATTTTAAAAAATCAATATTAGAGGCTTTAGCTAAAGACTCTGGCGCCAAATATAGAAGCTTTGTTTTTTTACTTTTAACATCACTTTTTACCATATTCACTTCTTCACTACTTAACGAAGAATTAAGTACGTGAGCGATACTATTTTCCTCTGAAAGACCTCTTACTGCATCAACTTGATTCTTCATTAATGCAATTAAAGGAGAAATTACAATGGCTGTTCCATCAGATATTAATGCAGGGAGTTGATAACAAAGAGATTTACCACCACCAGTTGGCATTATCACAAAGGTATCTTTCTTGTTAATTATGTTATTTATTATCTGCTTTTGATCTCCTTTAAATTCTCTAAACCCAAAAGTATTTTGTAGACAAGGCAGAATTAGTTTATCATTATTCATTAAATGTAAGACTCTAAATAAAGTATCTTTAAGTTAAAACAATCTTTTTTGATTTAAGAAATTCTTTAATAAAATTTTTGTTTTTTTGCATTATATATAATAATTCTAATTTGGACACAAAAGATATAGTTGAATTTGGTAAAGAAGTTATTAAACTTCAATCAGAAAGTATCAAAAATTTAGTTGATTTAATAGACGAAAACTTTGAGGCTGCAATAAAACTTATACTTGATTCCAAAGGAAGAGTTGTTGTAACAGGTATTGGTAAAAGTGCTATCATAGCCAATAAAATTGTAGCTACTTTGAACTCAACAGGAACTCCAGCAATTTTTATGCATGCTGCAGATGCTATTCATGGAGATTTAGGAATCATAAAAAAAGATGACGTTATAATCTGTATTTCAAAAAGTGGTAATACTCCGGAGATAAAAGATTTAGTTCCATTCTTGAATATGAATAATAATCCACTAATTTCAATAACAGGTGATGTTAATTCATTTCTAGCTAGAAATTCAGCTGTTGTTTTGAGTAGTTATGTTGATATTGAGGTTTGTCCAAATAATTTAGCCCCAACAAATAGTACAACAGCTCAGTTGGTAATTGGAGATGCGTTGGCAGTAACCCTTGTAAAAATTAAAGGCTTTACGTCTAACGATTTTGCAAAGTTTCACCCTGGTGGAAGCCTTGGTAAAAAATTATTTTTGAAGGTCAAAGATATTGTTGATACTGATTTAAAGCCAATGGTTGCTGAAAATGATAATATTAAGGATGTAATAATTGAAATTTCTAACAAAATGTTAGGAATAACACCTGTTTTATCTAAAAATTCAATTGTCGGAGTAATTACGGATGGAGACCTTAGGAGAACATTACTTAATAATCAAGAAATTTCTGGTTTAGTCGCAAGTGATATAATGTCAATCAACCCTCAAATTATTGATTTTGAAATTAAAGCTTTAGATGCGCTCAAGATTATGAAAAACAATAAAATATCTCAACTTATCGTTACCAAAGACAATAAATATTACGGAGTTTTACATATTCAAAATATAATTAAAGAAGGTATTTCATAATGACCACAACTNNTCACGATAACATGTCTTTTTTAGAGCATCTTGAAGAATTAAGGTGGCATGTTATACGTTCTCTAATTGCAATTATTTCAGCGGGATTTATATGTTTTTTAATGAAAGATTTCATTTTTGACACCATAATCTTTGGTCCAAAAAAAATGGATTTCCCAACTTATAAATTTTTATGTCAAGCAGCAACGTTTATAGGGGTAGAAACAACTTTTTGTGGGGATGAGTTCCCTTTTGTCGTCCAAAATAGAANAATGGCTGGTCAATTCTCAGCTCATGTTATGACTTCCGTCATTGCTGGATTTATTATTTCATTTCCATATGTTCTTTACGAGTTTTGGAAATTTATTAGTCCAGGATTACTTGCAAAAGAAAAATCTAAATCTAGAGGGTTTATTTTTATTTCATCATTATTATTTTTTATTGGNGTTCTTTTTGGATATTACATAATTTGTCCTTTATCTATTAATTTTTTAGGCACATACCAAGTTTCNAGTGAGGTNCTAAATGAAATTGATCTTGGATCATTTATTAGCTTGGTCAGATCCTCTGCCATTGCATCAGGAATTATATTTGAGTTGCCTATTATTATTTACTTTTTAACCAAAGCTGGGGTTGTAACCCCTAAATCACTGGTTAAGTACAGAAAATATGCGCTTNTTATAGTTCTAATTCTTGCAGCAATTATAACCCCACCAGATGTTGCTAGCCAAATTATTGTCGCTATACCTATTGTAATTTTATATCAGGTAAGTATTTTTATTTCTAAAATAGTGGTTAAAAATCAAGCAAATGATATTAAAGGCAAATAACCTAATCAAATCATACAGCNNGAAAAGCGTTGTTAATGATGTTTCTTTAAACTTAAAGCAGGGAGAAATAGTTGGATTACTAGGACCAAATGGCGCTGGAAAAACAACTTCATTCTACATGATAGTTGGATTAATTAAACCTAATTCTGGCTCAATATATTTGGATGATAAAGAAATTACCTCATTTCCAATGTACAAGCGTGCTCAAAACGGGATTGGATATCTAGCCCAAGAATCATCTGTTTTTAGAAAAATGAGTGTTGAAGATAATATACACTGTGTATTAGAGATGACTAATTTGTCCAAAAAAGAACAAATTAATAAAGTTGAATCGTTGTTAGATGAGTTTGGTTTAAAAGCAATAAGAAAAAGTCGTGGTGATTTGCTTTCAGGAGGAGAAAGAAGAAGAACTGAAATTGCCAGAGCTCTTGCAACAAATCCAAGCTTTATATTACTTGACGAACCTTTTGCTGGAGTTGATCCTCTTGCAGTTGAGGATATTCAGAAGATTGTTAGAGATCTCACAAAAAGAAATATTGGAATACTAATTACCGACCACAATGTTCAGGAAACACTTGCTATTACTGATAGAACATATCTAATGTTTGAAGGAAGTATACTCAAAGACGGAAAACCTGAAGAATTGGCAAATGACGAATTAGTAAGAAAAGTATATCTGGGGCAAAATTTTGAACTAAGAAAAAAAACTATTTAGTTTTAAATTTGTAAAAGGTAAAGATTGAAATCAATATATACAGAGATAATATTACAGGTATAGCATAAACACCTAAAAAAACCAAAGAAGGTATTGAGATAAAAAGGATAAAAAATCTTCTTCGGTTTCCTTTAAATTTTAGCGATTTAAATTTAAAGTTTAATAACTTAAGATTTGAAACTAATAAAACTCCAGAGACTACTGTAATAAGAAAAAGAATGTTGTAGTCAAGTATAATTTTTGAAAAAACACTACCATCTGCTGAAATAATTGATAATGAGTAAATGAGTACTGTATTTGCAGGTGTTGCCAAGCCTTTAAAATATTTAGAGGAAGATTTTCTGGTATTAAAACGAGCTAATCTATATGCAGAACATAAGGTAATTAAAAATCCAGTGAACGGAACAAATGAAGATGATATTGAACCAACAGAAGATGAAGGTGCTGCATTAAACATATTGTACAATAATATTCCTGGAACCAAACCAAAACTAACTAAGTCTGCTAAGGAGTCTAATTGAAGACCAATATCAGATTTTGCATTTAATTTTCTTGCAATAATCCCATCTAAATAATCAAGAAATAAACAAATAGCCGAAATAATAAAAATATATTTGACCTCGAGATTATTTTCAACAAGCAGTAAAACTACAATACAACCAAGAAAAAGGTTTAAAAGGGTAATTAGATTTGGCAGAAACTTATAATTCACAGAAATTATTTGTTGTAAATCTAATAATTTACCTCTAAATAAATCATAAATTTGCTACCTAATTCTTATTAAAACTACAATAAGTAGCACCTAATCTTGTTATAATAAAATGAGAACTAAACTGTTGGTTATATTATTTTTTAGCTTGATTACAGCTTTTAGTCAGAACTCCTCTAAATACTCTAACGAGTTTTTGAATATTGGAGTTGATGCCAGATCAATAGGGATGGCTAATGCAGTGGTTTCATCTGTTAATGATGTTAACTCTACATATTGGAATCCTGCCGGATTATTAAATATTGAGAGAGATGAAATTTCGTTAATGCACTCAAACTATTTTGCTAACATTGCAAACTATAACTTTATTTCATATGCAAAAAGTATTGACAATGAATCAGCAATTGGATTTTCTCTAATAAGATTTGCTGTTGATGACATTATGGATACAACACAACTAATAGATAATCAAGGAAATATAGATTTTAATAGAATTGAATTGTTTTCAGCTGCAGATTATGCATTTCTATTTAGTTATGCAAAAAAGAATAATTTATTGAACATAAATTATGGTTTAAATGTGAAAATTATAAGAAGAATTATTGGAGATTTTGCAAGTTCATGGGGTTTTGGATTTGATTTAGGAATTCAACATCAGAATAAAAATGGTTGGAAATTTGGTNTTATGGCAAGAGATATTACAACAACATTTAATAATTGGAGTTTTGACGAAGAAAGATTAAATGATATACAGNGCGCAATAGANGGTCAAAATCAAGAAATTCCTGAAAAATCTGAGATAACTATTCCNAAATTACAAATTGGTTTATCAAAAGACTTTNAACTAACAAACNANTATAGCTTATTGACAGCTTTTGATNTGTTTATTTTGTTTGAAAAAACTAATGATATCATATCNTCTGATATTGCTAGTATNACTCCTGNCATTGGTGTCGAGTTTGGATATATTGATTTAGTATATTTAAGGATTGGTGCAGGTAATTTTCAAAATGAGATTCAATATGACTCAACTGAAAAGNTNAGCTTTCAACCGAATTTTGGAATAGGATTTAATATGAANAATATTGAAATAAATTATGCTTTCACAGATATTGGAAATCANTCAGTTGCCTTGTANTCAAATATTTTCTCACTTAAACTTAATCTAAATATGCTGAGATGATAATTAAACANTTAAATAATTANATAATAACCTTTTGTTTAATATTNTATTCNATTAATANCNATNCNAATGCAACTGAAAGTTTTAANAGATATGAAATTAGTATTCTTTCAATTGGAGAAGGATCAAGTTTAGCAGATGCCTTCGGACATACTGGNATAAGAGTGAGAGACTCAGTTTTANAAAACGATATTGTTTTCAATTACGGAATATATNATTTTAATGCGCCTAATTTTTATTCAAACTTTGTAAANGGAAGGCCTGAGTATAAATTAGGAATTCANAANTATAAAAATTTTGTTCAGGGATATTTTAANGAAAATAGATATATTATTGAACATCAACTTGATTTTGANAANAATTCTACTTTGAAAATTATTGAATTGTTAATTGACAATTTAAATAACCCATACTATACATACAATTANTTAAAAGANAATTGTGCAACTAGGGTNGCTGATATTATTATTGATAATACNAAAAATAAATTTANAGATGACAAATTGAAGTCNGAAACTAATCTTAGTTACAGAGATTTAATTCATGGNAAAATAAATGAAAATTCATGGGCNGCACTTGGAATTGATTTATGCTTGGGAGCAATAATTGACAAAAAAATCAATACAAGAGAAACATTTTTTCTACCTGAAAATTTAATGAACTATTTAGACTTGTATGATGGTGGTATTATTAATAAAAACATTATTTACAGCCCTAAATTAAAAAAAAGTTATCGTGAAAATTTACCATCCCCCCTATTAATAAATTTCATATTATCATTAATCATAATAGCCATTACAATATTTAATTTTAAAAACAATAAATGGAATAAAAGTTTAGATACTTTAATTTTTTTAATAACAGGTTCAATCGGAATTCTAATTATTTATCTGTGGTTCTTTAGCAATCATTTTGCTGGTGCTCAAAATTTTAATTTTCTCTGGGCTTTTCCCTTTAATTTTGCTTTGATTTTCGCAATTCACAAAAATAAAGTACCCAAGTGGTCCATCGGATATATCAAATTGTTAATTATACTAATTGTCCTCTTATTTTTACATTGGATTACTGGGGTTCAAAAATATAATTTAACTTTATTACCAATATTTGTTGCTCTTTTAATCAGATTCTCATTTTTAGTGCATCGNATTAAGAAAAANTAATCAATGAAAATATATACCAGAAAGGGAGANACNGGACATACTTCACTAATTGATGGAGATATAGTTAATAAGCATAACTTGTCTGTTGATGCATATGGAACTATNGATGAGCTGAACTCTTTTTTAGGATTATTAAAAGATTATATNAAANATGACAAAATAAAAGATATTTTGAATAATATTCAGATTAAACTTTTTTCTATTGGATCAATATTAGCATCAGGNNAAAATCAAAATATCTCAGAAAAGGTAAAAATAGAAAAAAANGATNTTGAGTATATAGAACTTGAAATTGATCGATTAAACAAGGATTTACCAGAATTAAAAAATTTTNTTATTCCCGGTGGACATAAAANTTCCTCTTATAGTCACGTTTGCAGATCAATATGTAGNAGAGCNGAAAGAAAAATTTCTGAACTCAATAATAAAANNAGCGTAGATTCAAATATCCTGGCATATGTAAATAGACTTTCCGACTTTTTTTTCGTTTTAAGCAGATTTCTAAAACATTCTGATAACGTTAGTGAATCCCACTGGTAATATTAATTTTAGATTAAAATTTCATCAAAATCTTGCATAATTCCCACAAAAAATTATTTTTGCAAAAAAATTAATTAATCATGTATTGGACATTAGAATTAGCTTCTTACTTAAGTGATGCTCCTTGGCCAGCAACCAAAGATGAATTGATTGATTATTCTATCAGAACAGGTGCTCCCCTTGAAGTAGTAGAAAATTTACAAGCTATAGATGACGAAGGAGATTCATATGAATCTATTCAAGAAATTTGGCCTGATTATCCAACTGACGAAGATTACCTTTGGAATGAAGATGAATATTAATTCATCCTATATCTCTTTTAACGATTTCTTATAAAATTTTCTTAAGTATATTAGATAAACATATCGTATATTTAACCTGTTTTTAAGAGTCACTATAAAACGAAAATGTTAGGAAAAATTCTAAAATTATTTGTAGGAGATAAATCAAAAAAAGATTTAAAACTAATCAATCCTATAATTGAAAAAATTCACTCATTTGAGCAAGTGATGAATAGCTTATCAAATGATGAATTAAGAGCTCAAACTAATGAGTTTAAAAATCAAATAAACAACTCAATCGCAGAAATAAATTCCCAGATTGATAAAATTAAAAAGGAAATTGAGGAAGTAACTGATTTTGATAAAAAAGAAGGGCTTTTTAGTCAAATAGATAAACTAAATGAAGAAGCGTATAATGTAAGCGAAGATACTCTTAACGAAATCCTCCCAAAGGCTTTTGCAGTGGTTAAGGAAACAGCAAAAAGATTTGTTGAAAACAAAGAGGTAATAGTTGAAGCTAATGACAATGACATAGAACTTTCATCGAGAAAGGATTATATACGAATAAAAAATAATAAATCTTACTGGAAAAACACTTGGGATGCTGCAGGTAAAAACATAGTTTGGGATATGGTGCATTATAATGTTCAGTTAGTTGGTGGAGTAGCTATGCATCAAGGGAAAATAGCTGAAATGCAAACTGGTGAAGGTAAGACACTTGTTGCAACCTTACCTGTTTACCTAAATGCTTTAACAGGAAGAGGTGTTCATTTGGTTACTGTTAACGACTATCTTGCAAAAAGAGATAGTGCATGGATGTCACCAATCTTTGAGTTTCATGGACTGAGTGTAGATTGTATTGATTATCACAAGCCAAATTCAGCAGAAAGAAAAAAAGCATACAACGCTGATNTTACATATGGAACAAATAACGAATTTGGTTTTGATTATTTAAGAGATAATATGGCTAACTCTACTGATGANCTNGTTCAAAGAANNCATAATTTTGCAATCGTTGATGAGGTTGATTCAGTATTAATAGANGATGCAAGAACTCCTTTAATTATTTCAGGTGCNATCCCNAAAGGTGATAAACATGAGTTTAATGANTTAAAACCNAAAATTGAGAGAATAGTTTCAANCCAAAGAAAGCTCCTTNTNAANACATTGGCTGATGCAAAAAACCNAATTAATTCAGGNAATGAGGAAGAAGGTTCATTTAATTTATTAANGGTTTTTAGAGGAATTCCTAAAAATAAAGCATTAATTAAATATCTGAGTGAAGAGGGAGTAAAACAGCTTTTACAGAAAACCGAAAACTTCTACATGCAAGATAATAATAGAGAGATGCCAAAAGTTGATAAAGATCTCTATTATGTTATTGATGAGAAAAATAATCAAATTGAATTGACAGATAAAGGAATCGAGTTTCTTTCNGGAAAAGATGATCCTGATTTTTTTATAATGCCAGAAATTGGTATTGAAATTTCAAAAATCGAAAATAAAGGTTTGTCAAAAGANGATGAAGCTAAAGAAAAAGACGAATTATACAGAGANTTTAGCATAAAATCTGAGAGGATTCATACAATAAACCAATTACTTAAAGCATANGCCTTATTTGAAAAAGATATTCAGTATGTAGTTATGGATAACAAAGTAATGATTGTTGATGAGCAGACTGGTAGAATTATGGATGGTAGAAGATATAGTGATGGGCTTCATCAAGCAATTGAGGCTAAGGAAAATGTTAAAATTGAAGCCGCTACACAAACCTTTGCAACTATAACACTACAGAATTACTTTAGGATGTATAACAAGCTTTCGGGAATGACTGGAACAGCAATTACAGAAGCTGGTGAATTTTGGGAAATTTATAAGTTGGATGTAATGGAAATTCCAACAAATCGACCAATTCAGAGAAGTGATAAAGAGGATTTAGTATATAAAACTAAGAGAGAAAAATACAATGCTGTCATAGATGAGGTTACTGAGTTATCGAGATCTGGAAGACCAGTACTTATCGGAACTACATCTGTTGAAATTAGTGAACTTCTTGGAAGAATGCTAAAGATCAGAAAAATTCCTCATAATATATTAAATGCCAAACTACATAAAAAAGAATCGGATATAGTTGCTGAAGCAGGAAAACCTGGTCAAGTTACCATAGCTACTAACATGGCAGGTCGTGGTACTGATATTAAACTTTCTGATCTCGTAAAAGATAGCGGTGGATTAGCTATAATTGGAACCGAAAGACATGACTCAAGAAGAGTTGACAGACAACTTAGAGGTAGAGCTGGAAGACAAGGTGATCCTGGTAGCTCACAATTTTATGTCTCCTTGGAAGACAACTTAATGAGGCTATTTGGAACAGAAAGAATTGCAAAAATGATGGATAGAATGGGGTTAGAAGAGGGTGAGGTTATACAACATTCAATGATAACCAACTCTATCGAAAGAGCCCAAAAGAAAGTTGAAGAAAATAACTTTGGAATCAGAAAAAGATTATTAGAGTACGATGATGTAATGAATGCTCAAAGGGAAGTAATTTACAGAAGAAGAAATAATTCTTTGTTTGGTGAAAGACTTAGAATTGATATTTCAAATATGATATATGATACTTGTGAAAATATTGTGCTTGATAATAAGGCTGCGAATGATTTTAAAAACTTTGAATTTGAACTTATCAAATACTTTTCTGTTACTACTGAAATTGATGCTAACTCTTTTGAATCAATGCCAGATAATGAAATCATAGACAAGATTTATAAGGTTGTACTGAGTCATTATTTAAATAAAATTGAAAATAACGCCAAACTAGCCTACCCTGTTATCAAACATGTTTATGAAAAACAAAGAGAAAAATTTAAGCGGATTGTTGTTCCATTTACGGATGGAATAAAAAACCTCCAAGTAATAACTGATTTGGAAAAGGCATACAATTCAAACGGAGATCAACTCGTAACTGATTTTGAAAAAAATATATCCTTAGCAATTCTTGATAATTCATGGAAAACTCATTTAAGAAAGATGGACGAATTAAAGCAGTCAGTACAACTTGCAGTCCATGAACAAAAAGACCCACTTCTAATATATAAATTTGAAGCCTTTGAATTATTTAAATCACTTATTGACTCTGTAAATAAGGAAATATTATCTTTTTTATTTAAAGCCGAAATCGCAACAGACAGTAATAAAAATGTTNAGGAGGCAGGCTNAAGNAGACCTTTAAAAGTAAATACCTCAAAAGACGAAATCCCTAACACAGANGAATTAAGGCAAAGAAATAGAGCAATTACAAACAGACAACAAAATATTCCTGTTGAAACTATAGTAAGAACTAAACCTAAAGTTGGTAGAAATGACAAGGTTACAATTAAAAATATCAAAAACGGAGAGAGCAAAACATTAAAGTATAAACACGCTGAAAAATTGATTNAGAGTGGTGATTGGCTAATTACAGAAAATATTTAATCCGATCTTGGANGTAAAAAGAAATATTAATCCACAANAAATTTGTAATAAAATTAGAGAAGGAAATATTAGCGCTTTATCTAAGGCAATAACCCTTTGTGAAAGCAATAATGATTCTGACAGAGAATTATCAAGTCAAATTCTTGCTAATCTCAAGCCTAAAAATAAAAATACAATCAGGATAGGTATAACAGGAGTTCCTGGAGCAGGAAAAAGTACATTTATAGAGGCCTTCGGGAACTTTTTAAGTAATCTAGGGATTAAAATAGCGGTTCTTACAATTGACCCATCNAGTAGAGCTACNAAGGGAAGTATTTTAGGGGANAAAACACGAATGGAAACGCTTTCNACAAAGAATAATGTGTTTATAAGACCCAGTCCAGCTTCAAACTTTAAGGGTGGGGTTGGAAAAAATACGCCTGAGTCAATTTTTTTATGTGAGTCTGCTGGGTACGAGATAATATTGGTTGAAACGGTTGGTGTTGGTCAAAATGAAATTAGTGTTTCTGATATGGTAGATTTTTTTCTTTTACTAAAAATAACAGGGTCTGGAGATGAACTTCAAGGAATAAAAAGGGGAATTATTGAAATGTCTGACCTTATAGTCATTAACAAATGTGATGGAAATAATATTGAAGAGTCGATAAAAGCAAAAAATGAATTCAAACTTGCATTGCAGCTATTTCCAATTAAAAGTTCTAATTGGAAACCAAAGGTTGTAACATGTAGTAGTATAAAAAAAGAAGGATTAGAAAATATTTGGGATTGTATTAATGAATACGTGTCACTAACAAAAAAGAATAATTATTTTTTTGGAAATAGAATTAATCAGAATAAAACTAACTTAATCAATATTATTAACGAATCTTTAAGAATATCATTTTTTAATAAGAAATCTGTTGATATTAATTTAGATAAATTATTCNAGGANATAGAACAACAAAAAATCACAGTATTTGAAGCTAGTCAGAAAATACTTTCACAGATATAAAATAATTATATAAATACTTGAATAAAAATCCAGAAAATATCCCAAATGAGAGACCAAATATAGTATCAAGAGGATAGTGTACTCCTAAATAAATTCTTGAGTAAGAAAAAATCATTACCCATAAAATAAGCACTGGTTTCAAAAATTTTTTTACTGATTCATCAACACNGTTAATTATAAATATGGTCACTGAGATGGAATTTGCAGCATGTGCAGAGAAAAAACCATACTTTCCACATCTTATATCAATGTCTCTTAATAAACCTTGTAATTCATCTNATCTACATGGTCTTAGCCTTTGTGTAAAGTCTTTAACTACATTAGTAAATTGATCTGTAAATAAAATTAAAACAGAAATAAATAATAAAATTACTAACAATCCTTTTGTTCCATTTTTCTTAAAAAGAAAAAATATAATTAGAATAAATAAAGGAAGAAAAGTAAACTTATCTGTTATTGAAACCCATAGGGGATCCCAAGATTTATTTCCAAGGTTATTGAGGAAAATAAGCAGTTCAGTATCTATTTGTTTTATTCTNTCAAGCATTTTGGATCTTCCTATTAGNTAAATAATTAAATCTTAAATATAGAAAAACAGCAGAAAATAAAAGACCACATAGCAACCCAATCCAAATCCCAATCTCTTNTAGCATATTAATATCACCAAAATAAAAACTAATAGGGAAGCCTATTACCCAGTAAGCTATAAAGACAATAANTGTAGGTATTTTTACATCTTGCATNCCTCTTAATGCTCCTAAAATGATTACCTGAGCACTATCAAACAACTGGAACAAGGCAACAATAATAAATAGTTTTGCAGATTTTTGAACTATTATAATATTTTTTTCATAGTTATAGACATCCGAAATATCGATATATATGTAAGGTAGATACTCTCTAAAAATAATTATTAATAATGTAAAAATTAGTGCAAAAAAGATTCCAAGTAATAAAATAGATAATGATATCCTTTTGAGTTCTTTGTAGTTTTCTAAACCTTTCNGATTTCCTGATCTTATTGCAGCACTAACACCTAATCCGCTTGCAATCATAAAAGTCATAGAAGATATATTTAATACAATTTGATTTGCAGACTGAGTTATCTCACCAAGCAATCCGCTTAACCAAATAGCAGAAGTAAAGATTCCAACCTCGAATAGCATTTGTAATGATGTTGGAAAACCTAGTGATAGAATTTTCTCTATCATTGATTTATCAATAATAAATCTAAAAATATCTTTAATATAATTCTTAATTATGTCTTTCTTATACAGTAAAAAGAATAAAAAAGAAAACATAATGATTCTAGAAACTAATGTACCAATGGCGGCACCAATTATCCCCATTGCTGGAAAACCAAACTTACCAAAAATTAATATGTAGTTGACCACAACATTAATAATATTTGCTAAGAGAGTCGCGTACATAGGGTTTGAAGTTAAAGACAATCCATCACTATACTGTTTTAAAGCCTGAAACATTAGTAGTGGAATCAATGAAGCAGCAACTATTTCTAGGTATGGAATAGCAAGATTTACAACATTTTTTGGCTGATCTAGCATAAAAAGTAAAGGTTTAAATAATATAATTGCTAGAAATAAAAAAACTCCAAGAATTAAGCACATTAAAAAGCCATTTACAAATGACTTTTTTAAATCAATGGTGTGATTTTTACTATGAGCTTCAGCTACAACTGGAGTTATTGCTGCTGAAAAACCAATTCCAATTGACATTGCAATAAAAATAAAACTATTTCCCAATGAAACTGCAGCAAGATTTGTTGGGTCTAATTTTCCAACCATTATATTATCAATCATTCCAACTAGGGTGTGTCCTAGTAAACCCAAAATAATTGGGTATGAAAGTTTTAAATTGTAAGAAATTTCCTTGGTATAATTATTTAAAATCAAGACTACTTTTTGTAAAAATTCATAGAATAATCAACAGAAACTTTTCCAGTCAGTATATTGTTTAGTTTTCCCTTGAGTAATTTCTTTTTAAATGGAGAAACTTTATCAGTAAATAAAACACCTTCAATATGATCATATTCGTGTTGTATTACTCTTGCAATGATACCACTAAAACTATCTTCATGACGAACGAAGTTCTCATCAAAATAACTTAACGTAATTTCAGATTTTCTGTTAATGATTTCCCTTACATTGGGTATACTTAAACAACCCTCTTCAAATGGTTTGNTGTCACCNGATTCATCAATAATTTNTGGATTTATAAATACTTTTTTTAANGTGGCAGTCTTAAATCCTGAGGTTTCCTCAAAATCCTCGCTGTCAAACACAGAGGTATCAATGATAAACAGTCNAATACTTTTTCCAATTTGTGGAGCAGCTAAACCTACCCCACTGGCATGATACATTGTTTCAAACATATCGCTAATTAACGCTTTTAAGTCAGGATAGTTTTTNTCTATTATTTGGGCTCTTTTCTTTAAAATAGGGTTACCATAGCCAACAATGGGNAGTATCATGAAAAAAATTTTTTCAAAATTACAANATTAAAACTTATGAATTAGAATTATAAGCTTGCAAATAATCTTGNAGAATAATAGTAGCACTAATNTTGTCTACAAGTGATTTATCAGATCTTGCCTTCTTTTTAANTCCAGANGAAATGATTGCCTTTTTAGCTATTTTAGAAGTAAATCTTTCATCGTATCGAAAGATTTGATTTTTATCAAAAATATTTGAAATTGAATCTATAAATTTTANTATCGAAGATTCTATTTCTGAATTCTGTCCAGAAAACCTTTTGGGTTGACCTATTATAATTCTAGAAATATTCTCATTTTCTATTAAGNTACTTAAGTGATTGATTAATTTATTTGTCTCAATTGTCTCCAAAGGAAATGCAAAGATTTTATCTGAGTCAGATATAGAAAGACCAGTCCTTANNAANCCATAATCAAT
Source organism: Flavobacteriaceae bacterium (assembly GCA_002691265.1). GTDB lineage: Bacteria > Bacteroidota > Bacteroidia > Flavobacteriales > Flavobacteriaceae > MED-G13. The sequence goes on along the minus strand of NZHJ01000032.1, from coordinate 16,885 downwards.
CGCTAAAAACTTTGATATCATTTTAAAATCTAAAAATATTTTTAACTTTTTTTCTCAATCTCCTGTTATTTTCAAAATTCANAGAATATTTTTTAATCATATCAAAAATTAATCGATTATCACNATTTANCATCTCAGAATAGTNTAAACTCACTTTTTCTATCAATTCATCATCCATTTTAAGTCTTCTAAAATTTCTACACCTTTGTTTGAAAGATAATTTTTTAAATTTCATTCTGTTAAGATCTATAAGATAAAACTTATAGTTATTGTTATTTTTTTTGATAATTGTATTACTTCTTGAATGATCAAGGAACATTACANCGTTTTCATGAAGTCTAAAGGTAAATTTTGTAAATTTTTTTATCAAATTATCTCTGTCTTTTAATTTTTTNTTAATNAAGATGTAATCTAAGTCAAAGTCATAATTTATATTTTTTGAAACGTAAAAACTTTGCTGAATAATTCCAAACTTTAATTTCTCATAGTAACAAATTGGATAAGGTGAATTAATACCCATATTCCTTAACTTATTTGCAAAGTAGAAAGATCGGGAAGCTTTACTTGATCTAAAAAATGTGTAAATAATTCTATTAAAAAAATTAGGTTTTTTAAAACACTTAACATTTATTTTTAAATTATCAATGTTTACATTTTTTACAGTGTTTCTAAAATCTTTTATAACAATACCATTGGAATCTATATTTTCAATTACATTGATGATTTCATCTTTGTACTTTATATACTTATCTCGTATTAAAAAAAATTTATTCAAAAGGTATTTATATTTTTGTTGTAAATATATTTATTAATGATCAATATTGTAAATAAGGAAGTCCTTAAAGCATTTAAATACATCCAAAAAGGTGGAGTAATATTATATCCAACAGATACAATTTGGGGGATAGGTTGTGACGCCACTAATTGTAAGGCCGTTGAAAAGATTTACAGGATAAAAAAAAGAAAAATAAAAACTCCAATGCTATCACTGGTGAAAAACCATAATATGATACAAAGTTTTTCAGAAACTCCACCTAATATTATTAATGATGTATTAGATGGTTTAGTCGAGCCAACCACAGTAATATATCCAAAAGGTAAAAATTTATGTAAACATATATTATCAGAGGATAAATCTATTGGTTTTAGGATTCCAAATAATAAGTTTTGTTTAGAATTAATTTCTCTGATGAATAAACCTCTCGTATCAACTTCTGCAAATATTCACAAAGAAGCATTCCCAAATTCTTTTATAGAAATAAATAATCATATTTTAAAACAAGTTGACTATGTCGTAAATTTGCCGAGATATAACTGGTCAACCAAACCATCATCAGTAATTAAAATTGACGAGTTTGGTAACTTTTGTAAAATCAGATAAATGGCATTCAAAAAAGCGGTAAATAGTCCTATTTTTAGCGAAATATCAAACTATTGTTCTGATAATAATATTGAATGTTATGTTGTCGGTGGTTTCGTTAGGGATTTTATTCTAAATAGAGCGTGCAAAGATGTAGATATTTTAATAATTGGAGATGGCATCAGCACCGCTAAGAAAATAGCCAATACTATTGACCCTAATATTTCTGTTACATTATTTAAAAACTTTGGAACAGCATACTTTAAGTATAATGATTATGAAATAGAATTTGTAGGCTCAAGAAAAGAGTCATATGTCTCAAGTAGCAGAAACCCAATCGTTCAAGCAGGGACCTTAGAAGACGATATAAACAGAAGAGATTTTAAAATTAATTCGATTGCAATTTCGTTAAACACACATAATTTTGGAGAATTAGTTGATCTACACGATGGATTAAGTGACATCCATCAAAAGATTATCAACACACCGTTGGATTCTAATATTACCTTTTCCGATGATCCGCTAAGAATGCTAAGAGCTATTAGATTTTCATGTCAATTAGATTTTGAAATTCACCCTGAGTTGATAAATACTATGACAAAACTCAAAGAAAGAATTAGCATCATTACCAGCGAAAGAATAATTGATGAAATCAATAAAATTATCTTAACTAAAACTCCATCTAAAGGTTTTAAAATTTTAGAAAAAACAGGGCTGCTAAAATTGATAATTCCGGAACTTACAAACCTTAAAGGAATTGATGAAATTGAAGGTCAAAAACACAAGGATAATTTTTATCATACTCTAGAGGTTCTTGATAATATCTGCTTAAACACTAATAACCTCTGGTTAAGATGGGCAGCATTATTACATGATATTGGTAAAGCACCTACAAAAAAATTTAATGAAAAAATTGGTTGGACATTTCATGGACACGAATTTGAAGGAAGTAAAATGGTATATAAATTGTTTAAAAAACTTAAAATGCCATTAAATGATAAAATGAAATATGTTCAAAAGTTAGTTTTAATGAGCTCCAGACCAATTGTTCTAGCACAAGAAAATGTTACTGATTCTGCTGTTCGAAGGCTGATATTCGATGCTGGTGAAGCTGTTGATGATTTAATGACATTGTGCGAGGCTGATATTACCACTAAAAATAAAAATAGATTTAAAAAATATCATGACAACTTTAGAGTTGTTAGAGAAAAAATTATCACGGTTGAAGAAAAGGATAATATTAGAAATTTTCAACCTCCTATTTCTGGAGCGGAAATTATGAAAGCCTTTAATCTCAGTCCATGTAAAACAATTGGAATAATAAAAGAAAATATAAAAGAGGCTATTCTTGAAGGTGTTATTGGAAATAATTACGAGGAGGCATATAAATTAATGATTGAGGAGGGAGAAAAGTTAGGTCTGACTGATGGAAAATAAATTTCATTTTTTTACGAAATTAGCATTAATACTAGTTTATTTAGTGATAATTGCAGGTGCATTTGTTCGAATGACAGGGTCTGGGATGGGATGTCCTGATTGGCCAAAATGTTTTGGCTTTTACATACCTCCAACAGAAAAATCACAAATTTTATTTAAGGCAAATAACGACTATTATAAAGGTCAAATGATTTTGTATAATGAAGAAGAACTATTAGTCGCTAAATCTAACTTTATAAGTGAGAAAATAATAAATCTGAATAACTGGGAAGTTTATGAAAAACATGACTATGTTATATTTAACCCAGTCCATACATGGATTGAATATATAAATAGACTAATCGGAGCAATTTCTGGTATTCCAATTTTAATTTTTACCATTATTTCAATATTATATTTCAAAACATTTCGTCATTTAACTATAATATCAATTATAACCTTGATTGCAATGGGTTTTCAGGCATGGCTTGGAAAAACAGTTGTAGACTCAAATTTGGAAGGTTTTAAAATTACTATTCATATGCTAATGGCATTATTCATTGTATGCCTTTTGATATATTTAGTCTTCAGCGGGGTTAAAAAATCTAATATTAGAGAAAATGATCAATTTAGATTTTTATTGATAATTGCAATTTTTCTGTCATTAATTCAAATTATCTTAGGCACACAGGTAAGGCAATTTGTTGATGAACAGGCTCAATTATTCTATTATGATAAATCAAAATGGTTTAACGAAATTCCCATCATTTACGAATATCATAGAACATTTTCAATCGCTGTTGTATCAATTAATTTCTTCTTGTTTTATCTCAATAATAAGCTCTCACTTGGTAATAAATATGTTAATCATTTGATGATTTTATTATTAATTGAAGTAATCACTGGTGTTATGATGTTTTATTTTGATTTTCCTTTTGGGACACAAACGATTCATCTAGTATTTGCTAGTTTAATCTTTGGTGTTCAATTTTATATATTACTTAATAATTTTTTAATCAAAAAAACAAGCAATGATATACAGGTTTAGAGTAATATTAGATAACGATACTAAAGAAGATGTTTTTAGAGATTTAGAAATTGCCAAGGATTCAAGTTTAAAAGACCTGCATGAATTAATACTATTAGCTTTTAAATTTAGCGGGGAGGAAATGTCATCTTTTTTTACAGTTGATGAGGAATGGAATCAAATTGATGAAATTAGCCTTATGAACTTTGATAATTCAACAAAATCGATGGATTCAATCAATCTCTCTAGTTTAATTAATCATGATAACCCAAAACTTTTATATGTATATGATTTTATGAAAATGTGGACTTTTTTCGTAGAATTAATCGATGAAGGTGAATTAATAAATAAACTGAAATATCCAAGAATTATTTTTTCAAATGGTATGATGCCAAATGTAGCTCCAAAAAAAATATTTGACAAAAAAGATTTTGAAAGTGAAAGTGATTATGATGATGATTTTCTTATCTAATGGTTTTATGATATGAATTTTAAACTTAAAACTGATTTTACCCCAACTGGTGACCAACCCAACGCAATTCAATCGCTAATTAAAGGAATAAAAAGCAATGAAAAACATCAAACATTGCTTGGAGTTACGGGATCTGGAAAAACCTTTACTGTAGCTAATGTAATCCTAGAATTAAATAAGCCAACACTAGTACTTGCTCACAATAAAACTTTAGCTGCCCAACTTTACTCAGAATTTAAAGGTTTTTTTCCAGAAAATTTAGTAGAATATTTTGTTTCATATTATGACTATTATCAACCAGAAGCATATATCCCAACAACAGGTGTTTACATAGAAAAAGATCTTTCTATTAATGAAGAAATCGAAAAACTAAGACTTAGTGCAACCTCTGCTCTTCTTTCGGGAAGAAATGATATCCTCATTGTTGCATCTGTTTCTTGTATATATGGAATGGGTAACCCTCAAGAATTCAAAGAAAATACAATCGAAATTAGTGAGAATTCTAATTTGTCAAGAACTCAATTACTAAACAGATTAGTTCAAAGTTTATATTCAAGATCAATCTCCGATGAATTTAAGCAAGGTAAATTTAGAATCATCGGAGATACAATTGATATATTTCCTGCTCACACCGATTTTGCTTTTAAAATACATTTTTTTGGAGACGAAATTGAAGAAATTGAAAAATTTGATCCATTTACTAATAAAATTATTAGCAAGGAAAAATCTATTTTAATTTATCCAGCAAATATTTTTGTTACCTCTCCAAATAAAATTCATGATGTAATAAAATTAATACAAGATGATTTACTAAAGCAATATGAATATTTCAATGAAATTGGTAGTACACTAGAAGCAAATAGGATTAAAGAGAGAACTGAATTTGATATGGAAATGATCAAAGAATTGGGATATTGTTCTGGAATAGAGAATTACTCAAGATATTTTGACGGAAGAAAACCCGGTACAAGACCTTTTTGTTTATTAGATTATTTTCCAAACGATTACCTAACAATTATTGATGAAAGTCATGTCACAATACCTCAGGTTAGGGCGATGTATGGTGGTGATAGAAGCAGAAAAGAAAACCTAGTTGAGTATGGTTTTAGATTACCTGCTGCTATGGATAATAGACCTCTAAAATTTGAAGAATTTGAACTTTTACAAAATGAAGTTATTTATGTCAGTGCTACCCCTGCGGATTATGAATTAGAAATGAGCGAAGGAATAATAACAGAGCAAATTATAAGACCAACTGGTCTATTAGACCCACTAATCGAAATTAAACCGACTAAACATCAAATTGATGATTTAATAGATGAAATTCAAAAAAGAGTTGATAAAAAGGAAAAGATTTTAGTTACAACTTTAACAAAAAAAATGGCCGAGGAACTTTCATCTTTTTTAAGCAAAATTGAAGTTAGATCTAAATATATTCATTCAGATGTTGACACAATTGAAAGAGTTGAAATAATGCAAGGTTTAAGAGAAGATAAATTTGATGTATTGATTGGAGTTAATTTACTGAGAGAAGGTCTTGACTTACCTGAAGTTTCATTAGTCGCTATTTTAGATGCCGACAAGGAAGGTTTTCTCAGATCTCATAGGTCATTAACACAAACAATCGGAAGAGCTGCTAGACATGTTAACGGGATAGCAATTTTATACGCTGATAAAATTACGAATAGCATAAAGAAAACAATTGATGAAACAAATTACAGAAGAGCAAAACAAATTGAATACAATAAAAAAAACGGAGTCGTACCCAAACCTATAGTTAAGAGTATTGATAATCCTTTAACTAAAAGATTATTAAGAAACGATAACGAAGAAATAAGTGAAACAGTAATTGATTTTAAAATTCCACATAAGTCTAAAGATTTTGATAAAAAAATAAGAGAATTACAAAGGGAAATGGAAAAAAGCGCTAAAGAGCTTGATTTTAACTCAGCTGCACTTTACAGAGATCAAATAAAAAAATTAAAAGAAATCAAATCAAGTAGTTTCTAAAACTTTCTGAACTTTATCAGCGGCTTCTTTAAACTCAACAGCACTGTGAAAATTCAAGCCTGAGGAATCGATAATTTCTTTGGCAATTTTAGAGTTTGTTCCCTCTAATCTAACAATTATCGGAACAGAAATTTCATCTTTCATGTTTTTACAGGCATCAACAATGCCATTTGCAACTCTGTCGCATCTTACTATTCCTCCAAAAATATTTACAAGAATTGCCTTAACATTTGGNTCCTTAATTATAATTCTGAATGCTGTTTCAACTCTCTCACTATCNGCAGTNCCACCTACGTCNAAGAANTTNGCTGGCTCACCTCCAGCTTGTTTTATCAAATCCATNGTTGCCATTGCCAGTCCTGCTCCATTTACCATACATCCNACGTTTCCATCNAAATCAACATAATTTAAGCCAACTTCTTTTGCTTCAACCTCAATGGGATTTTCTTCTCTTACGTCTCTTAACTGTAAATAATCTGGGTGTCTAAATAAAGCATTGTCGTCAATTGTTACTTTTGCGTCTACTGCCAAAATTTTGTTATCACTTGTTTTGATCACTGGATTTATTTCAAAAAGAGAAGAATCTGACTTGTCATAAGCATCATACAAAGNTTTAACAAAAGAAATCATTTCTTCTTTGGCATTTCCTTTTAAATTTAAATTAGAGGCTATTTCNTNAGCATCTTTAAGTGTTAAACCAATTGAAGGACAAACATCCAATGTGTGAATTAATTCTGGAGTACTCTCTGCGACAGCTTCAATATCCATTCCACCCTCAGAAGAATACATTATCATGTTTTTTGCGGTAGCCCTATTTAGTAATACTGAGATATAATACTCTTCAACCTCAGAATCTCCTGGATAGTAAACATCTTCAGCAATTAATACTTGATGAACTTTTTTTCCTTCTTTTGAAGTCTGAGGAGTGATAAGATTCATACCAAGGATTTTATCAGAAATGGAATATACTTCATCGATAGATTTTGCAAGCTTTACACCACCGCCTTTTCCTCTACCTCCNGCATGTACTTGGGCTTTTATAACAAAAAAATCTGAGCCTGTTTNTTCGTTTAGTTTATTNGCAAATGCAACAGCATTTTCTGGGGTTGAAGCAACGTATCCTCTTTGAATCCTNACNCCAAATCCACTTAAGATTTCTTTTGCCTGATACTCGTGTAAGTTCATATAAATTTATTTGCAAACAAATTTAATAAAGATAGCTAGTTGANAGACGTAAATTTAAATTATTTATCAAATTTTTTATTAATAAATTTATAGATTATGAAAAAGTTAATATTCATACTACTAATCATAAATTTAGGTTGCTCCTCCTCAAGTGATTCACAATTCATAAATAGATTTGTAGCTGGTAATGCAAAATTATTAAACACAATTAATAATAATGATATTCAAGTNAAATTAACTGTTATCGATAGTACAGAAAATTTTATCGANTATGAATATAATATTGACACAAANAGATACTTTTNCCCAGCCAGTACAGTTAAGTTGCCAATTGCATTATTTGCACTAGAAAAATTAAATGAAAATAAAATTTTATCCATCGACACCCCTTTTATGCTNGAGGATGACACATTAAAAACAACTTTTAAAAATGAACTTNAAAAAGTTTTTATTTTGAGTGACAANCAGGCNAACAACAGATTTTTTGAATTTACAGGACAAGATTACTTAAATAAAAAATTTACATCTAAAGGATTTTTTAATTCAACAATATTTCACAGACTTTCAACTTCAAATTCCTCAAAACTAGAAGGCAAAAGAGTTGATTTTTTTAAAAATGATACAATAATTTCATTTCAAAACAATAACAAGGAACCAAAAAAACTAAAATTAGAAAATATAAAAAAAGGCAAAGGTTATATTAACTCTACCGGNGAAATGATTAAACAAGAAATGGATTTTTCAAAAAAAAATTACATTTCTATCACAGATTTACATAGAATTATGAAAATTTTATTTTTCCCTAAAAAATTTAAGGAAGAGGAAAGATTTAATTTAACAAATGAGCAAAGAGAAATTCTTTTTAATTATATATCAGGATACCCAAAAGATTTTGGTTACAATCCAGATGAGTTTCCATATTACTTTAATAAATTTTTTATTTATGGTGATAAAGAATTAGAATTCGATGAGAATATTATAATTTATAATAAGGTAGGTTTCGCATACGGCCAATTGTCCGATGTTGCATATATAAAAAAGAAAAATGTTTCTATTATTTTAACAGCAACCATTGATGTAAATACAAATAAAATATACAATGATGATAAATATGATTATGATTCAATTGGCTTTCCNTNTCTNGCAGAAATCTCAAGNGAGATAATTAANANNTTATCTNACTAACCTAAAATTTTAATATTTCTTTCACAGAAAGACTCTCAATAAAGTATATATTTGTTTCGTTTAAACTATGCATGCANAATAATATGTTGAAAAAGATATTTTTAATTTTTTTATATCTGTTTGCATACAGCATTTTTGGACAGGATAATCAACCTCCTGTGATCTCATCTGAGGGTAATTCAATTTATTGTCCACAAACTCAACAAAATATTGTTACATCCTTCAGTATTGAAGACCCCGATGATGATACTCTTGAAGCTTTATATATCCAAATTTCNGAAGGCTATTCTCCNGGAGAAGATCAATTGATATATAACGGTTCAAATCCTGATTTAAATACCTCGTGGAATGTAACTGACGGTAAACTAGAAATTTCAAGTTTGTCAGCAGAAGATATTCCCATTTCAGATATCATTGATGCTGTTTATGAAGTAGTATTCTTTTCAAGTAATCCTAACCCATCTGACAAGTCATTTTCATTCACAATTGGTAATGCTAATTATCTTCCTTCCACGGGACATTATTATGTTTATTTTGAACAAAATGGAATTACATGGATTCAAGCACAACAGGCTGCTGAGAACTCAAATTATTATGGGTTGCAAGGATACTTAGTAACTATTCTGTCTGAAGAAGAAAATCAAATATCAGCAGAACAAGCTGGGGGTGCCGGATGGATTGGTGCAAGTGATCAAGGAGTTGAAGGAAATTGGAATTGGGTTACCGGTCCCGAGGGACTTGAGAATGGTGGTACTGGTATTCCTTTTTGGGTTGGAGAAGGGCCAGAAACTGGTGGTGGTCCTGTGAACGGAATGTATAGTAATTGGAATAACGATCCATCTGAACCAAATCAGGCTGGTAACGAAGATTATGCGCACATTACAGACGATAGTATTGGATTAGTTGGTTCATGGAATGATTTAACAAATACCGGTGCTTCAAGTGGACCGTATCAACCTAAAGGTTATGTAGTAGAGTATGGAGGTATACCAGGTGACCCTGAATTAAACCTATCATCCAGTACAAGCTTATCAGCACCAGCTACAGTAACAGTTGAACCATTTGTTGGAGTTGACTGCGCATTAATATCTTTAAGTGCATCATCTGATGAGGGTGATGGATCAGTATATTGGTTTGATGAAGAAGGAGGAAGTGATTCTGTTTATTATGGAACTTCGTTTGAACCTGGTTTGCTTGAAGTTGGGAATTATTCATATTGGGTTTCACCCTTCGAAAATGGAGAATGTGATTCATATAACAGAATAGAATTACCTGTTGTAATAAACTCGGGAATGCCAGAAATTGTAAATCCAAATGTAACTGTTGATCAAGAATGCTTTACAGTTGAAGAATTGGTAACTGATGTATTGATTAATAATGAATGTGCAAATGTTTCAAATATAACTTGGAGTAGTGGAAATAATTTTGGTGATGTGAATGGTATTGGTCATTTTTTAGAACCAAGTGGTGGATTCCCGTTCAGTGAAGGAATTATTTTATCATCTGGTAATGCACTACTAGCTACTGGTCCTAATGAATCCATGGGAGGAGCTTCATCTGGTGATTTTGGTTGGCCTGGAGATTCAGATCTTGATAGTTTAATCGAAGATGAAACTAATAATGCTTCAGTGATTGAATTTGATTTTGTACCAATTTCAAATAAACTAAGTTTTAGATTTATTATGGCTTCTGAGGAGTATGATATGGGTAGTTTTGAGTGTAATTATTCAGATGTCTTTGCCTTTTTATTAACTGATCAAAACGGAGTTACGACTAATTTAGCAGTATTGCCAGAAACCGATATTCCGATTGCCATTACTAATATTCACCCAGATAATGGTTCTTGTGAAGCTGCAAATCCTGAGTATTTTCACGATTATACGCCTGTTGGAGAGCCAGACATTGGATATGATGGAAGAACTGTTCCTTTCATTGCGCAAGCAAATGTAAATATTGGGGAAACTTATCATATAAAGCTAGCAGTTGCAGATGCTTCGGATGCTCAGCTTGATTCAGCTGTTTTTCTTGAAGCAGGAAGTTTTGATTTAGGAATAAATTTAGGTGAGGACATATTGATTGGTTCTGGAAATGAAGAGTGTATTGGAAATGATATTATTCTTAATACTCAAATTAATGATAGCCTTGAAGAAACAATTTTTAATTGGTATAAAGACGGAGCTATTTTGGATGATGAAAACTCTTCTACCTTAGTTGTTTCAGAAACTGGAACCTATTCAGTTGACGTGATTATTTCAGAAAACTGTACAACAACGGATGAAATATTAGTTGAATTTTATATCCCTGAAGAAGTTGAAAACCTGCCTACACTAAATTCTTGTGATAATTTTGATATTGATGGCAATGGTATTTTTGATCTTGATCAACAAAATGATAATATAATAAGCCAATTAACTTCTGATGAATTTACGATAACATATTATGAATCTGAAGAAGACGCTATCAATAATATTAATAATATTGAAAATCAATCAGCATTTAATAATATTGTTCCATTTTCTCAGCAAATTTTTGCTAGAATTGTTCCTGATTCTAACCCAACCTGTTTTTCGATAAGCAGCTTCTTAATCGAAACTATCAATCCACCNGATATTATAGTTCCAACGGCTTTAGAGGAGTGTGATGATGATTATGATGGTATTGTTTCGTTTTTTGATTTATCTGAGAAGACTGATGAGGTTTTAAATGGTCAGACTGGTATTATTGTTTCTTATCATGAGACTATTGAAGATGCTGAAAATAATGCAAATTCAATCACTGATCTTTACACAAATACAACAGCAGATAATCAGACAATACATNTAAGATTAGAAGACNATGAANCTGNTTGTGCTGCAACAACAACTTTAGAGCTTATAGTCAACTCTATCCCTGAAATCANCACCCCTCCTANTCTTGAGGTNTGTGATGCAAATTATGANGGGATTACAACTATTGATCTTAGCTCATTGGATGANACTATATTAAATGGNCAAACAGNTATCACTGTGACTTATTATGAAACTCAGGAAGATGCAGATAACGCCACTAATGTTCTTCCAACNGAGTATCAGAACAGTAATCCTAATACACAGGAACTTATTGTACGTTTNGAAGACGATGTNACTGGATGTTACTCAACCACCACTCAAGGAATTATAGTAAATNTTCCTGGAGTAATAGAGGTTACNGACTATGAATTATGTGATTATANAAATCCAGGAGACCTAACCGAGGTNTTTGATATAACCACAAAAGACGANGAAATTATCAATGGACANAATGTTAGTNTGTCTTACTTTACATCNTTCAGTGACTCTCAAGATAATATNAATGCTCTTTCTACAGCAGCATTGACAAATTACTCAAATACTGATTCTGCAAGTGAAACAATATTTATAAGATTAGAACAAAATGAAACAGGCTGCCTTAGTTTTGGATCATTTAATGTCACTGTAAACCCGTTACCAAATGTTATTGAAAATACTGATCTAGTTCAGTGTGATATTGATGATNTACAAGACGGTATCTCTATTTATAATCTGGAAGAAGCTGCTGAAAATCTTGTTATAGGAGATGATCCTAATAACTATGTGCTTACCTTCCATTTATCTCAAGCAGATTTAGATGCAGGAATAAATGCAATTGAAGATCCTACAGCTTATGTAAACTTANCACCTTTACAAAANATCTATTGTAGAGTTGAAAATATCAATACAACCTGTTATACTACTTCTTACTTCTATTTAGAAACNATATTNAATCCTATTCCTGAAGATGCAGGATTAATTGTTTGTGATAATAGTGAAGGGAATGGTAATGATTATGACGGATTAGGATTATTTACATTAAGTGATGCTGATGAATACGTATTATCGCTTATCGTAGCAAATCCTAATAACGATATAACAGATGCAAGTCAATTATCCATTGCATATTATGTAAGTGAAGAAGATGCATTATTAGAATTAAATCAATTACCTAATGAATATGTAAGTGAAGTGCCTGATGCACAAACGGTATATCTTAGGGTCGAAAGAGATAACGACTGTTTTGGAATTAATTCTATGCTNCTNGAGGTATTACCTGTTCCACAGTATAATGAAGTTCCTGATGAAATTTTATGTACAGACACCCCTGGTGTTATAGATATAGATCTTACAGAATATGATGCGCAAGTACTGGGGTCACAAGATCCTAATTTATATATNGTAACCTATCANAGCTCTCAGTTAGATGCGGACACAGGGTTTAACGCACTGGAAAGTCCTTATACGGTTAATGAACAAGAAACAATTTATGCACGTGTTGAAGTTGATAATAGCGATCCTTTTACAGCAGGCTGTTTTATCTCCAATATAAACTTTACTCTTACTGTTGAACCAAAACCTGTTTTTGCAGCACCTACTCCATTGATTGTTTGTGATGATGATGATATCGACGGAATAACTACCATAGATATCTCTGTTAAGACAGAAGGCATTATGGCTGGTATTNCAGAGAATGTTGTTACCTATCATGAAACTGAAGAAGACATGAATGCAGGTATAAATGCTATCGAAAATGTGACAGCTTACACAAATACTGTTAATCCACAGACCTTATATGTGAGAATTGAAGATGATATGACTGAAGTAACNGGATGTTACTCAGATACTACTTTAGAGTTGATTGTTCAAATACCACCCCNTGTAAGTAATCCTCCAGCTTTGGAGTATTGTGATGCCGATGCAGATGGTTTTGGAGTATTTAACCTTACAGACTCTGANGAAGCAATCNCNAATGGATTACCAAATTTATTGATAAGCTACCATGAAACACAGGCAGATGCTGAGAACAACCTATTCCCTATTACTGAAGAATATGATAATATCGTTGCTTATCAACAAACAATCTATGTTCGAGTAGAAGACACTACCATTACTACAGACTGTTTTAGTTATGTAGAACTTTTATTGGTTGTTAATGATGTTCCACAGATAAANACGGAGTCNTCTTCTCTNGAGGTNTGTGATGATGACACCGACGGTTTTGGATTATTTGATTTAAGTCTTAGTAATGAGGAAGTACTAAATGGGTTAGATCCTTCGGAGTTTACCATTACTTATTATGAGACTCCTGAGAATGCTGAGAATGCTGAGAATGCTATCATTACTCCGTTTGCATATACTAACATAACTGCATTTAATCAGACTGTTTGGGTTCGTGTTGAAAATAACACAACCGAATGTTACAATACAAGTAGTATAGAATTAACCGTAAATGAGTTACCTGTACTTACACAGCCAGATCCTCTTAATCTTTGTGATTATAATAATCCTGGTGATGAAATAGAAGAATTTACTTTAGAGGATAGTATTGGACAGGTTCTACAAGGACAAACAGGTATTGGAATAACCTTCTACGAGACACAGGAAGATGCAGATAATGCTACTAATCCAATTGCTAGTCCTTATACTAATACAAGTAATGCGCAAACAATATATTTAAGAGGGGAAAACGAAATTACAGGTTGTTATTCTACTATTACATTAGACCTTCGAGTAAATCCTATTCCAAGTCCTGTAGTTCCTGATCCTATAGAGGAATGCGATGAAGATAATGATGGGTTTACGTTCTTCAATGTAGAAGATAACGAAGTAGATATTATTAATGGAGAATTAGACATTGTGCTATCCTATTATGAGACAACAACCAATGCAGAGAATGCTGTAGATCCTATTATTAGTCCTTATTACAATATTGTTCCAGATAGTCAAATCATATTTGTTAGAGCTGAAAATATTGTCACGGGTTGCTTTACTATAGTTGAGCAAGAACTAGTTACTATTCCTTCACCAGAGCTACCGTTGATTATAGAAGATATTGTTGTTTGTGACGATGATTATGACGGCATTACTGTATTTGATTTAAGTCAAAGAGATGAAGATATCTTTGGAGAACAAAGTACTACGGACTTTGGTTTAACTTATCACGAGACACTAATAGATGCAGAAACAGGAGAAAATCCTATTATAAATACTACTAGTTATCAAAACCTAACCAATCCACAGACTATTTTTGTAAGACTTGAAGATCTTAATAATGACTGTGTAAGTATCGGTGAATTTAATCTTATTGTTGCTCTTCCTCCTGTGATTGTACAGCCTACAGCATTAGAAGAGTGTGATGACGAAGTTGCTGATGAAACCACAGAGTTTGATCTAACCGTTAAGAATGATGAAATAACAGCGGGTAATATAGATTGGGAGGTTATTTATTATGAAACTCAAGAAGATGCCTTAGCTGGAACAAATGCTATTGAAAATCCTGAAGCATATACAAATACTGCTGTTGCTGGTAATGCTGCTAATCCACAAACATTACACGTAGCAGTTGTAAATATAGAAGGGTGTATTGCTTATACGACTTTAACAATAAGAGTATTACCAAATCCAACACCAAGTACAGATGCTGAAGATATTGAATTATGCGATTATGATAATCCAGGCGACCAGATAGAAGTCTTTGATATTACTATTAACGAGGCATATGTCATTAACGGAGAACTTGGGGTAAGTGCAGCTTATTACGAGTCTTTAGAAAATGCTACCGATGAAATAGACCCTATTGCAAATCCTACTACTTATAGCAATATAGAACTAGGACAACAAACAATCTATGTAAGGGTAACTAATGATACTACAGGATGCTTTACCATTGTTACCTTTGATATTATAGTAAATCCTTTACCAGATATTGGAGATGTTCCTGATGTAATTGCCTGTGAGATAAATACAGATGGATTCTTTGACTTTGATCTGGAAACTGTTACAAGTGAATTGTTAGGTACTCAAGATCCTGCAAACTTTACGGTAACTTATCACGAAACACAAGAAGATGCAGATAATGGAGAAAATGCACTGGTTAGTCCTTATACAAATCTTACAAACCCACAGCAACTCTTTGTAAATATCACCAATAATCTAACAGGATGTAATATTACAGGAGCTGGCTTTAACATAAAAGTACAGGAAGCAGCTATTGCAAATGGTGATGGAGTACCTGCAGAACTTATAATATGTGATGATCCAAATACAGCTAATGATGGTTTTGCTCAGTTTAATCTAACAGACTTAGATGCGCAGATTTTAGATGGACAAGACCCTGTAAACTTTACAGTAACTTACTATGCCACTATAGAAGATGCAGAAGCTTCTATGAACCCATTACCAACAAGCTTTGAAAACACTTCTAATCCTCAAACTATTTTTGTTAGAGTAGATAATGATACTAATGTAGATGATCAATGTTATGATATTACAGATGCAACCTTACTAGTTAATTTACTTCCAGAATTTACCCTAGAAGATAGCTATATGGCTTGTGTTGATGTAAACGGAACGGAATTAATAGGACCAACAGTAATGTTAATCGATCTCCCTGTTAATGAGTATACTTTTGAATGGATCAATCCAATGGGAGACTTAGAAGCTACCACAGCAGCACATACTCCGCTAATGGGAGGAATATACACAGCTGTAGCCACTGATATATTGACTGGCTGTAGAAAAGAAGTTACAACAGAAGTAATCCCTAGCTCACCCGCTATTGTAGAAGCAGTAGTTACTACGCTTGCCTTTGCAGAAGAGCATGTAATAGAAGCAAATGCGGTTGGAAGTGGTGATTATGAATATAGATTAGATGATGGACCATGGCAATTAGATGGAACATTTACCGATGTTAGTCCAGGTGAACACATAGTTACTGTCAGAGACTTAAATGGCTGTGGAATCGGAACTAAGTCTGTATTAGTTATTGATTACCCAAGATTTTTTACCCCTAACGGAGACGGATATAATGACACTTGGCAAATCATAGGTATTGATACCAGACCTCTATCAACTATATACATCTTTGATAGATACGGTAAATTACTAAAACAACTAAGCCCACTAAGCGAAGGTTGGGATGGTACATTTAACGGAAAACCATTACCAGCAACTGACTATTGGTTCAGCGTGAAATATGAAGAACCAGGTACGGAAATTATCAAAACGTTTAGAGCACACTTTAGCCTGAAAAGATAAAAACCAAGCTAAAGAATATAATCAGATAAATATTTAAATCGAGGAGTTAATACGCCTTCCGAGGTCATTTGAGAGTTTTTTAGAATATCATCTTTATCATTATTGAAAAAAGATGGAATAACATGTTTCAAAAACATCTCACCAAACATCTCACTGGAGTCTCT